>NZ_CP085168.1 GCF_022788715.1 Sulfitobacter sp. DSM 110093
ATGAATACGAGCGGATCCGCGTCTCTGGGCAGACATGCCGGGCTTATCTCAAGCCAGCTTATACAGCATCGACAACGCTTACTTGAGCCGAATAAAGAAAAGGTCTTGCGGCCTTTTTCGTTCAAAGAGGCTTGCCATTACATCGGCGTAAACGAAAACTCGTTGCGCCATACCCTACGCACCAACCCAGATCTGCCTCAAGGATCGTTGCTTCGGGGCACGCGTCGTCATTTCGAAGCATCCGAAATCAATGCGATCAGAGATTTCTTGATCGAGAATGATCGGCTCGAAAGTAAAAATATTACGCGCAGGCAGAATGGTGAGCGCTCTCAGGTAGTTAGCATCGTTAATCTGAAAGGCGGGGCGGGCAAGACGTCCACAGCCGCAAGCGTTGCATGTGCATTGGCGTTGCGTGGCTATAGGGTCGCGGTCATTGATCTCGACGCTCAAGCCAGCACGACTCAATTTTGCGGTATCATCCCAGAGCGCGAGCCGGATATGCTCACGCTCTATGACGCGATCCGCTACCCGGATGCTTCTGATCCTGAAGAAACTCAACGCGTTGATATCCGCGAAGTGATCCGGCAAACGCATATTCCCAATCTCAGCCTTATTCCCTCCAATATGCATATCATGGAGTTCGAGCATGAGACTGCGGTGAATGATCAGAAGAAATTCCCGTTTTTCGTTCGCGTTGAAGAGGCGCTTGAGCCCATCCGCGATGACTTTGACGTCTTCTTGGTCGATTGCCCACCACAAATGAGCTTTGCCGTAATTTCATCTCTTTTCGCTAGCTCTGGGCTTCTTGTCCCCGTCACGGCCTCCTTCATCGATGTGATGAGCCTGGGTACATTCCTCGGCATGGCAGGTGAGATGATGTCGGTTTTGGAGGGACGCCAGGGCGCTCGGCCCTACGACTGGATCAAATACCTGATCACAAGATACAACCCGACAGACCAGCCGCAAATTCAGGTCGCAAGCTATTTAAGATCGATCCTCGAAGATGCAGTTATGGCCAGCGAGTTCTATTTGTCGGCCGCAATCGCGGATGCGGCGAATAGCGCAGAAACAATCGCGGAAGTAGATCCGTCGAGCTTCAATCGTCAAACCTATCAGCGTGCTTGGGAATCAGTTACACGGGTCGTCACAGAATTCGAAGGTCTTATCCATCAATCTTGGGGAAGAGACACCAATGGCGCGTAAAGGAATTTTCTCAGCAAGTCTTGAGCGAACCCTGTCCGGTGGTGACGAGCCTCAGGAAGCCCCCTCCCCTGCCGTGTCCCCTGTGTCCGCAGCGCCTGCGTCTGGCAGCCCAACGGTTCGACGCTTCCGCGAAACATATGATGATCTGCGGAACCAGACGATCCAGGACATCGACATTGACCTCATCGGTCAAAGTAAGTTTCGGGATCGCTTCGATGTCTCTGCAGAGATTGATACGCTCGTCGCATCCATTCGCGAGTCAGGCCAACAAGTCCCAGTGCTGCTTCGGGCCGCACCGGCTGGCTCAGGCTACGAATATGAGCCGGTCTATGGTCGGCGTCGGATCGCGGCTTGTCGTATCATCGGCATTCCGGTCAAAGCCTATATTGGCGAGCTGGACGATGACGCGTTGGTGGTGGCCCAAGGCCTCGAGAACGCTGAACGCCTCGAGAATAGCTACATCGAGAAATCCGCCTTCATTACTCAGTTGCTTGATAGCGGCATGAAAGCTGCGGTGATTGAACGGGCCCTTAACATCCCGACAGGCGACGTAAGCCGGATGGCAAAGGTCATTAGGGAAATCCCGAGTGAGCTTATTGATGCAATTGGTTCTGCGCACGGCATCGGTCGGAGGCAATGGGGTGAACTGGCAAAGATCACAGCAGTTGTGGAAACCCGCCGGATCAAAAAAGCGGTAGAAGCACTGCCCAACGAGCTCGATAGCCCTGGCCGTTTCACCACGGTCCTTCAGCGTTTGAAAGGGGGCTCTGAGCAGCGGTCAAGCAAGCCTAAGAAGCTCTCGGTTGCAAAGGGTCAGGTTGAGATGAGCCCCAGCACCAAGGGCATCAGCATCAAGGTAAAGGATAAGTCCGACGCGGCCTTCATCGAATGGCTTCAGGACGAAACCGAAAATCTATACTGGCAATGGAAATCTGCGAATGAATAACGTAAGTCATTGTTATAACGGGATTATTTGGCGATGTTAGTAAAAATCTGTACCGCGGTACAGATTTTGCCCACACTCCAAGTAAAGCGCCACTAAGAGCGCATTGTACGAACCAAATATGAGCAACATTAGCATAAGAAAGGAGGCAGACGCAGCGCAAAAAGAAACCCCACGAAACCGAAGTCTCGAAGGGTCCCAAGAGTTTTAAGCACCTCATGGATACCTTGCTGAAGAATCGATTGCAACACCGTTTTCGGTGAATGGTCTCTCTTTGCCGTCTGAAAGCTATGAAACAGGCAAAAATCACGGCATCTCATGTCGGGGATCGGAGGAGCTATGCCCCTACCCTTCCCGAACGCATGCAACCAGTCACGCGCCGCGATCTCATGACCGCAGTTAAAAGCAGCAGCCCGAGCTATGGTCTGACCCCAAGCTCGATCCTTGTTTTGGAAACGCTCTTGAGCTTTCTGCCATGCCGGGACCGCAGTAAAGGCATGGAGACGCCTCTTAGTTCTGACGCGCTCTTGGTGGTTTACCCATCGAACAAAACCATCTGCGAGCGCGCCAACCGCATGGGTGATCGGGTGCTTCGGCGCCACATCGCCAAGCTCTGCGAGATCGGTTTCATCACACGCAAGGACAGCGCCACCGGAAAGCGCTTCCCGCTTCGGGTTGGCGGGGTTGTTCGTGATGCCTTCGGCTTCGATCTCTCCCCCCTCCTGCACCTTTACCCGGAACTGGTGGCAGAGGCCGCGCGCCTCGATCTTGAGGCTGAAGAGCTTCGCTCGATGCGCTCTGAGGCGCTGGCAATCCGCGCTGATCTTCTGCGCGCTCCTGAGCAGCTGGCCGCGGTACAGATCGAATACCTTACTCAGGTGAAAACGATCCTGCGCCGCTCTTCTTTAAAGACCGGCGAGGTCGCGGCTCTTATGCAGGAGATGCGCGCTTTGAAGCCGGCCGACCAAGCGGCTCGCCCTGCACCTGAAGCCCACAACGAAATTTCTCGTGTCCTAAACGGGGGCCCCTGCCCTTCCCCGGCCGCCGCTGACCAGATGTGTCGCGCAGAGAACAAAGAGAGCGAACGGCAAAAAGCTGACCCCGGTACACAACCCGTCAGTGATGAGTCAACCATCAAACTCAACGCGACCCAACCAATCGTTCTGCCCCGCCGGAAACTGAAGGTTCGCCGCGAAGCACACCCCCAAAGCGATATTGCGGATACGCGACCAGAGTCCGGCAGGAACGGTCAAAATGTCCGCCAAGTAGAGTCTATAAAACTAGATCCTAATAAGAAGGCGCCCGATGAGTATTCGCGACTTACAGAAGCATGGGAGCATTGTCCAAATATCGCCAGCCTCTACCCGGATGCTGTACAATCACCCTCTCGCTTGCGGGAAGCGGTTTTTCTTTTTGGATCATTTTTGAGTTTGAAAGGTGAAGCCATGGCTAAAGGTGTCGCCTCAATCGGATGGCCGAACATGCTCAGAGCTTTGGAGTATCTTGCTGAGAATGCGATGCGCATCAAATCACCAGCAGCCTATTTCACCTCGATGATTGAAGGGTTCATAGCAGGAAAACCTGTCGCCGGTATGCGATGATCTGTTGCGGGTTCCTCCACACCCCGCACGAAATCTGTACCGCGGTACAGATTTTTGATTTGGGCTTAGCTTCTGCTCCAGCAGCCAGAGTTCAAGCCGATACTCTGAGGACCATCGGCGCAGCCCTGTCCGGGTGAACAAGGCTGCTGACGATATCCAAAAAGACATTCCGCGAAATTTCTGTACCGCGGTACATGAGCCTCAGAAAGAAGGTTCGCACTCCAAACCTACTTTATCATCGACCGCCGTTTCATAGGCCTCAGATGCAGCCGGAGATTCGGCTTCAATCTGACGGATAACCAGAGGCACCGGTTTGCCGGTATGAAGGTTACCATCTGCTTCCACCGTAATGCGCCCGTCAGGCTGCCACGAATGTAGTGCTCCCCGTGCCGAAATGAATTTGCTTGCCTGAACTGTGACATCAGACATATTGGATCCCTCCCTGTTGATCTGACTTTAGGATACGTAACACCCGTGAAAATCCTCAGCGGGTCTTTTTGTGATTGGCCCTCTTATTTCCCTCAGCAATTGCGAGCCATGCGGAAACCGGCCTGTCGCGCGGCGGCCTCAGTTTCAAAAGGCTGCCGGTTGTTGACCCCGGTCTTCGAGTAACCGGGGCAATGCGGCAGGTGGTAGATCTTCGAATTTTTGTTGCCGATCACTGGCGCTTGCTCTCCTTCAGGCCGATGGTCTTCGCCGCTTAGGAATGCGGCGCGATCGAACTTACTGGGGTCAGTAGCCGGAAAGTTCACTGGCTCCGCATCCGGGCTCAGCCAAACCGGGATATGATCCGAGACGCTATCGCGCGCCTCAGCATGGGTGATGCCCAGAACCTTGTGTGGAAACTCCAATCTACCGCTGGCATGGATGGGCAGGCTCACGCCAGGCGGCGCCCTGATGTCATCGTAGAGGTTTGCGAAGCGGCCGTCCTTGGTGCTCAGCGTAGTGCCTCCACCCGTGATCAACTGCGCGGCGGTCTGACCGACGGGGCCCCAGGCCGGGTTTGTCGGAGGCAGGTTGAAGTTTCCCGTCAAGAATGACGGTGAGCCCTCAAAGCTGTCATTGAGCCAGTCGAGATATGAGCGCAGCGCATGCGCTTCCTTTTCCCGCTCCGCAACGGATTTGCCGTAGATGGGATGTACCGTGGCCATTACGAATTGAAACCCATCGTTGGTTTCAAAGCGGGCTGAGAAGGGCTCTCGCGCAAAGACATCGCGATTATCCACATAGACCACAGCGCCATCGACCCAGGTGATTTTATCGCTGCAGTAATGGAAGGCCTCGAACCCTTTGTAGGATCAGCTGAGCCGCGCCTTCTTCACTCATGACTTTCTGAACTGCGATCAAGTCAAATCGGCTCGCGGCCTTTGCGACCGCGGTCAAATCCTGTCCGTCATCTCATCCGAGATGTTCGATATTCCAACTTGCAATAAAGGCATCCGCATAGACCGGTGAGGGAAGCTAAAATACAAAGATGAGTCACAGAAATTTTTACATGGTAGTATCCGCCGTTATTTTTCCGCAGACGCGAGGCGACCCCATCCGATCGTCTTCAGGGCAGGGGGCGCATAAATGAGATAGCGACGGGAGAAGAGGTTACATGACGGCAGTTCTTTGCCCAAGATCGGCCTCCATTGACCGAAACTTAGCATTGGCATATATTGCCAATAAAGGAGGCTCGACCCATGGTGACACGCAACGTTGTCCTGACCGAAACCCAAGACCATCTGGTTCAAGCACTGGTGGCGTCCGGGCGCTACCAGAATGCGAGTGAAGCCTTGCGCGCTGGCCTGAGGCTGCTTGAGCAGGAAGAGGCGCAGATCATGGGCGTCCGCCAAGTGCTTCTCGAAGGTCTCGCGCAGGCGAAGGCGAGTGAACTTGCTGAGGGCAGCGGCAAAGACGCGATCCGTAGGGCCTTTGCGACCGCGTGCGCCCGTTCATGAGCCGACCCTTTCGGCTGACCCGTCGGGCGGAAGCCAGCCTCACTGAAATGGCCAGAAGTACGATCGAAACTTTCGGCCGGCGCGAAGCGGAGCTTTACGAGGCCGGATTGCTCAACGGCTGTGAACGTATTCTGAATGGCCAAGCCCATAGTCGGAGCTGCGCTGTTCTTGTTGATGATGTCGAAGACCTACGGTTCATGAGGGCAGGGGAGCATTTCCTAGTCTTTCTGGATCGATCGGACGAGGTCATCATCGTGGGTACCTTCCAGTCCCCGAGCGATCTGCCTCGCCTTGTTGCCTCACTTTGAGCTTAGAAGTCCGAAGCCTGCTGATCCCCATCACAACCCGGTTGCCTTCGTCAGGTTCACTCTGAACCGATCGCGCCGGCGCTGATAGCGGCGGGTCATCTCGGCCGAAGCATGCCCGAGCTGCTTCTGGACATAGCGTTCATCAACCTCTGCCGAACTGGCGAGGCCGGCACGCAGCGAATGGCCTGCAAACAGTGCGAGCCGGTCTTTTTCGGGCAGGTCGGACCGAATTCCGGCGTCTAGGACCGTGCGCTTGATCAGCCGCACAACATGCTTGTCGTTCAGTCTTGTCTCCGTGGCACGCTTGCCATCCCGCGAGGTGCCGACAAAGACCGGACCGAAGTCGAACTTGGCGAAGTGCAGCCATTGTTCGAGCGCATGCACGGGGCAGGTTTGATCCTTGGACCCGCGGCCAATCTCGACCTCACGCCAGCCAGTCTTGGCATTGAGGGTGAGCAGGGCGCCCTTGTCGAAGATCTCAATCCAGCCCCCCGAGTCCGGCGTGTCATCCTTGTGAACGTCGAGGCTGATGATTTCCGATCGACGCAGACCGCCCGCATAGCCGATCAGCAGGATGGCTCGGTCTCGCAGACCGCGCAGGTCGTAGGGCAAGGTGGCCACCATCGCGAGAATGTCCTCGGCCAGGATCGCCTCCTTCTGCACCGGCGGACGGGCGTGTTTGCGTTTGATGCCAGCCAGTACGGAGGCAATATGGCGGTTCTTGCGATCGAGGTTGAAGCCGCGTTGCTTGTAGTTCCAGCTAAGGCCAGAAAGACGGCGCTCGATGGTCGAAACTGAGAGGGCAGGTGCCTTTCCCGTGGGTGCCGCCAAGTTGGCGAGGTAGAGGCCGATCATCTCGGGTGAAGGCGGCAAGGGCTCCGTTCCCTTCAATCTGCACCACCGGGCAAAGTGCGCCCAGTCTTTTGCATAGGCAGTCAGGGTGTTCTCAGAGGCCGCCTGCTTTGCATAGCCGCGTGCGGTTTCTACCAGCTGATCAAGGGTGCCTGAGCCAGCCACATGCGAGGGCAGGGTGATGCCATCACTTTTCTTTTGATCTCTTGCGTGACCCTGAGCATCTTCAGATGTAGTAAAGCGACCTGAGCTCAACTTCTCGTTCTCTGTGGCCATATCTCTCCTAAAAATTCACTAATATTGAAACTGTTTCTCAATATATCTGTACAGGTCCGATAATGTAAACTTATTGGACATAATTTTGACCAACAAGATGCGGCGGTTCATGCGCTATTATCTGGAAATAAGCGCCGCGCAGGTTTAGTCTGTCTGGATGAACCCGACCGCTAAACTCATTATAGGCGATACCATGAGCCTACAGCTTCTGCCCCGTTGGATCACTCAGCAAAGAGATGAAGACCCTGAAACTGTTGCTTTGTTATCTGGCGCGGCGCTGGCTACGCTAGATGCGGTGTTACGCGACCCAAACGGTACATTGCCCTGTGCCCTATTGCGGGATCGAATGGCTCTGGATTCTGCTGTGGCTTGCCTAAAGCTCGAGGGTCGCAATGAATCCGGGTCCGATATCCGTGACGCGGTGTGTTTAGCGCGGGCAGGAGATCGGCTGGGACCTGCGGGCGAGATGTTTATGGAGTGGCGTAAGCTGGCGCGGATCAACTTGGGTGTCAGTGGATGGAAGGGGCGGGTGGAGAATGCGCTACCAACAGCGCTGGCTCATGAGGCCGTGTCCATTCTTGGAACTCCATCGGGAACACCGGTGGGACAAGCAAGCGACATCTTAGCAGAGCTGTTGCCCCGGTTCCCACGAGAAGAAGTGGGAGCATTGATGTTGGCGGATGTTGCTTTGGCCCGTGCGGTCGGTTGGGATCGGCCTGTACCATTATTGGGGGCGCATATGGCGCGCAGGGATATCCGCGCGATCGCGACTGGGGCGGGTGAACCCAAGCTTTTTGTACATCGTGCGATGGTTGCTGCTTGCGACAATGCCATCCGTTTGGCGGCGGACCTAGACCTGCGCGTTGCCAAGTTGCGGTCCGTTGCGCCAAAACTGCGGGCCAAAGGATCAGACGCTGCGCTGGCTTTGTTCCTGAGCCACGATGCGGTGTCACCGTCAGGCATGCTAAGCCCGATGATCCAGGGCACATTGATGCCGATGACGGATCGCGCGGCGCGCCGTCTGTGTGACCGTTTGGCGGAACTGGGCGTCGTGCGGGAACTGACTGGCAGGCCGACGTTCCGACTGTACGGGGTGTAAGCATGGCCAAGGAACTCTCAGTGTTAGACACTGAATTAGACGACCTGCCCCCGGAATTGCGCTGGCGTGAATGGATGGGCCGGATTGAAGCGGTGATTTTTGCGAGCGCTTCGCCAGTGTCGCGCGGGGACTTGGCGCGCGTTGTGGGGCAGGGGGCCTCGGTTGACCTGTTGATTGAGGATATTCAGACCGATTTAAACGATCGCCCCTATGAGTTAGTCGCCGTAGCAGACGGCTGGTTGATGCGAACGCGGACGCGATTTGCTGATGCCATTCGCGCGGCGGCCGATGTGGGCGACCAGCATCTGAATTTGGACGAATTTGAAGTCGCTGTGCTCGCATCGATTGCCTATCACCAGCCGCTGACGCGGGATGGGTTGAAGGATATTTTTGGCAAAGACATCAGCCGTGATTTGATCGGAAGGTTAAGGGCGCAGGAGTTGATCGCCATGGGTCCGCGTAGTCCGAGGGCGGGGGCACCCTATACCTATGTGACGACGCAGAAGTTCTTGATGGCGTTTGGGATGGAAAGTCTCCGTGATTTACCCGACCGCGGCGAGCTAGAGGATGCTGGCTTGGCAACTTGACACACAGAAGCCTATGAGTGTGCAACTGGTGGGGATTCTAATGAGCAAATGGTGGACGTTCTAATAGACAAATGGTGGGGTCTCTAATAAGCAACCAGTGGTAAGAAACCAGACCTCTCATACGAGGGGCGTTCTGCAAAGCTCGAAAGGGAAGCGCCGGTCGATGAGTGATACAGAAGACTATCTGCCAAGACACCTCATTCCAGAGCTTGAAGACGCGATCGCATCAGCGCGTGTAGTTAACCTCATCGGCCCGAGGCAGGTTGGTAAGACGACACTTGTAAGAGACTTGTTTGGCAATGGCCGTTTTGTCACTTTGGATGACGCTGCAGTCTTAGCCGCCATTGAAGCTGACCCAGAAGGGCAGCTCACCAGTCTAATGGAAGACCTGGACCACGCACCGCTTATCATCGATGAGGCTCAGCGGTCTAAAAAGCTGGCTCTGGCAATTAAGAGGGTGGTCGATACCAATCGGCGCAAAGGGCAATTTGTACTTACCGGATCCTCCAATGTATTTACGACCACTGATGTCGCTGACTCTCTCGCAGGCAGGATGCGCACACTCAAGCTCTGGCCCTTGTCAGTTGCGGAAATCAAAAGAGCACCGGTCAGCCGCCTAATGGATTGGGCGATGCAAAAAGACCCGAAGCTGGGACAAGTGGCCGATCCAGAGCCAATCACCCGAAGTGATTACATTGATTTCATTCTGGAAGGTGGGTTTCCCGAAACCAGAACGTTGCCAATCAGATCCCGCCAGCGGCAGTATAGGGACTATATCGACGCAGTTGTTGAGCGCGATGTGGCAGATATCACGCCGGTTCGAAAACCAGATGCGCTGCGTATCCTGATAGACCAGATGGCGACACGGTCGGCTCAAGAAATCAAGGCTTCCGAACTTGCCAAACTGACCAAGCTGCAACGCGTTACGGTCGAGCAATATCTGGACATCCTGATACGACTATCGATGCTCACCAAACTGGGTGCCTGGACATCGGGTGAGGGTAAGCGGGAAATTAAGAACCCAAAATATCACTTCGCAGATTCAGGCATCGCTTGCGCCTTGCGTCGCTTCACTGAAGATACCTTTACCATCGACAACAATCCGCAAGCCCTCGGCGGTCTACTGGAGAGCTTTGTTTTGAACGAACTGCTCAGAGCCGTCCCAATGCAGGATGCTGACTATCGGCTCTATCACTGGCGCAGTGCGGACCAGCGGGAGATTGACATCCTGATCGACGGCGGCAGCCACCTGGTCTGTGTCGAGGTCAAGGCCTCTGCATCGGTCAGCGGTGATGACTTCAAACATCTCAAATGGTTCTCAAAAGACGGGCCTGGAGGCAGCAGGATATGTACTGGGATCGTGCTTTACTTGGGTAAAGAAAAACTCACCTTTGGCGATAGGAATTTTGCTCTCCCGGTGAGCGCCCTTTGGAGCAATATCAATGCCTAGGTGGCTTTGTCATGTTATTGACGCGCCCCATCTGCATTGGTCGACTTCATGCACGTGAGCTGATTGGGTCGGGGCCGCGCTTACCAAGACGCGGCGCCACGTTGACCTATGTGACTACTGAGCAGTTCCTGATCGCGTTTGACCTGGAATCGTTACGCGATCTGCCGGATAGGGAACAGCTGGAAGACGCGGGCTTCACTGCGGAGAGCGAAAAGGCTGGCATATAGGCGTTCTCTAAAAATAAGTTGCTTTGCAAAAGTGTTTGGATATAACAATCTCAGGATGTTGAATGGCGCCTCATTCTACCTCGGCGTGAACTTCCATTGTTGATTGTCACCGAGGGCATTGTCAGGTTGTTGATGTTGCTTCGGTTCACGCATAGCGCTTGCGGATGATCAGCCAAGTTTCATAACTCCGCTTGAAGGGATTCCGGTTTCCTCGGTCCATCATCTCCTATGCTGTGTGGGCGTACCATCGCTTTGCCCTGAGCTTGCGCGGTGTCGAAGATCTTCTGGCCGAACGAGGTGTGATCGTCTCGTATGAAAGCATCCGGGTTTGGTGCCAACGGTTTGGACCGCAGATCGCGGCCAAGATCCGTCGCGACCGCCCAGCTCCGTCCGACAAATGGCACTTGGACGAAGTGGCCATCTCAATCCGCGGGCGGAAACACTGGCTTTGGCGGGCGGTCGACGCGAACGAAGACGTATTGGATATCTTGGTGCAAAGCCGCAGAAATGCTCAGGCTGCCAAGCGGTTCCTGAAAAAGCTGATGAAGCGATGGGGCGTGCCACGCGTGCTCGTAACTGACAAGCTACGCAGTTATGGCGTGGCCGTCCGGAACCTTTGTTCGGGGGTCGATCACCGCTCGCACAAGGGGTTGAATATCCGGTCCGAGGCGTCGCACCGACATACGCGACGACGACAGAAAATCATGGGGCGATTCAAAACCCCGCGCCAAGTTCAGCGGCTTCTATCCGTCCATGATCAAACCGCCACCATCTTCCGACCGCACCGCCAGCACCTTTCCGCAGCATCTTATCGCCACGCCCGGGCCGATGCATTCAGCCTGTGGAACAACTATGCGGCGGAAATGGCAGTCTGAACCAGACGCGGATATTGATCACGTCCGGGCATTACAACCTGACAATGCCCTTACAACATCAAAACTCAGAGAACCTTGATAGCACTTTCCAGATGATTGGTAGTAACAATGCGGTCGCCAACGCGTTCAAGCCCATTGCGAGACCTGCGAATGCCCCAGCAGTTTCATTCACTTGAAGAGCGCGTGCGGTTCCAATGCCGTGGCTCGCGGTACCGATCGCCAAACCACGTGCCCGCCAGTCATCCACGCCTACCATATTGAGGACGGCAGAGCCGACCATCGCTCCCAAAATGCCCGTGACAATGACCAGAACTGCCGTCAGCGATGGTAATCCGCCAAGCTCCTCGGCGATCGCCATTGCGACGGGGGCGGTGACAGACTTTGGGGCGATAGAGGCCAGCACTTCGCTCGACCCTCCCATCGCCCATGTCACCGCGATCGCGGACAGGATCGCAGTAAATGACCCAAAGACGAGGCTCACCGCAATGGCCAAGGCAGATCGGCGCACATGGTGCCACTGACGATAAAGGGGCACAGCCAGAGCGACGGTGGCCGGGCCAAGAAGGAAATGAACAAACTGTGCGCCTTCGAAATAGGTTCCGTAATCGGTTCCTGTCATCATCAGGACGCCGACGACCAAAAGGACTGCAACAAGAACCGGGTTCAACAGAGGGTTCTGTCCGGTTTTCTCAAACACCCAGCTGGCCGCCTGAAACGCGACAAGCGTCAGGGTCAAATGGTACAATGGTGTCGCGCTTAAATAGACCCAGACCTCTTGCAGGTTATCCATCAGAAGCCTTCATCCCGAGCCGGTACATGAGCAGGCCTGTCACGCCTATTGTCCCTAGTGTGCTGACGATCAGGGCAACCCCGAGTGGCAAGAGAGCTTCGCCTAGCAATTGAAAATGCAAGATCACACCAGTGCCCGCAGGCACGAACAACAGGGACATTGAGCGCAAAAGCCCATTTGTCGTATGCTCCAATTGCGCGGGCACTTCACCGCGGATCAATAGAATGATGAAGAGAAACAGCATGCCAAGCACAGGCCCTGGAACAGACAGTTCCAAGGCCCCGACGGCCAGCTCTCCGGCAAGCTGACACAGGAGTATCAAGGTTAGGAAAGGCAACATCTGGTTCCTCCGGGCTTGCCAGCATAAACACTGGTCATCTTTTCCCAAAGGCTCAACTTGGGAGCTGATATCTCGGACCAAAGAACCTTGTCCGTTCGTGTGTCATAAGGGATCACTTTGGCCCCCCTTTCGACTTCGGGAATGGCGGGTGGGAGTTGGACACTCCGATGGCAATCATTCATGCCCGTCTCTGCAAGGTGATATCGTAGCTGTAATGCTGTGCTGGTAGAATACTCAACGTAATAATCAGGCCGACGCCATCCTTATCGAGGTAATTTCTGCGAAGCTCCAAAGCATGATCTCCGATCTCTACCTGTAGAATGTCGGCCAATTCGCGGGGAACCGGTCTCGCGCCGATTGACTGTTGGATTTCGTGGATAACGACGTCGTGGCGGGCTTCAAGGAGGGAGTAAACCAATCCTGAGTAGGTCGGTATTTCCTCAACGATGCCTGCATATTCCTGACTAAGATAAACATCGGTCCAGCCGACCGGGGCTGACAACGTATCTATGTGCCGGGTCTGGCTAATCCGGATCCAATGTCGCCCTGGCCGATCCTGTAACTTCTGAGCAAGGTCTTCATCTGCGACAATAGCAGCAGTTTTATGCACCTTGCGCCACGATGGGCCCGCAAACTGCATCAGGTCTCCTGCTGCAGACATTGAATGGACATAGGTTTGCGTCGGTTCTGTTGATAGAATGCGGGTTGCGGCGCCCTGCTTCCGTTCGATCAGACCCAGCTTCTCTAATTCCGCCATCGCATTACGGATCGTCGATCTGCTCGTATCAAATCGTTCACAGAGCACGGTTTCACTGGGCATCGCGTCACCAGTTTTGAGGACGCCTGCCTTCAGATCCGCCATGATTCGGGCGGCTACATCGCGATAACGTTTCTTCATATATCTTATCTTTCAGAGGCTTATGCGAATCTTCATAAAGGCGGATTGACCTGGCACCTATCTTGCACCAACCTATCCGAACATGTCAACTTGTTCGTACAAGTTGCGCGGGGAGGGGAAGAGATGAACGACACTGTACATGACGATGTGGCTCAACTGGACGCCGAGGGGTTGGATCGCAAACTGTCCCCAATGATAGCCATTACGCTGACCCTGATTTCGGCGCTATACGCCGTGTTCCATCTCGCCGTATTAAATTTTTGGTCCATTGATGAATGGGTCTATCGGGTAACTCACGTAAACATTGGCGCCATTCTGGCCTTTGTGGGCCTTAAGGCATGGAGGGGAGAGCGAGCTCATCTCGTCTGGGTTGTGGACATATTGTTGGTGCTGGGTGCCATCGGGTGCAGTGTCTATGTCGCGGTAAATCTCGAAATGCTGATCATGCGCACCGGTGTCGTCACCACGGGCGCGGATCTTGTCTGCGGTGCGGTGGGAACATTGATCGTGCTGGAATTTGCACGTCGAGTGTCCGGCATCGTCCTACCTATTATTGCATTGGTGTTTATTTCCTACGTATTCATCGGCCAATGGCTCCCTGGAGTGCTCGAGCATTCCGGGTTCCGCGCAGACAACTTTGCATCCTATCTGTACAGCCAAGAAGCGATATTTGGCATGACCGTCGCGGCGTCGTCCCGCTACATCATCCTGTTTGTGGCCTTTGCCGTCTTTCTCCAGGCCTCTGGTGCAGGCGAGTATTTCATGCGTCTTGCAATGGCGCTGTTTGGCGGAACACGCGGAGGGCCGGGTAAGGTTTCGGTATTTTCAGGTTTACTGTTCGGAACAGTCTCGGGTTCAGCAGTGGCCAACGTAGTCGCTTCGGGTACTTTCACCATTCCTATGATGCGGCGTATTGGATACCCGCGCGAAAGCGCCGGCGGGATTGAGGCCGCTTCGTCGTCGGGCGGGCAGCTGGCACCGCCGGTGATGGGGGCAGGGGCGTTCATCATGGCCGAAATTACCGGAATTCCTTACTCCGACATTGTAGTGGCCGCCGTGTTGCCGTGTCTGCTGTTCTATATTGCAATCTTCCTGACTGTCGATCTGCAAGCAAAGCATCTAGGCCTTCATGGGGTTCCGCGCAGCGAACTGCCGAAAATTGGTGAGCTTTGCCGCGATGCTTTCTTACTCTTGCCGCTCGTAGTTCTGCTGTATCTACTCCTGTCAGGGTACTCCATCATCGCGGCTGGGACATGGGGTCTGGCATCGACGCTACTGGTTTCGATGTGCCGCGAAATCGGGTTTCGGTCTTACGTGCTCGCAGTTCCGCTTGTTTTGTTTGTGGCTTTGCCGCTGTCGGGAATGCCGGTTAATTATGCGGGAGCTTTGGCAACAGTCGTCAGTTTCATTCTGATGGCCGCGCTGGCATTAGTGCAGAAGCGAGGCTCGCAGCTCCCTGAAGTGGTGCGAAACCTGGCGCAGCTTACTTATGTCGGGCTTGCGGATTCATCGCGCAAATCTTTGCAGCTTATTAGCGTCATGGCCTGTGCGGGTATCGTCGTTGGAGTTCTTGGCCTTACGGGGCTTGGGGGGAGGTTTTCCTCGGTGCTACTTACGGCAGCCGGTGAAAGTCAAATCCTCGCCTTTATCCTGGCGATGCTTATCTCGATTGTGCTGGGGATGGGCATGCCGACCACAGCCGCCTACGCGATTGCCGCAGCTGTTGTCGCGCCTGCGCTTCAACAGATGGGCGTTTCGGCCCTGGCTGCGCATATGTTCGTCTTCTACTGCGCCGTTATTTCGGCAATCACACCGCCAGTTGCCATCGCTGCCTTTGCAGGGGCCGCAATTGCGGGGGGTAAACCCTGGCCGACGTCGATCCGTGCAATGCGCTATGGCATTGCGGCATTTTTCCTGCCGTTCATGTTCTACACCAGCCCTGAAATATTGCTCGAAGGCACTTGGAGCGAAACACTCCACATCTTCGGAACGGCCTTGATCGCTGTTTATTTCATTGCCGTTTCAGGCGAGGGCGAGTTGTTCGGACCGGTTGGGCCTCTGGTTCGAGCGCTTTCGGCCATCGCGGCACTCTTGCTTCTGTGGTCTAGCCTGCCAACAGACGTTCTTGGGCTAGCCATTGCCGCAGGGCTGATCCTGTGGGCACGCACCTCGGGGCTCCGCGCCTCACAACGCACCGCATCTCGTTAAACCGGAGACAAAAGAGGAGGAACTCCATGACTATCTTTACAAAAACCATCTTGGCCGCGACGGCTGTGGTCGGTCTTGCCTTGCCCGCCGTAGCGCAAGACACGCCGTCATCCATGACAATTTCAACAGCCTCACCAGGAGGTGTCTATGCCGTCTATGGGGAAGGCATCGCGCAGCTTGTTTCGGACGTGGTGGGTATCACGACATCAACACGTCAAACCCAAGGACCAGCACAGAACCTTGTTTTGCTTCAAGCAGGTCAAACAGAACTAGCCATGACAACATCCGGCCCGGCGTTCGAAGCTATGAACGGCGAACTGGAACTCGCACCAGGTCAGAAATACGGTGAGATGCGTGCCCTGTTCGCGATGTACCCGACGCCGTTTCAGATGATTGCGCTGGCAGAAAGCGGTATTACATCGCTTGATGGTCTTGCCGGCAAGCGCGTAGGCTCAGGCCCCCGTGCGGGCACCGGCGGAACCTACTGGCCACGTTGGCTTGGGGCAATGTCTATCGATGCTGACTTGCAATACGGCGGTATTGGCGATCAAGCGAGCCAATTGGCTGACGGACGTCTGGACGCGATCGTGACAGCGGGCGGCATTCCGCACCCGGCATTGTCCGAACTTGAGAATACTCAGGATGTGACAATTTTCGGGATGAGCGACGAAACTTTGGCCGGAATCTTGGATAGTAACCCCTACGCTGTCGAATTCA
The DNA here is from genome assembly GCF_022788715.1 of Sulfitobacter sp. DSM 110093. Lineage (NCBI taxonomy): Bacteria > Pseudomonadati > Pseudomonadota > Alphaproteobacteria > Rhodobacterales > Roseobacteraceae > Sulfitobacter > Sulfitobacter sp. DSM 110093. Next base: position 16,318 of record NZ_CP085168.1, read on the forward strand.
CGATCCCTCAAGGGACCTACGAAACCCCTGAAGGTGATCTGACCACAGCAGCGATGTGGAACTTTGTCGTAGCCGATGCGTCGATGTCGGAAGAACTGGCTTATGAGATCACCAAAGCCGTTCTTGAAAATAACGCGCGCATGGTCTCTACCCACTCGGCTGCCAAGAATACGCTGGCCGAAAACATTCTCAGCAACACGTTCATTCCGCTGCACCCTGGGGCCGCACGCTACTATGCCCAAATCGGTGTTGATATTCCGGCTGCAATCGCACCAGTTGGGGAATAAATCAGGATGAGTTTGGCATCGACAGCCCCTGGTCTTATTTCCCGAACGACTGGCTACTTGCGGGCTTCCGGCTTTTTCGATGAAGGCGGAACCGTCGATGCCTATCTTGCCTTTGAGGCCGCCCTTGCCGAAGTTGAGGGCGACCTCGGCGTCATCCCCGAAGAGGCTGTTGCGCCTATCGTTTCGGTATGTCGCCGTGATCTAATCGACATGGATGCCCTGAGAAACGGTGCAGTAGCAGTGGGGTATCCCATCGTGCCATTGGTTTCGATGTTGGCAGAGCTGGCGGGAGAACACGGGCAGTGGGTCCATTACGGAACCACAACGCAAGACGTTATGGATACAGCGCAAGTTCTTCAGATCCGTGGAGCTCTAACCGGTATCTTCTCAGACATGCAGGACGTCGAAGGATTTCTGGCAGCACTTTGCCAAGACCACAAAGATACGGCGATGGCCGGTCGATCTAAACTGCAGCACGGAGTGCCTATTTCTTTCGGGTACAAATCAGCAGTTTGGCTTGATCAGATTCAACGAACACGGGAAGGCGTGCAGCGCGCATTGGACGACGCATCTATGCTGCAATTCGGCGGTGCCATCGGTACGCTTGCGTCATTGCAAGGCGCGGGGTTGAGCGTCCGGAGTGCACTTGCCAAGCGACTTGACCTACATGAGCCGATAATTTCCTGGCACGTAAGCCGTGACCGGACCGCAATGCTGGCGACGGCGGTTGCTAGTTTATTGGGGGCGCTGGCAAAAATGGCCGTTGATATCGCATTGATGATGTCGACGGAAGTTCAGGAGCTCCAAGAACCTGCGGCTAAGGGGCGGGGCAGCTCGTCCACGATGCCTCAAAAGCGCAACCCGGTAATGTGTGAGGCCATCATTGAAGCGGCGCGTGAGGTCCAGCATGTGCCGAGCATCATTCTTGACGCAATGCTCCAAGAACATGAGCGCGGTATCGGCCATGGCTACCGCGAAAGAACGGCGATATGCAACGCGATCTGTCTTCTGTCTGGCGCCGTCACGCTTGCCAAAGACTTACTAACTGGGTTGAAAGTGGATACCGCACGAATGCAGAGAAACCTTGGCGCTACAAAAGGATTGATCCAGTCAGAAGCGGTTATGATCTATCTGTCAGAGAGATTTGGGCGGATTAAGGCACACGACATCCTTCATGAGGTGTCCCATCAGGTTATCCTAAAGAAAAGTGACCTTGAAACGGAGCTTGCAAGATTGGGTTTGGAAGTGCCTCCAGCTATTCTAGCCGAAGATGCCCAGATTGCGCATGCTTACGGGATGATCGATCAGGTTTTATGTAAGCGGCGGCTACCGGCCCTTTGACTTGCCCAAGATATGCTGCCGTACGGTACCTCAAACGGGACTGTTGCATTAATTTGCGAAGGCCATGAATGCGTAGGGAAGAGCCTTGGATTATGCGTCCGCGAACAGTTCGCTGATGAACTGGATCTCCCCTCGAACGCCCGGCTGCTTGTAGTGGATGTGACCTCGCTTGATCGTTCGGATGGTTTCGATGCCGCTCAGCGTCGTTTTGGCGGTTCGCAAGGAACGAAAGCTCTGGTGGTATCCGAGGAGCCGTTTGGTGGCCGCATGATCGCTTTCGATCAGGTTGTTGCGCCACTTTCGGTCGATGTGCCGGATGCTGTCAAAATGCGGGTCATATAGATGATTGATCTCGCGGATGACGCGCCGGTAGGTCGGGGCTTTGTCTGTGACAATGGTGACCGGCCGATGAAGTCTCACGCGCTCGATCGCCTTGTTGAGAAAGGCCTTTGCTGCTTTTGCATCCCGCCGGGCGGTGAGGCGGAAATCAACCATTTGACCGTTTGCATCAATGGCGCGCCAGAGATAGCGCCATTTGCCACCGACCCGAATGTAGGTTTCGTCAACGTGCCAATCGACGCTTGCGCGAAACAGATGCCTCTCAGTCCGCTTCGTTAGTTCAGGCGAGAACTTCTGGACCCAGCGGAAGACTGTTGATCGATCGAGCGCGATCCCGCGCTCTTCCAGGAGATCAACAACATCTTGGTAGGACAACGGATATCGCAGAGAATGATCTCCCGGGGAAAGCGATGGCGCTTGAACGGTGATTTTCGTGGCATGCTCGACCTCCAAATCATGATCGTCGCCAAGTGGCTTCGTTAATGCAACAGTCCCCCCGAAAAGGCATGGGTGGCGTAGAGCCGTCCTCGGCCTACAAGATCGGGGATGGCGATCTTGCAAAGCAGAACGCTCCGCCGTCCAGTTGATAGACTGCGGAGTTTTACCGTTCGTTCAGGTCAAGCCCAGCCGGTGATCGATTTTATCTCCAGGTAGTCGTGCAGACCCCACTTACCATGTTCTCGACCATTGCCGGACTGCTTGTAGCCGCCGAAGGGCGCCCTGGCGTCCCAAGCGGCTCCGTTCAGCCAACTTGCCCCCACCCTGAGTTACCGCGCCACCCGGCGCGCATTTTTAGTATCCGCGGATTGGACATAGGCAGAAAGACCGTAAACCGTGTCATTGGCGATCTCAATTGCTTGAGCCTCGCTCTCATAACCAAGGATCGTGAGCACCGGTCCAAAGATTTCTTCTTGCGCTATGGTCATGTCGTTAGTGACATCGGCAAAGACTGTAGGCTTGATATAGAAACCTCGATCTAACCCTTCGGGTAGACCAGGGCCGCCAGCGACGAGGGTTGCACCCTCGGCAATACCGGCCTCAATTAGGGCTTGGACCCGCCGAAACTGGGACTGATTGACCACCGGCCCCAAGATAGCATCCCCCATGGGGTCGCCCACGTCATGGGCCTCGGCCGCCTCGCGGGCCGCAGCCTTGGCTTCTTCCATCCGATCCATTGGGACAAGCATTCGGGTCGGTGCGCGGCAGGCTTGCCCAGCGTTAATGAAGCACTCACTCACCCCCGCCTCAACTGCAGCGGCAAGATCGGCATCGGCCAGGATGAGATTGGCAGATTTTCCGCCTAGTTCCTGCGCGACACGCTTGACCGTATCAGCGGCATCCTTGGCCACGGCAACGCCAGCTTGCGTCGATCCGGTGACCGACACCATATCCACATCTCCATGGCGAGACAGTGCGGAGCCGACAATCGCACCCTCACCGAGGATGTGGTTGTAAACGCCTGCAGGAAATCCAGCCTCGGCTATCAGCTCAGCAAAACGGACCGAGGAGAGGGGCGAGAATTCTGAAGGTTTCGCCACCATAGTACATCCTGCCGCAAGTGCCGGCGCCGCCTTCATCACCAGTTGGTTCATCGGCCAATTCCACGGGGTAATTAGGGCGCAAACACCAACCGGTTCTTTTGAAATCAATATATTGCCACGCAGCTCCTCGAATGTTTCGGCTTCGAGAGCCTCAATTGCCGCCTCGATGTGCATCCGGCCCACGGCGGCCTGTGCGGTTTTTGAAAATCCGATTGTGGTGCCCATCTCGCGGGTCATCAGTTCGGCAATTTCGTCATAGGCTTCGTTGTAGAGGTGCAGAAGACGACGCAGCAGAGCAGCGCGTTCAGGCACTGTGGTTTGCGACCAAGACGGAAAGACTGCCTTGGCCGCTGCGACAGCTGCATTTACAGCGCGCGCGTCGCCCATCGGGACATCGGCGATATTGTCCTCGTTCGCAGGGTTTATCAGCGGTGTGGTCGCGCTGGAAACTGGCGCGACCCAGGCCCCGCCGATGTAGAATTTACCAAGGTTTTGCATCGGAACTCCTTTCGGCTGGCCCGGCAACTTCGCTCCCTACCGGGCGAATAAATACGAGGCGACCTGTTATTCATCAGGCCGCTCCGCTCATAGTAGTGTTGGGTCCGTTCAGAGCCGTCCTAGACGCTTGTAAAGCTTGATCTCTTCCTGCCAGAATGGCTGGGCCTTCAGATCGGCTTCGGTCTGTGCGAACTCTTTCATTTGATCCTTCTGCACTTCATCCCATTTGTCCGCGAAGGTACCGTCGTTGATCTTATCGATCACGCCACGCAGGTGGTCTTTGGACGCCTTTTCCGCCGCTTCGTTTGGTCTGACCCAGGCGAGTTGGCCAAAGGCTGAGGTGCGGGAATGCAGCTTGAGCTGCTCGAACAGCCCGTGGTCGACAAAGTACTGGCCGATCTCGCGCATTTCGCCCGAGGCATACAGCTCGAGGATTGCCGCTTCGTAGCTGACACCCTTTTCAACCAGAACCTCGACCCCCTGCCGTACGGCGTGCAGAAATCCGAAATGTTCGTTGAACAAGTCTGCGATAGTCTCTTCTTCAAAACTAGACTCGATCACACCCATTTTGGTGGAGCCGATGGCCTTGGCTAGCGCGATCAAAGTGTTCTGCGCGTTGCCGCTGGCATCTTGGTGAACCGCGACAAGGCTGGGAAAGCCAACGCCGGCGACGACCGTGTCACGCACGCCCTGGCCGACCATGCGCGGAGCTAACATGATGACGTCCACGTCCGTTTGAGGGACGATCTTCTTGAAGTGGACGTTGTAGCCTGAGGCAAAGTTGACCACATTGCCTGGTTGCAAGTTGGGGGCGATATGCTCGGCGTAGACCGCGGGCATAACCTCATCCGGAACCAGCATGAAGTTGATATCCGCCTTCTCGGCCGCGTCCGACAAGGGCAGGGTTTCGAATCCGTCTTCCTTGGATTTGTCGGCCGAGGCATCGCTGCGCGAACCAACGATGTGAACTCACGTTGAAGCGCAATTTCTGTTTGATCAGTTTATCAGGGTGACGTCACCCTTTCCATCAGGTTCAATCGGAAGACTTCAGCGGGCGTTTGATACCCCAGACACTTGCACGGCGTGCTGTTGAGACGGTCGCAGATCGACCTTAAATATCGATCTGTGAACACCGTGGGATCAGCCTTTCGCGGAAGGTAGCGGCGTAGACGGTTGTTGGTGTTTTCGACCGTACCCTTCTGCCAAGGCGATTGGGGGTCGCAGAACCAAGCGTCGACACCAAGCCCAGCTTTCAAATGCCGCCAGGCAGTGAACTCTGTGCCGCGATCAAATGTGATGCTGCGACGGGCTTCAGCGGGCAGGGGAGATAAGCTATCAATCAGGCCTTCCATCACCGGCTTTGACTGACGATCTGGGTTCTTTAAAACGACAGCGAACCGGCTCACGCGTTCGACCAACGAAGTCACATTCGCTTTCCCAAACTCCTTGCGGAACATCACCAGATCGCACTCCCATGTGTGGATGCCCGCTTTGATGCAAGAGATAATTTGACGGTTTAAACATGTGATCGGGTACGGTCATGTGTCAGGCCTCAATTTGCGACGTTTCACATGCCGCGGGCCGGTATGGCGATGCGAAGGTTGGGTCCATATCAATGACACGAGCGCGGAGCTCTCTGGGAGTGCCTGGTTTTCCTAACCTCGATCTGGTCGATCATTTGTCCTTACTGTCTCAATGTCCTTCTCACATCATACCGAGCGTTGCAGGCTTACGCCGTCGCGATCGGATCTCGATAATCTTCATGCTTCGTCATCATTGCCCAAATGGTTCGGGCTGTTTTGTTAGCCAACGCGATTGCGACCAACATACGTGGTTTGCGTTCTAACATTTGCTCAAGCCACGACCCTTTAGGTGGTCCATTTTTGATCGCCCATCTGATCCGGGTCATGGCGCCGATGATCAGCAGTCGTCGGATGTCGCGTTGCCCCATCTTTGATGTTCGCCCCAACACTTGCCGCCCACCTGTTGATTTCTGAACCGGGACCAGACCCAGCCATGCCGCAAAATCCCGACCGCGTTTGAAGCCTTCTAGCGGCGGGGAGAATGCCTTGATCGCCATTGCACTCACAGGTCCGACCCCCGGCGCAGTTTGCAATCGGATCGTTTCTGGGTCGGATTTCGATTCTTCTTTCAGGCGCCGCTCTATCGCAACTATTTTGTCAGTAATGATACTTAGCTGATCCAAGTGTATATGGCTGAGTTCAATAACAATTGAAGGCAGGTCACAATCCGGGCTATCAATCTGTTCAGCTAACTTCTTTACAAAGTTCCGACCGGGAGGGGCGATGATCCCGTATTCCATCAAATGACCACGCAGCGCATTGATGATGGAGTTACGTTGCCGAACAAACAAATCCCGTGTCTTGAAGACCATCGAACGGGATTGTTGTTCAGCCGATTTGACAGGAACAAATCGCATTGTGGGCCTGACTGCCGCTTCCGCAATGGCCTCGGCGTCGTTTGCGTCATTCTTCTGGCGCTTAACGAATGGCTTCACATAGATAGGTGGGATCAAGCGGACGTCATGGCCCAACTTCATGATCTCGCGACCCCAGTAGTGCGATGACGCACATGCCTCCATTGCGACCACGCAAGAGGGCTGTTCGCCCAAGAACTTCAGGAACTGACCCCGAGTTAGTTTCTTGCGGAACATTGGCTCACCAGTAGCCGTCGCGCCGTGTGCCTGGAAAACGGACTTTGCCAAGTCGACGCCGATCATTGTAACTTCATTCATGGATGCTTCCTCCAATTTGGTGCTTTCAACATCACCATTATGGCACACTTTGATGCCGCTTCAGGGGTGGGGCATCCACACCATCAATGCCCGAATTGGCTACGTTCGGCTATCGCTTCGGGGCGATGGGCTATGGCAATTTCATCAAGAAATCTGCGCCCATGATGCCTGCGGGTTCCGCGTGGCCTGCGGCGTCGGCGATGCTCTGGTAAATGGCGATAGAACTTCTCAGCACGGCCGTCTTTGGAGTAAGCATAACGATAGATCGTCTCATGGCTGACGCGCATGGGATGGCACTCTTGCCGCATGCGTCCCGCGATCTGTTCAGGCGACCAACCCGCATCAAGTCCGTCGCGGACTGCCGCCATGATGTCAGGATATCGGATCAACTTACGATGCACCGCGCGGCGTTGTTCGTATCTGTCCTGCGCGTTCACAGCGTGGTAGCCGTTCAGCTGTGGCAGTTCTTCGTCATGATAGAAGTTCCGCCTGATCTCGCGGTAGATTGTTGAGGGCGCGCGACGCAGATTGTCGGCGATCTCTTTGATTGGTATCTTCGCATCAAGCCAATTGGCCAGCTTGCGGCGTTCTTCGAGGTTTAAAGCATCCCGCCAGAAACCTGAATCGGGGGATTCCCCTGCGTATGGTTTGATGATTCACTCTGTTCGGGAGGATGGATCATGTCAGCACCTTTGCCGGATGCGCTTCGCATGCGATTTCAGCGATACATTGAAGAAGGTTTGAGCGGTCGAGCAGCGGCGTTGCGCTTGAAGTTATCACCAGCCACCGGTGCTCGGTGGGCGCTTGCTATCCGAAGGAAAGGTCGCGCGGACGCCGCGCCACAGGGGCGACCGCGAGGTAAAGGTACGCTGGATCCCCATCGCGTTTTGTTTGCCGAGATTATAGCTCAAGATGGCGATGTCACGATGCCCGAATTGAGTGCTGTCTTGTTTGATGCAACCGGAGTGCGAGCGCATCCCAATGCTATCGGAAAGTTCCTGCGCAAGCTGGGCTATACATATAAAAAAAGTCATTGGTCGCCACCGAGCGCCGCCGCGCGAAGGTAAGGCGACGACGCGAAGATTGGTTCGCGCACCGAATTCCAGCCGTGATCGAACAACCCGAGCGCGTTGTCTTTCTTGATGAAACGTCAGTGAAGACAAATTTAACCAGGCAGCGGGGATGGGCTCCTCCTGGAGACCGACTTATTATGGACGCCCCGTTTGGCTCATGGGGCACGCAGACCTTCATCGCCGGACTGCGTGCCGATGGGATGATCGCGCCCTGGGTGATTAAAGGTGCTATGGATGGCCCGGCTTTCGCTGCATACGTTGAAAAGGTACTGGTGCCAGAGCTTTCCCCTGGAAGCGTCGTCATTCTGGACAATCTTGCCACTCACAAGAACGCTGAAGCGGCAAACGCGATGCGGAAGGCAGGATGCTGGTTCCTGTTCTTGCCGCCCTATAGTCCCGACCTCAACCCCATCGAAATGGCGTTCTCCAAGCTCAAAGCGCATCTGCGCCGCATTGGCGCCCGCACCTTCACCGACCTATTCAACGCAATCGCCGAGATCTGCGACCTATTCTCACCAGACGAATGCTGGAACTACTTTAAGGCTGCCGGCTATGTCGCAAGTTAAAGGCGGGATGCTTTAGTCGCTAACCTTACTTGCCGTTACGAACGGATATAGAAGGCGCCTCCGGCCGTCGCAGATTGCATGTATTTGCGGCCCATATCATTTGAGCCTGTTGATCCTATGTGACCTCTCTGCGGCGGCGTGCCCACAGTTCATGCGCAAACTCTCTGGCGTTGGTTAGAGAAGCTTCGGGGCCTCCAAGCAGCTTCAGTGCAATGGCTGCAGTTTCGATGATCTCACCGACTGCGGTGGGCGGCTCAAAGTAGCCATCCCAAATTGCTTGCCACGTTTCTAGGCGCGTAAATCCAGTGGCGTGGAGGTTCTGTTTGTTTTTTTGAATAGTTGGCCCAACAACCCAATGGTCCGTTGTCTCGTCTGCTTGAAGCAGAAACAGGTCCTGACCTTTGCCCGCCATAATCTGCGCCGCATCCCGCTGCCCAGAGAGTACGCCGAAAGTGTCCCAGCCCAAAAGTCTCGCGGTATCGCGATGTAGTTTGGGATGCTCCCCTCCGCGCCGTCCTGCCAAAGTCGTTCCTGCGGCGCCGGGGTTCAGCATCGCAGCGACGAAATGTGCGGCATTCGGCAACATAAACAACGGATACAACGCAGCCAGCTTTGCAACCCCCGGCGCAAAATACCCGATGGGTAAGAATGCGAGGCTATTAGAGGAAGATAGCGCCTGCGTCGAAGGCGCTACGTGCAGATTGGCATGGTCAAAAGCCTGGTGAACGATGCCACCGTCATAGCCATGAAGCACCACTTTGTATCCGGCACTCGCAATCAGCCGGGCGGCGTGAATGAAGAGCGGTATGCCTTGGGCGCGCGGTGACAGATAGGCTGGCCAGTCTAGATCAGCGGGGCCGTTGCCGATCGCTGGTAGTTGGCTATATTGTCGCGCCGCGCGACTGAAACCGGCTAGTTCCTGACTCATCAAGCCACGTGAGCGAAGCGCAATGAGAAACGCCCCAACCTGCACATCGGCAATGGCGCCCGACAGCAAAATACCAAAGGCATCTTCGGCCTCGGATTGGGACATCGGTCGAGTTTGACCCGCCGCGTTTCCAATCATCGCGATATATCCTGCAAACCGCTGAACAGGATCGGCGTCACTGGCAGAGACCGCAAGCCTGCGGGCCAGTTCTGTGGAATCGGGGCCTGCTTCGCTCCATTGATTGAGCGCAAGAGGCGGGTGGTGAAGCAAGGGGCCGGGCGATGCTGCTTTGTCAGGCCCGGGATAGAGCAAGGCGTTCGCCTCGGAGACGAGCGCACGTATGCGCAGCCTTAGACTTTCAGCGAAGGGGGTCGGTATCATGCCTTTGCCAGTGCGGTGAAAGATCTCTTGGCCATAATGCTCGCGTAGCTGGCGCAGGTTGCGGCTAATGGCAGAGGGCGTTTTCCCTAATTTTTCAGCAGCGCGCCCTAGGTTGCCTTCAACCAACAACGCATCAAAGACGATGAGCAGCTTCAAGCGGTCAAGATCCTGTACGATATCGATCGCTGAATTCTCTACATTTGCTGGGGCGCCGTCCATGATCTGTCCAATTTCAATCTGAGTTAGCTTAGAAACGTTCTAAGTATCTAGTATTTGTCCTAGGCCTGAAGCTTCTATAGCCGACTAAAGAAGTCAGGAATAGGGGCCTAGCGTCACACATACGTAGTGTGCAGTGCATTTTGGGCCTTAAATACAAGCGATAGGACCAAAATATGAGAACTCTACTGACCGCGGCACTTTTCGGAGCCGTCGCCACACTTGCAACCGCTCAAGACATCACAGTGGAGACGGCGAGAGGCCCGGTTGCAGTGCAATCTGCCCCTGAAACGCTCGTTAGTCTGGACCTTGCCATTCTGGATATTCTCGACCGCTTGGACATTCCAGTTGCTGGGGTCGCTGGGGGTGTAAAACCAGAGTATCTGACCCAGTATGGCAATCCGCCTTATAAACAGCTGGGCAGCTTTTTCGAGCCCGATCTGGAGGGCTTGAACGCCTTGTCGCCCGACCTTGCTATTGTTGCGGGACGCTCAGCATCAGCATTCGACAACGTGTCTTCGGTTGCGCCCACGATTGATCTTACCGCGAAGAGCACCGACCTTTTCGGCTCGCTGCGGCGCAATATGACCGAGATTGGGTCGCTCTACGGCAAGGAAGATATGGCCGCAGAGTTGCTGTCGGATCTGGATTCTCGCCTTGCAACGCTGCGCGAATTGTCCTCAGACGCTGGTACCGCGCTGGTGATCATCACCACTGGCGGGCGCATGAGCACGCATGGCGCTGAGGGGCGGTTTGCGATTGTGTTCAACGAGATGGGCTTTGCGCCAGCAATCAAAGAGGTGAAGGCCGGAAATCACGGGCAGCCGATCTCGAATGAGTTCATTCTGGAAACCAATCCGGATTGGGTCTTTGTTGTCGACCGTGATGCGGCCATCGGGCGCGATGGGCAACCTGCCGCGCAAATGCTCGACAATGCTTTGGTCGCCAAAACCAAGGCAGCGCAGGCCGACCAAATTATCTTCTTGGACCCTGCGGATTGGTACCTTGTTGGTGCAGCTGGCCCGACCGCGCTGGAGCGTGCCATGACGCAGATCATGTCTGCCCTTCAGGACTAAGCGTTGATGCGACTGCGCGCCCATACTCCCACGACCCATGGTGCGCAGTCCGATTTGCGCCACCTGCGCAACGCATTGATCTGCGGTTTTGTGTTGGCGGTGCTATCTGTAGCCAGCTTGTTAGTTGGCGCGACTGGTATAGGGTTGGTCAGCCTCATGAGCGACCCCAATGCTTGGGAAATTTTTCTGATCAGTCGCGTGCCACGCACAGCGGCACTGATTATTGCGGGTACCAGTTCCGCGATCATGGGGGCAATTGTACAGCGGTTGGTTAGCAACCGTTTTGTTGAACCATCAACAATGGGGACGATCGACTGTGCCAGTTTTGGTTTGCTGCTTGGGTTGTTGTTTGCGCCCAATGCGGCACCGATGGGACGTATGCTTATCGCAGCAGCTAGCGCTTGGATTGGCACGGCCTTTTTCATGATATTGCTCCGCACGGTGCCGCTGAAATCTCCGCTTATGCCCCCGTTGTTGGGCATCGCCTTTGGGGGCGTGATCGGTGCTATGACCAGTTTCATCGCCTATCGGTTTGATCTTATGCAATCCCTTTCCGCTTGGAGTACGGCAGATTTCTCAGTCGTGCTGAAAGAGCGTTATGAGCTACTGTACATAGCCGCGGCTGTGACGGGGTTGGGGTGGTTGCTGGCAGACCGTTTCACCTTGGCCGGGCTGGGGGATAATGTCGCAAGAGGGTTGGGGCTAAACCCTTTGGCGGTGCTTGCAATTGGCATCACGATAGTTGCGGGTGTTTCTGGTGCGATTGTAGTGACCGTTGGCTTTATTCCGTTTTTGGGGCTGGTCGTACCAAATCTGATTGCACGCTGGCGTGGCGATAACCTGCGGCGCTCCTTGCCGTTGGTGGCATGGCTCGGTGCTGCGCTGACGCTGTTATGCGATATTTTTGGACGGCTGGTGTTTCACCCTTATGACCTACCTATCGGGGTAACCATGGGGGTTCTTGGGGCGGTTATCTTCCTTGGAATGATCCTTAGAAAGTTCGGGCGATGAACCCGGTCGCGCGGGTTACGCGCGCCCGTATGCTCATGGGGTTAGCTGCGGCGGGATGCATAGTGCTTGCCGTTGGATTTTTGACGATCAATGCTGTGGGTGATTGGGGCTTTGTGCTCTCTTTGCGGGGCAGTAAACTGGTGACCATTGCGCTTGTCGCCTGGGCAATCCCGTTCTCAACGGTGCTGTTTCATACCCTGTCCAATAATCAGATCCTGACCCCTTCGATCATGGGTTTCGATGCATTGTTCGTCTTGGTGCAAACATTGGGCGTTTTCATATTGGGTTCTGTTCAGGTTTCTATCCTCGACCCACACTTGGTTTTTGCCGGAGAGCTGGTGGTAATGTCTGCCTTTTCGATGGCCCTGTACTGGCTCTTGTATGCGCGCATGTCGCACGCGATTGAGGTGCTGCTTTTGGTGGGCATCATCTGCGGTGTGCTGTTCCGATCAGTTGCGGGACTGCTTCAGCGGTTGATTGACCCCGGCGAATTCTTGGTTTTGCAAGACCGCCTATTTGCAAGCTTCAACAGCGCAAGCAGCGGAGAACAGGCCTGTGCCGCCTTGATCATTTGTCTCTCGACACTGTGGGCATGGGTGCGGTTTCCGTCACTGGATGCCATGTTGTTGGGGCGCAGCGGTGCTGTGGCTGTGGGCGTGAACTATGACCGTATCGCCAAAGAGACCTTTCTGATCGTTACCCTTCAAGTGGCGGCGGCGACGGCATTGGTCGGGCCGATCACTTTCTTTGGACTGTTGGTGGTGCATCTGACCTATCGCCTGTCGCCGGGCGCGCCGCACCGCCTGACGATCCCTTTGTCGGTACTGATCGGGGGCACTCTGCTGATCGGCGCACAGGTCATACTGGAACGCCTGTTGGGCTTCCTCGGCACGGTCGGCATGGTTGTCGAGTTCATTGGTGGCATCGCCTTTATCCTGTTGTTGATCGGGTCACGCAAATGATTGAAATCGAAAATCTACGCAAATCCTACGCGGGTTCGCCGGTGGTGGATATTCCTGCGCTTAATATGCCGCAGGGGGGAGTCACGGCCATTATCGGGCCTAACGGAGCGGGCAAGTCGACATTGCTGTCTTTGATCGGGCGGTTAGAAACACCCGGCGGGGGCGGCGTGTTCCTAGACGGAGAGAATGTTCGCAGCTTTCGCAGCACTGAGCTGGCCAAACGTCTGGCGATGCTCAAGCAAGACAACAGCCTAACCGCCCGGCTGACAGTGGCCGACCTTGTTGCATTTGGCCGCTTTCCGCATTGCAACGGGCGCCCCACAGATCGAGACAAGGCAAAGGTGAGCGAGGCTCTGGAGTTGGTCCGGATGACCGAGCTTAAAGATCGCTTTCTGGACGAGTTATCCGGTGGACAGCGACAGCGGGCGTTCATTGCGATGGTGCTGGCGCAAAACACCGAATATGCCCTGTTCGATGAGCCGCTCAACAGTCTGGACATCAGCCATGCCGTTGCGGTGATGCGGCTGTTGCATAGGGTCGCCCGCACGATGGGAAAAACCATCGTTGTGGTGCTGCATGATCTTAATTTCGTCGCCCGCTATGCCGATCATGTAATCGCCATGAAAGCGGGCAGGGTCGTCGAAACAGCACCCGCCTCTCACGCTATTCGAGAGGACCTATTGAAACAGCTCTATGACACCGATGTCGCCGTATCTACCCGAGATGGAAGAACATTTGTTGATGTCTATGGCTGAAACCCAAGTTCCCAATTTGCCCGTTCCGCCAGCCGCTCAAGCCGCCAGCTATCGCTTTAGGGCCCCACGATCCGACAAAAGGATGATAGAATGAGTAAGAAGATCACAGCCCGCTTGATGATGACTGTCGCTTGCAGCGCCATCGTAGCCGCTGGCGCTATTGCGTCCAAACCTGCCGCCGCACAAGGCGCCGATGCGGCAGCATTTGACCTTGGTACAATCACTGTGACCGCTGGCGGCTTTACCCAAGATGTCATAGACGCGCCCGCCTCAGTTACAGTGGTCACCAGCGAAGAGCTTGCCACGGGGAATGTGACCAACCTGTCCGACGCGCTTCGCGGTGTGCCGGGGGTGGCCACGACTGGTGTCGCAGGGGAAAAAGACATCAAAATTCGCGGGTTGCCCGGGGATTACACGTTGATTTTGGTTGACGGCAAACGTCAGGGCACACGCGAGAGCCGCACCAATGGGTCGGCAGGATTTGAACAAAGCTTTATCCCACCTGTGTCCGCAATTGACCGGATCGAAATTGTGCGCGGACCGATGTCGTCGCTCTACGGCTCTGATGCGATGGGCGGGGTGATCAACATCATCACAAAACCGGTCTCACCCGTCTGGAGTGGTTCGGTGACCGCCGAGACGCGCATCCCTCAACATAGCAAAGATGGAGATTCGAACCAGCTGTCATTCTATCTGAACGGACCCATCGTTGAAGACAAGCTGGGCCTCCAAATCTGGGGCCGACGCCTGATGTCGGGTGAATCGCAAATTCTAGACGGGCCGCGCGAACAAGAGGATCTAGATTTGACCGGGCGGTTGACTTGGACACCCTCCGCAGATCACGAGATCGCCTTGGAGTACGGCCGCACGACCATTGAGCGCTATTCAAATCCGGGGGAAAGCCTTGATCCTGCGGATGATCCGGACAGACAGGACAATACCCGCGAGGATCTGTCGCTTAGCTATCTTGGCTATTGGGGCAACTCTACCACCGAGTTGAGCTATCAGCGCGAAGTCGGTGAGCGGACGAATTATGACTGGGTTTCCGGTGCGTTGGTTGAGGATGACAGGTCGCCCGAAATCGTCAATTCTGTCATCGACGGAAAGATCACGACGCCCTTTTCATTCCATGGCGACCATACGCTGGTTAGCGGTTTTCAGTTCCGTCGCGCTGATCTGACAGACCAGAACCCCGGACTGGCCGATGGAATAGACTATAAATACACATCGGATGAATGGGCACTCTTTGCCGAAGATGAGTGGCGTGTGACCCCCGAGCTCGCTGTGACGGCTGGGCTACGTTACACAGACAGCGATGCGTTTGGCGGCAAGTTTACACCGCGTCTCTACGGCGTTTGGAGCGCGACACCAAACCTTACAATAAAGGGCGGCGTGTCTACAGGTTACCGCACACCCTCCAGCCGACAAACGGTTCCGGGCTACTTTTACACCACGCAACGGGGCGCCGGCGTCTTGGTGTCAAACCCCGATCTCAAACCAGAATCGAGCACGAACTTTGAGTTGACCGCGTTGTGGCAGGGCGACTCGGTAGAGATTGGCGGCACGGCATTCCGCACCGATTTCCGTGACAAGATCGAGAACTTCAACACCGGAGAACCTATTGATGTCGCTGGAACGACCTATAACCGCTGGGAATACTACAACGTCCAAGATGCCACTATTCAGGGGATTGAACTAACCGCTAGCGCGGTCTTGTCAGACACGGTTTCGCTGCGCGGGTCTTACACGCTTACTGATTCCGAACAGGATTCAGGGGATTTCGAAGGGTTGCCATTGTCACGGACACCGCGCAACGCCGCCAGCATTCGACTGGATTGGATCACGCCTGTCGCGGGTCTGGATGCATGGGCAGTGGCAAGTTACCACGGTTCAGAGGTCAACTCAGGCGCGCGGATCGGAAACAATGGAACACCATACGCAACCGATGCAACCGGCGCAGTCATTGCCTATGAATATGATCCCTATACGACACTGGATATCGGTATGGCCTACGAGGTTAATGATGCGACGACAGTGAACGCTGCGATTTACAACGTGGGCGATGCATCGATAACCGACAGCGACAACAACACCTATCAATCCGGACGCACAGTCTGGCTAGGGGTCACCGCAAAGTTCTAATCGGTACAACAATGCCAATTAGAAGGGCTAAATTGCGGCGATCAGCGGGCGGGTACTGCTTGCATGCTGATCGCCGTAACAAACCCGCGAAGGTTGATGATGCCTAAGACGTGCAAACAGTCTAACAGGCCTGAGGGTGCTAGTTCTTTGCCGTGACAACACCAATGCTTCACAGCGAAGAAGCGTGTGTCACTTGATCTAGTCGGCTTCGGCTCGTTTCACTTTTTGATGCTCGTCTTCAATGAGGCCGATCTTCCAATAGCCAGAAATGTATGTGTCTGAACGCGGCAGTTGTTTTTCCTGATGCAAGAAGGCCCGCAAGCTTTTGACGACACCGGATTCACCCGCGATGCAGGTTTGAACGCGCCCCTCTGGCCACGGGATGGCACGGATGAAATCCTCTTGCGCGGTTGATGCGTTTTGCGGGTTGGGCTGGACCAGCCAATGGATTTCGACCCCCTCGGGGGCGTGGATATCCTGTTTGTCCTCGATTGATGTCACTTCGAAAATTGCCACACCCTTTGCGTCTCTTGGCATCGCCTCAAGCGTGACCGCGGCGACAGGGGTCGCGGAAGGGTCGGCGGCGACCAAATACCAATCGGCGCTGAAATCGACGACTTTCGGCAGGCTGGGGCCCAAGAAGGCTAGGAAATCCCCAGCTTTGGCGTGGCTGGCCCATCTGGATGCCGGGCCATTGTCGCCGTGGGCTACAAAATCAATGCTCATCTCGCCATTGACTGCATCGTAGTTGCGCACGGTGTAGGTCCGTCGAGGAGGCGGCGGGCCTTTTGCGAGGCGATCCACAAAGGCAGTGCGATCTTCGCCATCGTTGGGCAGCATGATTTTGCAATTCGCGCCCTCGCGGCCTTCCGGAAAACCATCAAGTTCAGGCCCGGCGAAGGTAACGCGGATCATATTAGGCGTAAGATACCATGCGTCTTTGACCGTCAGTATACGTGGTCCGGGCCGGCCTGTTGGTTTGGCTGCAGCCTGTTTAAGCTTTGAGATAACGGTCATGTTCGTCTCCACAGAAGAGAAGGTCTTTAATCTTAGTGTAATTGTCAGAAATAGGGATTGAAAATCATTTTGTAAGAGGTGCTGTTGCGTAATCCTTTTAAGCCGACAGAAAACATAGCGCAGTGCAGTTAATCATGTGTGTGGCAGGCCAGCGCCAAGTCTTGGAGATGCTTCTGATCACGGCCTTTGCGATCTGGTCGATCATTCTTTGGACAAGGTCATCGGGGTTTATAACCAACCTCATTGGCGAAACGCCGGACTATCCGGCGATCCGACGGAGCCAAAAGGGGGCAATGATCGAAATCCCTGATGCTCTGCCATTGCAGGATGCACCCTATGCGCTCTTCCGCCTCGTCCGGATGCCGGCGGAAGCGCGGGGCGTGAGCGCAACTGGAGGTGATTGGGCCACCGCGCCTGACGCAATCTGTTCAAATGGTAGATACGGCATTGGTCACCTTTGTCCCCGACGAAATCAACAATTCCTCGAAAAGCTCCGGCATCAGCGCAAGCTAAGAGCTTCCTGCGCGGAACCGCAAGTCTTGCCCCATAGACCTGAAGTATTCTCCACGAGAAAACTCTCCCGGCCCATTGGATGTAGAATCCATCCTGCTCAACTGTAGCGCAGTCAAACCGGTTCACCGCAGTTTCGACTCGCTGCTGTGATTAAAGCTGCCAGACTCGTCCTCTGACGTACTCAGCAAAGGGTATCGCCGTGGGAGGCCGGCCCCAACTCGCCTGCTCTGCGCCTAGTAAAATGCCCTATAAACAGGCTCTTACGCCGAAGTTCCCAGAAATCTCATCTTTTCGTAATTTTCTGCTTGCGGGTATCGGTGACTAACCTTAGAACCCCCTCTACCGGCGGCGCAGAGATGCGGCGGCGGGGCGCCAGACGGGGCGGACGGAAGCGGAGACGCTAGGTTCGGTTCGGTGAGGCGGGAAAATTCGAGGTATTAGAGGCGGGGCGCGCCAAGGTTATAGGGCGCATCTCAGTTTCTTTTGTCTCAACGCTGTTTGAAAATTTGATATCTGAAGAGATATGTGGGCGGTTTGGTTCATTCGATGGATCAACGTCTGTATATCGCGCTCTTAGGCTTCGGTCGATGATAGAGTGTCAGCTTCACTGTTTGGACGGCTTTCGCTACTTTGTAGCTGAAGCACAACAAACAGAGAATGGCTTGTATCTTTCAGTAAGGGATACAGGTCGATGTGCAGAGGTTCGACGTCAAGGATAAGCTAGCAATAGCTTTTCAACTTGAGAGTTTGATCCTGGCTCAGAACGAACGCTGGCGGCAGGCCTAACACATGCAAGTCGAGCGAGACCTTCGGGTCTAGCGGCGGACGGGTTAGTAACGCGTGGGAACGTACCCTTCTCTGCGGAATAGCCACTGGAAACGGTGAGTAATACCGCATACGCCCTTCGGGGGAAAGATTTATCGGAGAAGGATCGGCCCGCGTTAGATTAGATAGTTGGTGGGGTAATGGCCTACCAAGTCTACGATCTATAGCTGGTTTTAGAGGATGATCAGCAACACTGGGACTGAGACACGGCCCAGACTCCTACGGGAGGCAGCAGTGGGGAATCTTAGACAATGGGCGCAAGCCTGATCTAGCCATGCCGCGTGTGTGATGAAGGTCTTAGGATCGTAAAGCACTTTCGCCAGGGATGATAATGACAGTACCTGGTAAAGAAACCCCGGCTAACTCCGTGCCAGCAGCCGCGGTAATACGGAGGGGGTTAGCGTTGTTCGGAATTACTGGGCGTAAAGCGTACGTAGGCGGATCAGAAAGTTGGGGGTGAAATCCCGGGGCTCAACCCCGGAACTGCCTCCAAAACTCCTGGTCTTGAGTTCGAGAGAGGTGAGTGGAATTCCAAGTGTAGAGGTGAAATTCGTAGATATTTGGAGGAACACCAGTGGCGAAGGCGGCTCACTGGCTCGATACTGACGCTGAGGTACGAAAGTGTGGGGAGCAAACAGGATTAGATACCCTGGTAGTCCACACCGTAAACGATGAATGCCAGTCGTCGGGCAGTATACTGTTCGGTGACACACCTAACGGATTAAGCATTCCGCCTGGGGAGTACGGTCGCAAGATTAAAACTCAAAGGAATTGACGGGGGCCCGCACAAGCGGTGGAGCATGTGGTTTAATTCGAAGCAACGCGCAGAACCTTACCAACCCTTGACATCCTGTGCTAACCCGAGAGATCGGGCGTTCACTTCGGTGACGCAGTGACAGGTGCTGCATGGCTGTCGTCAGCTCGTGTCGTGAGATGTTCGGTTAAGTCCGGCAACGAGCGCAACCCACATCCTTAGTTGCCAGCAGTTCGGCTGGGCACTCTAAGGAAACTGCCCGTGATAAGCGGGAGGAAGGTGTGGATGACGTCAAGTCCTCATGGCCCTTACGGGTTGGGCTACACACGTGCTACAATGGCAGTGACAATGGGTTAATCCCCAAAAGCTGTCTCAGTTCGGATTGGGGTCTGCAACTCGACCCCATGAAGTCGGAATCGCTAGTAATCGTGGAACAGCATGCCACGGTGAATACGTTCCCGGGCCTTGTACACACCGCCCGTCACACCATGGGAGTTGGTTCTACCCGACGGCCGTGCGCCAACCTTTCGAGGAGGCAGCGGACCACGGTAGGATCAGCGACTGGGGTGAAGTCGTAACAAGGTAGCCGTAGGGGAACCTGCGGCTGGATCACCTCCTTTCTAAGGATGTTCCTAGCCAGTTGAGCTTGCTCAACTCGTGGAACACTTAGCAGGTCGGCATACAAAGCCGGCCAATATTAGAACCGAGCCGTCCTCATATCTCTTCAGAAATAGGTCCTGCGCTGAACGCGTAGGTCTCAAAAGTTTGGGGCCTTAGCTCAGCTGGGAGAGCGCCTGATTTGCATTCAGGAGGTCAGGAGTTCGATCCTCCTAGGCTCCACCAAGCTTGGCCGCGGAGCGGACGAGCGTAGCCCTGGCAGCATATCCGAAGGATGTGCGAGAAGGGCAGGGCCAGCCACAAACCAGGTCTTACTATCACACGCCTGCATACGCGCACATTGCTTCGCAATATGCTGTTTGTGCGACGTGCGCGCCTCCGGCGCACACTGGGTCGGTAGCTCAGGTGGTTAGAGCGCACGCCTGATAAGCGTGAGGTCGGAGGTTCAAGTCCTCCTCGACCCACCACCTCTCCTAGGGTGGTTAACGGAACATACCTTCAAGCACATACATATGTGTTTGAACGTCTGTTCCCGAATGAAGCACCGCTTCGTTCAATCCAGACGAATTGACATCGTAAAGAGAGATACTAACAACATGTTTGATCGCCCCGTGTTAGGGGATGATCTCAGTTGCTGCCCTTTTGGGCCGGTGTTTGACGGGCTGTTTCCTCGGCCTATCAGACATATCGCGACTGAAACGAATATGTTGTCCAAGTCAAGTACACTAACCAGAGCGATGACGCGGACCTCCTGCACGGACGGTTCGCTATCTGCATCGCTCATTGTCCAGACGCTAGTCTGGGCGGGTAAAAGTATGCTTTTGATACAGAATAAGAGGATCAGTTTCTTACCAGCTTCTGATCTTCGCGCAGGACGCTAAGTCTTGCTTTTTCTGGATCAAATCAAGCGCGAAAAGGGCGTTTGGTGAATGCCTTGGCAGTAAGAGGCGATGAAAGACGTGATACTCTGCGATAAGCCATGGGGAGCTGAGAATAAGCTTTGATCCATGGATTTCTGAATGGGGCAACCCACCTGATACTTTGTTATTACTGCACTTCGGTGCAGCTAATAACTTGGTAAACCAGGTATTTTTAGGCTGAATATATAGGCTTAAAAAGGCAAACCCGGGGAACTGAAACATCTAAGTACCCGGAGGAAAGGAAATCAATATGATACTCCCCTAGTAGCGGCGAGCGAACGGGGACCAGCCGAGCCATGAGTGTGGTTAGAATGCGTTGGAATGCGCAACCAAAGTGGGTGATAGTCCCGTATAAGAAGCATGATTGGACGTATTAAGTAGGGCGGAACACGTGAAATTCTGTCTGAAGATCGGAGGACCACCTTCGAAGGCTAAGTACTCCTTACTGACCGATAGTGAACCAGTACCGTGAGGGAAAGGTGAAAAGCACCCCGACGAGGGGAGTGAAACAGTACCTGAAACCGAACGCCTACAAACAGTTGGAGGGACCTTGCGTCCTGACAGCGTACCTTTTGTATAATGGGTCATCGACTTGGTCTCACGAGCAAGCTTAAGCCGTTAGGTGTAGGCGTAGCGAAAGCGAGTCTTAATAGGGCGTTGAGTTCGTGGGATCAGACCCGAAACCGAGTGATCTAGGCATGGCCAGGTTGAAGATAAGGTAACACTTATTGGAGGACCGAACCCACATCTGTTGAAAAAGATCGGGATGAGCTGTGCCTAGGGGTGAAAGGCCAATCAAACTCGGAGATAGCTGGTTCTCTGCGAAATCTATTTAGGTAGAGCGTCGACCGAATACCCTCGGGGGTAGAGCACTGGATGGGTAATGGGGCCCCACAGGCTTACTGATCCTAACCAAACTCCGAATACCGAGGAGTACTAGTCGGCAGACACACGGCGAATGCTAACGTCCGTCGTGAAGAGGGAAACAACCCTAACCTCCAGCTAAGGCCCCTAATTCATGGCTAAGTGGGAAAGCAGGTGAGACGACCAAAACAACCAGGAGGTTGGCTTAGAAGCAGCCATCCTTTAAAGATAGCGTAACAGCTCACTGGTCTAAATAAGTTGTCTTGCGGCGAAGATGTAACGGGGCTCAAGCCATGAGCCGAAGCTGAGGATGCATTTATTGCATGGTAGCAGAGCGTAGTGTGACATAGTTCCATGTGTCCTTATCGTCCCTCGGGACGTATTGGACACAAGGAGCTTTCTGTGAAGCTGGCGCGTGAGCGATCCGGTGGAGAGATCACTAGTGAGAATGATGACATGAGTAGCGACAAAGAGTGTGAGAGACACTCTCGCCGAAAGTCCAAGGGTTCCTGCTTAAAGCTAATCTGAGCAGGGTAAGCCGACCCCTAAGGCGAGGCCGAAAGGCGTAGTCGATGGGAACCAGGTTAATATTCCTGGGCCAGATGGAAGTGACGGATCTCGAGGGTAGTTCATCCTTATCGGATTGAATGGGCTGCTTAGAGGTCCCTGGAAATAGCTCCATCGCTAGATCGTACCCTAAACCGACACAGGTGGACAGGTAGAGAATACCAAGGCGCTTGAGAGAACTATGTTGAAGGAACTCGGCAAAATACCTCCGTAAGTTCGCGAGAAGGAGGCCCGGTTTCTAGGCAACTAGAGGCTGGGGGCACAAACCAGGGGGTGGCGACTGTTTATTAAAAACACAGGGCTCTGCGAAGTCGTAAGACGACGTATAGGGTCTGACGCCTGCCCGGTGCCTGAAGGTTAAAAGGAGGGGTGAGAGCTCTGAATTGAAGCCCAGGTAAACGGCGGCCGTAACTATAACGGTCCTAAGGTAGCGAAATTCCTTGTCGGGTAAGTTCCGACCTGCACGAATGGCGTAACGACTTCCCCGCTGTCTCCAACATAGACTCAGCGAAATTGAATTACCGGTCAAGATGCCGGTTACCCGCGGTTAGACGGAAAGACCCCGTGCACCTTTACTACAGCTTCACACTGGCATTAGGCCGAACATGTGCAGGATAGGTGGTGGGCTTTGAAACCGAGACGCCAGTCTCGGTGGAGCCTCCCTTGAGATACCACCCTTGTTCTGCTTGATGTCTAACCGCGGACCGTTATCCGGTTCCGGGACCCTGTGTGGCGGGTAGTTTGACTGGGGCGGTCGCCTCCTAAATCGTAACGGAGGCGCGCGAAGGTTGGCTCAGAGCGGTCGGAAATCGCTCGTTGAGTGCAATGGCAGAAGCCAGCCTGACTGCGAGACTGACAAGTCGAGCAGAGTCGAAAGACGGCCATAGTGATCCGGTGGTCCCAAGTGGGAGGGCCATCGCTCAACGGATAAAAGGTACGCCGGGGATAACAGGCTGATACTGCCCAAGAGTCCATATCGACGGCAGTGTTTGGCACCTCGATGTCGGCTCATCTCATCCTGGGGCTGGAGCAGGTCCCAAGGGTACGGCTGTTCGCCGTTTAAAGAGGTACGTGAGCTGGGTTTAGAACGTCGTGAGACAGTTCGGTCCCTATCTTCCGTGGGTGTAGGATACTTGAGAGGAGTTGCCCCTAGTACGAGAGGACCGGGGTGAACGATCCACTGGTGGACCAGTTGTTATGCCAATAGCAGTGCTGGGTAGCTATGATCGGACAGGATAACCGCTGAAGGCATCTAAGCGGGAAGCCCCCCTCAAAACAAGGTATCCCTGAGAGCCGAGGTAGACCACCTCGTCGATAGGCCAGAGATGTAAGCGTAGTAATACGTTCAGTTGACTGGTACTAATTGCTCGATAGGCTTGATTTGATCCAGTAGAAGCAAGACTTCAACTTATCAATCAAAAGCATACACATACAATCAGTTGTACATGACTTGGAACAAACAACGCTCAGCACTTCAGTGGTGACAGCGCGGGAACGGGTATCCCACAGATACCCTACCTCCCGCCGTCCCTCTGAAAAGCAGAGCGCTTGAGGACTTTATTTGGTTTGGTGATCATAGCGCGAGCAAAACACCTGGTCCCATCCCGAACCCAGCCGTTAAGTGCCGTAGCGCCGATGGTACTGCGTCTTAAGACGTGGGAGAGTAGGTCATCGCCAAACCTAATAAGGTCCTCAAATCGGTATCTCTCAACGATGATCAGAATTATACAAAACCGCCGCAGCTCATAAAGCCGCGGCGGTTTTGCTTTGTGAGGCTGTGGTGTGAATGTACCACCAAAATAGCCTTCCGAATTTTCGCAACGCAAATGGTACGTGCGCTGCTTAAAATCTCAAGAAAAATATGACTTTTATGTGCGAATCTTTTTGCAGCACCCCCATCATAAGTTTAAAACTTACTTATTGGCGCGGGATGGAGCAGCCCGGTAGCTCGTCAAGCTCATAACCTGAAGGTCGTAGGTTCAAATCCTACTCCCGCAACCAACTTTAGCGAACTTTCGCTTTCAGTAAGGCCCGCCTCGCCGGCGGGCCTTACTGCGTTTAGCATGTTCAACAGTTTGCCCCGGATCTCCAGATGGTGGACTTTTTCGTCCGCGTCCCAATCGACCACTACTGGAACTGTGAGGTGCCCCTAGTTTCCTAGACACCTGCTTCGTTCATTTTCTGTTGTTTTATTTCATAGTCAACCGTAACCGCGCGATTGGTACCGCCTGCCTGATTTCCGCATGATGACTTAAGATACGTCCATAGCGACGTCGTCAGTGACGTGTCTTATGCGGAGGGTATCATGCGGTGCGAGGTTCTCGGGTTCGAGCGGCGGCGGCGGTGGAGTGATGATGAAAAGCTATCGATCGTTTCGTCTGTTGGGATAGATGGAGCTACGGTCACGCAGGTAGCTCAGCGCTGCGATGTAAGCCGACAGCAGATTTACAGATGGCGGCATGAGTTGAAGGCGAAAGGTCTTTGGCCGCTGGACGCGGGCGCTGCTTTTTTGTCTGTCGATTTCCGGGTTCCGGAAGTCGCGCCTCCTGAGTAGAAGCCTGCTCCTGATGTTTCGCTTGAGCTTTGTTTGCAAAGTGGTCGGAGTTTGCGGTTTGATAGCTCCATCGACGGGGTCGCGCTGACACGATTGATCAGAGCGGTAGACGCGGCATGATCGGGCCCGGAACTGGTGTCCGTGTGTATCTGGCGTGCGGTGTGACGGACATGCGCAAAGGGATCGCAGGTTTGTCCGCTATGGCTCAAGATGAATTGCGCCAGAAGCCCACAGGCGGTGCTGTGTTTGCCTTCCGGGGTCGGCGCGGGGACCGGGTGAAGCTTCTGTACTGGGACGGTCAGGGGTTTTGTCTCTATTATAAAGTTCTCGAACGCGGCCGATTTCCTTGGCCGAGCGCGGAAGACGGAGCCTTGCGGTTGACCTCTGCGCAGCTTGCAATGCTCTGGGAAGGCATTGATTGGCGGCGTCCGGATTGGGGCGCTCCGCCTGCGCGCGTGGGGTGATTTTAGTTTCTGATCTGCTATATTTATATGGTGTTTGCACCTGAATTTTGGTAGTCAGGCGCATGTCGCACTCCGCCAAACGACCCCGCCGAATTGAAGGCGATGATTGCGGCATTGCAGGCCGAAAATGCTGAGATTGCGGCGGAAAACGCCAAGATGTCAGCCACGCTGCGGGCCCATGATCAATTGGTGCAGACGCTGCGCCTGCGGATCGCCAAGTTGCAAAAGCTGGCTTTTGGTAAATCCTCGGAGAAGGTCGAGCGCGAGATTGAGCAACTTGAACTGGCGCTGGAAGACCTGCTGGTTGCAGTGGCTGAGAAGGACGACGCCCCTATCGACGAAGGACTGGACGAGCCCGTTCCAGAGGGGGCGTCAGCCCCTGTTTTGCGCCGCCGCCCGCGTGTGTCTGATGCGACCCTGCGGGAACGCCGTGAGCTTGACCCAGGTGCGTGCTGTCCAGACTGTGGGGGCGATCTGCGCGTGGTGGGTGAGGATGTCAGCGAACTGCTCGACATGATCGCCGCCCAGATGAAGGTGATCCAGATCGCCCGGATCAAGAAATCCTGTCGGCGCTGCGAGCGGATGGTGCAAGAACCTGCACCCAGCCGTCCGATCCCGGGCAGCATGGCCGGGCCGAACCTCCTGGCGCATGTGCTGGTCTCGAAGTTCGACGACCATCTTCCTCTCTACCGTCAGCATGAAATCTTCGAGCGTATGGGGGCCGACATTCCCGAAAGCACACTTGTAGGTTGGTGCGGCCGCGCCATGAAGACACTATCGCCGCTGATCGAGCGGATCGATGTGGACATCCTGAGCAGCGACCTTCTGCATGCGGACGATACCCCGATCCGGGTATTGGACCGCTCCAGAAGAGACAAAGGATTGGGGAAAGGCGTGAAACAAGGCCGGGTCTGGGCCTATGTGCGTGACCAGCGCCCGTGGGCGGGAGCCGCGCCACCTGGCGCTGTCTACCGGTTTGCGCCCAACTGGAAAGAAGAGCATGTTCTAAGCCATCTGGCCGATGCGCGCGGCATTCTGCAAGCAGACGGCTACAAGGGCTATGCCAAGCTCTATGAGCCCCAATCCAACGGCCCACCACGTTTGCGCGAGGCGGCCTGTTGGGCGCACCTGCGGCGAGACTTCCACGACTTTTGGACCTCAACCAAGTCCGAGATCGCGCGCGAGGCGCTCGACCGGATCGGTAAGTTCTACGATGTCGAGCGTGACATTAACGGCCAGTCCGCAGAGGCTCGCCTTGCGGCCCGCCAAAGACTTAGCCGACCAAGTGTGGAGGCCTTCTTTAATTGGTCCGAACAACAGCTCATGCGCATTCCCGGCAAGAGCGATCTGGCCAAGGCCTTCCGCTATGGCCTCAGTCGAAGGGATGCCTTCAGCCTGTTCCTGTCCGATGGTCGGGTTGCAATCGACAACAACCCAGCAGAGCGGGCTCTGCGACCAATCGGTATTGGGCGAAAGAACTCTCATGACCGTTGTCAAGATTTCGGGCGTGTTTCACCGATCGCCGATAAGACGTTTGTGGACTTTTGGCTGATGGGCTGGTGCAGAACGCTGAGTTCAACGCGACGGTTGCTCAAACTCTCATTCGGGGATCCTATTCGGCCCCATATTGATGGTACGGCGTAAAGGGCTGCCCTAATCTAGCTGCGGAGGTCCGGTTTGCCGGCTCCAAATTCTTGCCCAAGGATTCCCTTAACCGGTCTCAACGTTCTGCATACAGACCACCAGATTTGTTCGGTCCAAAATTGCTCTATCGTACGGCCATTCCGCCTTCAGCGTTGCGGGCAATCGCCCAGATAAATCCGAATGACCAGCTCCGGCGCGAGAACCGCATTCTCAAGGAGGAGAGGGAGATCTTAAAAAAGCAACGCAGTTCTTCGCGGGCCAAAGGCCATGAGGTTCGGATTCATTGAATAACACGCGGGGACTTTCGAAACGGCGCGCATTTGCAAGGTCATGGATGTCAGTTCACGTGGTTTACGTGCGTTCCGCAATCGACCGGCCAGTCGCAGACAGCGGTCTGATTTGGTCACGCTGGCCCACATAAAGGAGCAGTCCCGTCTCAGTCTGGGCAGTTATGGCCAGCCACGCATGACCGAAGAACTGAAAGAGATCGGCTTGGATGCCGGCCACCGTCGTGTCGGACGTTTGATGCATCAGAACGGCATATCTGTTGTGAGAACGCGCAAACACAAGGTCACAACCGACAGCTATCACAAGTTCAACATTGCGCCGAACCTGTTGGATCGCGACTTCAACGCCGACAAGCCCAATCAAAAATGGGCTGGCGATATCAGCTATCTCTGGACACGCGAGGGGTGGCTTTATCTCGCGGTGATCCTGGACCTGCATTCCCGTCGTGTCATTGGATGGGCTGTAAGCAACCGGATGAAACGTGACCTGCGATCCGGGCGTTGAAAATGGCAATCGCATTCAGGACACCGCCCAGGGGCTGCATTCACCACACGGATCGTGGGTCGCAATATTTTTCACACGACTACCAGAAAATCCTGCGCCAACATGGGTTCAAGGTGTCGATGTCTGGGAAAGGCAATTGCTACGACAATGCGGCGGTCGAGACGTTCTTCAAGACGATCAAAGCTAAATCGATCTGGCGGCATCCTTGGGAGACACGGCGCAAAGCCGAGATAGCGATCTTCGAATACATCAACGGCTTCTACAATTCGCGTCGCCGCCACTCAGCATTGGGCTGGAAAAGTCCCGTCGCTTTCGAACGGAAAGTGGCTTAAACGAGCAATTGGGGCGGCACGAAAGCGCGACAAGTCCATATCGCTCAAATGCCTCTGTGCGCCCAGTTTCAAGTTACCACGCCTGCCCGTTTTAAACTATCGATTTCATTAGCCACACCCGCAGCGAAAGCTTGCCCTACTGTGCTGAGCGGGCGCCCATGAGGAACGAATTGTGCGATATCCCAAGTGATTGATGGTATAAGACGATGCACCGAAACCAGTTCAAGATCGAGAAGCTGGTGCGCCACGGGGTCAACGATTGCTATGCCTTCCCCGCGTTCCACCAGTCGGACAATGCCGTGAATGGTTCGAAGCTCGGCCACGATTGTGCGGTGAACTTGAATGGTCTCCATCATCAAATCAATCCGCCGCCGAAGCGGGCTTCCTTGTGAGAGGTCGATGAACATCTCTTTGCGAAGACGGGGCAGGGGGATGTCCTCAATATCCTCCAGCGCGTGCCCTTTGGGCAGGATGCATTTTGCTTCGCAATGGGCCAAGGACAGGGCTTCGCCGCCGAAGGCTTCTGCATTGAGGGTGATGCCAAAGGCCAGATCGCAGCGCTGCTCACTGATCATCCTAAGCATTTCGGCCATGCCTACATCAGCGATTTGCACCGTGGCTTGGGGATGCTCCTTGCGGAATTGGCTAAGGGCGTCGAGCAAAAAAGTGTCGCAAAAGACCGGCTGCGCTGCGATCACAAGATGCCCTACCTGACCGCTGGCGATTGCGCTGGCCTCTTGTTCCAAATTTCGAAGGCCCGCAAGATGGTGCACTACGGTCTGGTGAAACCGAAAGGCTTCGGCGGTCGGGGCAAGGCGATTTCGCTTGCGTTGAAACAGCTCGAAACCTGCCTTTTTCTCCAATGAAGACAACAATCGGCTGACCATGGGTTGGCTCATATCTAAATGTTCGGCGGTGAGTTTCATACCCCCCAACCGCATATAGGCGTCAAAGGCCTGTAGCTCTCGTGTCTTGAACATGCTGCATCCTCTCAGTATGCAGAATATGCAACTAACGGCCAACCCTTGTCAAATTTGGCATACTGTGGATGGTAGCCCCCATCCAACAGCTCCGGGATACCGGACAAAATCTGAGGTACTCATGAACAAAATAATCGGAACGATTGCACTTACTCTTTTGACAGTCGGCGGGCCGGCGCTGGCTCAATCCTATCCTGAGAAATCTGTAACGCTGGTGGTCCCCTACGGTCCGGGCGGTGCTTCGGATCTTGCTGGTCGTGCTCTGGCGGAAACGGCACAGCCTATCCTAGGTCAGCCGGTAACAGTGATGAACAAGCCCGGCGCAGGCGGCATGAACGGGGCACGTTTCGTTTCTGATGCCGACGCGGATGGCTATACACTGCTACTCGCGCGTGTTGGCATGGCCTTGTCACCTGCTGTGACGCCGGAATCTGCAGTGCCGTGGGATGCCTATACATTTGTGAGCGCACTTGAGGCGACGCCGATGATCTTGGCCGTGCGCGGCGATGCGCCCTATGAAAATGTCGATGACTTGATCAAGGCGGTCAAAGACACCAATGGCGCAATGACATATGCGGCCTCCGGTGCCACAGCGATTGATGGTTTCACCACACAGGCGCTTTTGGCCGACAATGACCTCGATCCACTTACCGCGGCAACGCTGGTGCCTTACAAAGGCGGCGGCGCGCTTGCGACTGCGCTTTTGGGTGGTCATGTAGACTTTGTTGCGATGGCAGCCGCATCTTTGATGCCGCATATCGAGAGCGGCGATATGAAAGCTCTAATGGTCTTTGCTCCTGAGCGCGTGGACAGCCTGCCCGATGTCGCGACAGCCGATGAACTGGGCTATGAAAAAGCTGGCCAGATTACTGGGTGGAGCGCGCTTTATGCGCCCAAAGACATGCCCGAAGACGTTGTCGCCAAATGGCAGGACGTTCTGGGTCAAGTCGCAACGGACGAAAAATGGCTCGAACTTGCGGCCCGTCGTGGTTCGATTTCGACTATTGGATCGGTTGAAATGCCCGACTACGCCAATAGCCAGTACGAGCTGTTTAACGGTCTCGCCAAGGACTTTGGCTATCTGCCACAATAAGCTTTGCAGGTGGGCGAACGTCGCCCGCCTGCGCTCCCCGTAGCCGGCCCTCGCGGCCAGCCTGATCTCAACAGAGGTCCCATTTCTTTCATGAGGATTGCCATGACGATGCCCGTTCTGCGGGGGCTGCTAGTAGTCGCATTTTTTGCGCTCTGTGCCTTCTATCTTGTCCCTGTGTTTGTGCCTCGCCCGGCGTTTATTCCTGGCTTTGCGCCACCTCCTGACATGTGGCCGAAAACCGTATCGCTGATTGGTATTGTACTTGGCTCACTTGCACTGATCCTCGCGATCCGCGGCGGCGCTCCGGCGGAGGAAGAGGTCGAAACAGACGGCAGCTCCGTCAAACGTATGACGCTGCGATTTGCTGGTTTGGTCTTTGCTTTCGGGCTGTTTCTGGTGGCGCTGCCCTACGTCGGATTTTTGATCGCAATTATCCTGCTTACGCTTTGCATGGTCCTCATGACCGGCGAACGAAACTATCGAATTTGGATTGCACTTCTGTCCGTCGGAGGGCCGATATTGCTTCTTTTGTTCTTCAATTCCGCTCTCGGAACGCAGTTCCCCAAGGGTGAACTGATTAAGATACTCGGCTTCTGATCGGAGACACTGATGCTTAACGAGATACTCGCAGCCCTTGCGGCTGTTGCTACACTGCAAAATTTTCTGATCATGACCGCCGGTATCTGGGGGGGCGTGATCGTTGGGGCCATTCCCGGGATGACGGGCACGATGGCCGTGACCTTGGCGCTACCATTCACTTTTTACATGGCCCCGGTTCCGTCGATCCTGTTGCTTGTGGCCTTGTACAAAGGCTCAACCTACGGCGGGTCCGTTTCAGCGATTTTGATCAAGACCCCTGGCACTGCTTCGGCTGCTTGCACGGCCCTTGATGGCTACCCTCTGGCTCAACAAGGCAAAGGGGGCAAAGCGCTCAACATGGCGCTCTATTCCTCAGTGATTGGCGACTTCCTGTCGAATATCTCGCTGATTTTCTTTGCCGCCCCCCTCGCCTTGCTGGCGCTTCATATCGGTCCGCCTGAGTTTTTTATGCTGATGCTTTTTGCGCTAACGACTGTCGCAGGGGTGTCGGGCAATTCTCTGCTGTTGGGGATGGTCTCTGCGGCACTTGGCCTGTTGTTGGCAACAGTGGGTGAAGACCTCTATGGCTCTTTCCGCTTTGCCTTCGTGCCTGACATGCAGGCGGGCTTGTCTATTGCGCCCGTGTTGATTGGCCTCTTTGCTTTGCCTGAACTGATCAAACTGGTGGTCATGCGCGCGGCCAAAACCGATGAGGCGGCCCCACTGGGTGCGCAGCATGTGACACGCGACGAGTTCATGGGGTCGCTGCGCAGCATTCTCAAAGGCTCCGCAATTGGTTCAATCCTTGGGGCCATCCCAGGTATTGGCCCTTCATCGGCGGCGTTCTTTTCTTATGGCGAAGCGCAACGGAGCTCCAAGAACAGTGCTAATTTCGGTAAAGGCGAACTTGAAGGCATCGCTGCGTCAGAATCTGCGAACAACGGCGCTTGCGGTGCAACGATGATCCCCCTTCTTGCATTGGGTGTGCCCGGCGATGTGATCACTGGCGTGATGCTTGGTGCCTTCATGATCCAAGGCCTGACACCCGGCCCGCTGTTGTTTCAGACGAACATGCATGAAATTTACATGCTCTTTATCGGTATGCTGGTCTCTTCGGTGCTATTGTTCTTCGCAGGCAAAGTTACCATGCGGATGTTCACAAAAGTGGCTCTAATTCCGCAAACCTTGCTGACGCCGTTGGTGCTGCTTCTTTGTATCTTCGGGATCTATTCTATCGCTTCCAGCACCTTCGATGTGGCCGTTCTTCTTGTGATGGGGCTGGTTGGGTTTGGCATGTTCTTGCTGAACATTCCCGCAGCACCCTTCCTCATTGCATTCATCCTTGGCCCAATGATCGAAGAAAACCTGCGCCGCGCGTTGGCAATATCGCGGGGCGATCCTGCGGTGCTGCTATCGTCGCCCATCACATGGGTCTTCGCAGTGCTGATCATCTTTGTGCTTGGCCTAACCGTCCGCCGAGAATTCTTAAAATCTAAAGAAAGACGAGTTCAGCAATGATTGACCTGAGCGAAACAACCTTTGCGTTTGATGACCTGACCGCGGACGCCGCAAGACATCTGGCACGGCTGATCTCATTCGATACGGTCTCGTGCAACTCTAACCGTGCGCTTATTGATCATATGGCAGATTTCTTTGGCGAACTGGGTGGGCGGATTACGATACTGCCTGACGAAACCGGCGCCAAAGCAAATCTGATTGCGGCCTTCGGACCCGAAGATATAGCGGGCATCGTCTGGTCGGGGCATACGGATGTTGTCCCCGCAGATGAACCAGAATGGGAAAGTGACCCCTTTCTGGCCGAGATCAAAGACGACAAGCTTTTTGGCCGGGGCTCTTGCGACATGAAGGGCTTTGCTGCCTGTGTTATGGCAGTGGCACCGCAATTGGCGCATGCGGGGCTTACGCGCCCGATTTACCTCTGTTTTTCCTATGACGAGGAAGTAGGATGTCTGGGTGCGCCCGCGATTGCAGAGTATCTTGGGCAACTGCCAGTGCCACCTGAGTTTGCGATTATCGGCGAACCTTCGATGATGAAGCTGATCACAGGGCAAAAAGGCAAGATTGCCATGCGGGCGCATGTTACGGGCACAGCTGGGCATTCATCATTTGCACCAGAGCATGTAAATGCCATTGAGTTTGCTTCCAAGGCGGTTGAACGGATTTCCGAGCGCGGCAGGCGCTATGAAAAAGAAGGCCCTTTCGATCAGGATTTTACCGTGTCTCACGCCACGATGCTGGTGACGATGATGCAAGGGGGTGTTGCAACAAATGTGACGCCTGACAGTTGCACGCTTACGTTTGAGTTGCGCTCAATCAGCGGTATGGATCCTGAGCAGGATATGGAACGGCTTTTGGATGAAATCACGCGGTCGGTTGCCTCTCCGATGCAAAATAAGGTCCTCGGTACTGGCATCCGTTTTGAAAGGATCTTTTCCTATCCCGCTATGAGTGATGCGCGAGAGACCCCAAGCTTTCAACGCTATGCTGACCTGCTGCCAGCTTGGGGTGGCAAAGTTTCATATGGTTCAGAAGGCGGTGTGTTTGAGCAAATCGGCGGGATCCCTGCGGTGATCGTTGGACCTGGATCTATCGATCAAGCGCATAAGCCGAACGAGTTTGTCGCGATTGAACAACTTGCAACCTGTATTCAGTTTTTGAATGGCGTCGTCGACTTTCTGTCCTCCGAATAGGCCCGCGGCGACAGCTTGAAGTCTTCCCCGCTCGTCGTCGTCATTCAGCGCTTGCCCTCTTAAAGGGCAAGCTTAATTCGCGCCCCGTTCTTGGATCGCGAACAGCAGGTCATCATACGGTTGCTTTCGGCACGTTCGGCCCGCGTTAGAACCATGTCTCGGTGGTCGATTTCCCCCTCGACCACGGCCACCTCGCATGAGCCGCACAGTCCTTCGCGGCAGTCGCAGGCGACATCGATCCCTGCCGCCATGATCGCATCCAGCAAAGTGGTGTCGGCGGCAACTTTGACCACCAAACCCGAGTCCGTCAGTTCCGCCTCAAACGCCTGCTCTTTGTCGGGATCGATACCCGTGGCAGTGGTTGAAAAATGCTCAAAATGGAATGTGCCTTCGGGCAGATCCTTGGTCAGCGTCTCCAGCGCACTCAGCAGCCCTTTAGGCCCACATGCGTAAACTTGCGCGCCATCTTCCAGACCCGCGACCATGTCGGGCAGGTCCATCCGATCACCTTCGTCCCCTGCATACAACGACAGGCGCGCGCCGTGATCACGGGTCACACGGTCCAAAAACGCCATGGTTGATTTAGATCGGCCAGCGTAATGGAGTGCATAACTCTGCCCCAAGGCTTTTAGACGGTCGGCCATCGCAAGAATGGGCGTGATCCCGATGCCACCCGCAACAAGCACCACATGCGGCGCGGTTTCATCAAGTCTGAACAGGTTCGACGGCCCGCGCATACGGATTTCCGCACCAGCCCGGAGGGTTTCATGAATATGCCGAGACCCGCCACGCCCTAATTCCTCGCGCAGAATGGCAACACGATAGCTGTCACCCTCGGGTGCACCGCATAGTGAGTATTTGCGATCATATGCGCCGACGCAAAGCTCGATATGCGATCCGGCAGTCCACTTGGGCAAGGGGCGGCCCTGCGCGTCTTCAATGGTCAGGCCAAGGATGCCGTCAGCCTCTTGGCGTACCTCCGCGATCCGTACCTTTCGAGCGATGTCGCGTCGTGCGGGTGGGCCTACGGCAAAGGTGCGACGGGGATGGATCGCATTCGGGTTGGCTCGCTCTGGGTTCTGTGCGGGATCCCATTCAACCCACAGTTCATCCGGTCCCCGGAATGAGGTGTTGGGTAGGTAGTCAAATTCCTGCTCGGACAGCCGCAAATGGGGCAGGCGGCGGGTCACTTCTTCGAGGAAGATCCGCATTTCCATCCGCCCGATGTTCTTGCCCATACATTGATGCCCGCCATAGCCAAACGTCAGGTGATCAACGGCATTGTCGCGGTAGATATCAAAGGTATCAGCCCTTTCGAAATGCCGTTCATCCTGATTGCCAGAGGCCTGCACAATCAACAACTTTGCGCCCTCGGGCAGATCGACATCATTCAAAGTTGTGGGCGCCGTGGTCTGGCGGCGCCACGCGACGATTGACCCAGCATAACGCAGACATTCCTCAACCGCATTGGGGATCAGGGAGGGGTCCGCACAGATATCGTTCCAAGCATCGGGATGCGTCAGCAAGGTTTTGAACATATTGGCAGACGCCAGCGAGGTCGTTTCATGCGCTGCGACGATGATCGCCATCATCATCGAATGCACATAGCTGTCAGTGACAACCTCGGGTATCTCGGCGTTCATGCGAATGGTATGATGCATCCAACCGGTTCCCTCCGGCTCGGCACGCATCTTTTCGATGATCTCACCCGCATATTGCCAGAAACGCCCTACATCGTGGGCGACCTCAATCTGCTTTTGATCCGAAGGCTTGCCCCATGTGTTCACCGAATGCGCCACGGAAAAGGTCTTGAGGGTGGCGATTTCGTCCTCTGGAACACCAAGGAAATGCAGTGCCACCAGCAGCGGCACTTCGTATAACATGCCATCAATCAAATCGACCCGCCCGCTGTCGATAAAGGCATCAATCTTTTCGCCTGTCAGGCGCCGGATCATATCCTGCTGCTGTTCCAGCTTTTCGGGCATGAAGTGGTCCAGCAGTGCGCGCCGCCGCTCCATATGCGCGGGCTCGTCCTCGTTCACCATGGTGCGGGCCATAGCGTAGTCATAGCCTTTTAGGATCTCATGCGCCTCTGCTGTGGCGGGGGTGATCTTTTCCAAAACATTCCGTGGGGAAAACAGGATAGGGTCGCGAAACACCGCTTTGATGTCATCATACCGGGAAACCACCCAGTATCCCAGTTTCGGGGCGTAAAACACCGGGAGCTGGTCGCGCGACCAACGCAGAGCATCGGCCGGATCAAGCTGATATGGCCCTTCGAAAGCATCAAACGCCTCCGCCATGGCCGCCGGGTCTGTGATCGGACAACCATGCTCCGCGCCTGCAGAGGCGGCTGTGTCAAATGGGCAGCCCTTATCGTTGCTTTCGCTTTGTTCGACCATCCTTTCGCTCCCCCTCACTCACGATGCTCCGAGTCCGTTCTATTTTACGGATAATGAACAGGCCATATTTAACATGATTACGTGTAGGGGCTTCATGGGCCTTGCCGAACCCGCATTTCTTTCAATCGCTAAGGGCTGTGGGGGCAGTGTCGCCACCATGGGTGCAATAATAGCCGAGGCTCGTTGCACGAGAGCAGGGCGCGCGTATCCATTGCCATGGGCCTGTCTAGCGGGGCCGTTTCGATCCTATCGAACGGCGATCTGCCAAACCCAGCCCATGTCGTATCTACTGATCGCATCAATCCATTTTCGACGGCATCCACGTCCGCCCGACAGGGGGCCCGCTGATCGCTTCTTGTCTTGGCTCCGGTTCAGCCAAATGCGGGTTTCTACGGTAAACGACATAAGCCAAGCTCGCCACTGTACCCATCATCGGGATCAAAATCGCCAAAGCAACCACCGGATTTTCAAAGAGCGCGGCCAACGAACCCACCAACAGCCCGGCCCCCATCTGCATGAAGCCCATCAATGACGACGCGGCGCCAGCGATACTTGGAAAGGGGGCCAATGCCGCAGTAGACATGGCGGGCATTACGAAGGCGATCCCGAACGTGTAAAAGGCGACCGGCACCATCACCCGAAGAAAAGTAGTCTCTCCGATCAGCAGCGACAGGATCAAAGCGCTGCCCAAAAGGATCACCCCCAGACCGGGCACAACCAACCGATACGCGCTGTTATGTTTCATAAGGTGGCGAACGACCAATGACCCGGCGAAAAAGCTGCCCGACTGCATCAACATTCCAAGCCCAAATTCGGTCGGGCTGAAGCCAAGCTCTTGCATCAAAATGAAGGGAAGGATCGTGGCCAGAGCGTAAATCGCACCGATTGCACCGGCGATGGTCAGTGACGTCGCCATAAAGTGGCGGTTGGTCAGCAGCGTGAGGTAGGATTGGCCAAGCTGGCGCAGGTTGAGCCGGCTGCGGTCGGGAACAACCGTTTCGCACAGGCCCCAAACCGTCACGCTGATCACCGCAATACCAAAGGCCATCATCGCAACAAATACGGACTGCCACCCTGCATGCATCACCAACAGCCCGCCCAAGGTGGGTGCCAGTGCAGGGGCCACCGCCAAAATGATCCCCATCAAGTTCATGATGCGCGAAGATTCATCGCCCTCAAACATGTCGCGGACCAACGCCCGTGAAATCGCCACGCCTGCGCTGGCTCCGATGCCTTGAACAAATCGCGCCGCGATCAGGGTTTCAATTGTAGGAGCTACAAGCGCCAGTAGGCTGGCAGTCACGAACAAAAGCAGAAAGCCGATAATCACAGGCCGCCGCCCCATTGCATCCGAAAGCGGCCCCGCGATAAGCTGAGCCGAGGCAAAACCCGCAAAATAGAGGGTCAGGGTCATTTTGACCAAGCTGTTCGTAGTATCATAGGCAGAGACAACCTCGGCCATTGCGGGGGTATAAAGCGCCATGGCAATCGGCCCGGTGGCGATGAAAAGAGCACCAATCAAACTAACCCTGCGCACAGACATCCGCGGGGCAACTTTAGCCGCAGTTTGATCACTTATTCGATCTGAAACGCTCATGTGGAAACAGCCCCCGTTGTACGCTTATTGCGGTAAGCGGTCAGATGATTGTCCCGGGCAGTTTTCAGCATACCGCGGAAGGACTGCCAGTCATCGGCGGGTATATCCCCGCGCGTGACGGCTCTCACCTCGTTTCCGATGGCTCTTAATTTGGCCAATAGCGGCGTGGCCTTTTCAGTTACTTGCACCAGTTTGGCGCGGCGGTCTTTTGGATCGACGCTTCGCCGCACCATCCCCGCAGCTTCGAGATTATCCAAAACACTTGTGACGCTCATTGCGCCAAGTCCGGTCAGATCGGCCAGATCATTCTGGCGCAGCGGACCAAAACGGGCCACATTCGCTAATGTCCGCGCCTCACCCGGGGTGATACCTAGCGCCGCATCAGACACCCTGCGTTCAAACTCTGCCCGTAACAAACGGGCGATATCAAGAAGCAGAAAGGACGAGGTATCGGAGTCTATCGGTTGGTGCATGGGTGCGGCCTCACAAATCGTAAGCCTGAAAGATAGTAAGTGGAACGTACTAAATCAACCTTACCCGTTTGCATCTGATTTTGGGCGGAAATGTCGAAGTTATCTCGCGCCTCAAGACTAAGGGTAGCGTTACCCGTATGTGCCGCAGGCCGCAATGACAGCGACGGGGTACAACGTCCAAAAAACGGCAACCAATCCAACCCATCCGGTGGCGATACTCGTCCATTGCATAAAAACCGAAACCGCTTTGAACCGATCCATGTGCAATGCGAACAATAGCGCGACCTGCATAAAGATCGCAGCGAACCACGCAGAGAGCAGTGCGAAACGAACCAGTGAAACATCCTGATAGCTGATCTCTGGCCAGCACAGCCCGCAACCAATCCCATGCAGTCCGTAAATGGCGCTAAAGCTGGCAAGCCAAGCGAGCAGCGGCAGAAGGAGGCGAAGAATGTCCTTCACGCCAACATCCCCGGCAGGTGCGCCGCGAGTAAACTCAGAATGGTGATCGCCGCCAAATAATCGGTCCAGAGAGAGACAATATGCAGCTCTGCCGCGCGGGCGGCCGATGTATATCCCCGCAAAATCCGCGCGATAGCAAAGCTTAGCATCAGACTAACCAAAAGCGCATGCGCGAGCGCATAGGCGCATAGCACACACAAGGTGGCCGCATAGGCATGACCATCAGGCGGCGGCACACGGGACAGAAGCATCGCAAAGGTCAATATCGCAATCACAGTTGCGCCGAACGCAGCAACCAACCCCGTCATAGGACGTGCACTTCGGCAATTGCTGCGTATGGCAAAGCGTATGGCCAGTGCAGCGCTCAGCGCTGCTGCAATCCCGATGCCAAGTTCTGCAAGCGATGGCGTCAACCACTCGGCAGGCGGCCAGCCCGGAGCAACTGTCCATAGAAAGGCGTAGCCAAAAAGCAGTGATCCAAAGAACGTGCCATTTGCCGCCAACAGAAAGATAGATCCCCACCAACCGGGCGATTTTGTTGTCTCACCGGCAAGCGGCAAGTTCGCCCCCCTGCCCGCGTCCTGCGGTCCGGCATCAACCTGCGCGCCCAAACGCCAGACCCAAACAAGGGCCAGTGCCGCCACGCCAGCCAGTGCCAGCGGCGTCAGCCAAAATAGCTTTAGCAAAATCGACACAAAGAACAGCCCCGTCACCGCCGCCATGACAATCGGTAAGCGGGTGTTGCCCGGATAGATAACCATAAAATCGGGTCGGCCCGTGGCGATATCAACGGTCAGCGTTTCGCGTCTGCTGGCCTTTGGATCTCCGAGATAACCTTCGCCTTTGGCCAGACGGTTGGGCAGCCCGGGGTCAGCATGGAAGGGGTCGCGCGATACGACATGCGGCAGGCTGGCAAAATTATAAGCCGGGGGTGGCGACATGCTTGCCCATTCCAGCGTTCCAGCCTTCCAAGGATTGCGCCCGCCGGGCACCGCGACAAAAGCGTGGATCAAGACATCGACCAGTACCATGGCCAAGCCGATCGCCATGACAAAACTGCTGATCGACGAAATTAAATTGATCACGCCCCAACCAGTCTCGGCGTCATGGGTTTCGATTCGGCGGCGTTGGCCCATCAGGCCGACCCAGTGCATCGCCAAAAAAGTGCCGTGAAAGCCGACAAATATCAGCCCAAAGGCCATCTCTCCCAGTCGGAAAAAGCGTTTGCGCCCGGTGAAAAGCGGCAGCCAGTAATAGATGCCCGCAAGGATTGGAAAAACAAACCCTCCGAACAAGACATAGTGCAGATGCGCGGTGATGAAGGCCGTGTCATGCGCCTGCCAGTCAAAAGGCACCACGGCGACCATAACACCGGTCAGCCCGCCGATCACAAAGGTGAAAAAGAAGCCAAGGATGTGCAGCATCGGCAAATGCAGCTCCGGTCGGCCTTTCCACAGCGTTCCGATCCAAGCAAAGACCTGCACCCCGGTCGGCACCGCCACCAGTGTCGAGGCGGCGGAAAAGAACGCCAATCCCATCAGCGGAATGCCCGTGGTGAACATGTGATGCACCCAAAGCCCGAAACTTAGAAACGCCAGTGCCACCGCCGATGCGACGATCCAGCCGTAGCCCAGCAAAGTGGTGCGCGCCATGACTGGTATTATGGTTGAGATCACCCCGGCGGCAGGCAGGAAAATGATATAGACCTCCGGATGCCCAAACAGCCAAAACAGATGTTGCCAAAGCAGGCTGTCGCCCCCCAAATCAGCCTGAAAGAACGGCCACCCAAAGGCGCGTTCAACTTCAAGCAAGACCGAGCCGAGGATCAGCGGCGGGAAACCGGTCAGGATCATCAGCGCGGTGACCAGCGCATACCATGCGAAGATCGGCATCTTGTCGAGCGACATACCCGGCGCACGGTATTTCAGGATCGACACCGTCAGCTCAACCGCCGCACAAATCGCCGAAATTTCGACAAAGGTGATGCCGATCAGCCAGAAATCGGTGTTGATCCCCGGGGAGTGTAAGGGGCCGGTGAGGGGCGGATACATGAACCACCCGCCATCGGGCGCGATCCCAAGAACCAGCGCGATCAACAACATTGACCCGCCAAAAGCGTAACACCAATAGCCATAAGCAGTGAGCCGCGGAAAAGCGAGGTCACGGGTGCCCAGCATCTTGGGCAACAAATAAATCGCCAGCCCCTCAAACGTGGGAATGGCAAAAAGAAACATCATGATGGTGCCATGCATCGTGAAGAACTGCGCAAATGCACCGGCATCGACAAAGGCAGAATGCGGCGTCGCCAATTGTGCACGGATCAGCATCGCCAGAATGCCGCCCACAAGAAAGAAAAAGAAAGCGGTGACAAGGAACATCCGACCAAGATCGGAATGGTTCACGCTGCTGGTCCAACCCTTCCAACCCGGCTCAGAAGCCCAGATCGCGGTCAGCTTGCGGTGGCGGCGCAGTGCAGTCATTGTTCTGCCCCGCTCACAAAGGCATCCCAAGCCTCAGCATCATGGGCTTTTACCGTGAAAACATGCGCCCGATAGCCGGGGCCATTATATTCGGCGGAAAGCCCTTGGAAACTGCCCGGCATATCGGCCTCTATCCTAAGTGTGTTGACGTGGCCGGGAATGGCGTCCAATTTTCCAGCAAGACGCGGCACCCAAAAACTGTGAACGACATCAAGACTGGTAATTGCAACATCCACAGGTCTGCCAGCCGGAATATGCAAAACTCCGTCTGTGGTGTGGCCGGGGCGGCTATCATAGGCAAAGCGCCAACTCCATTGTCGCGCCTCGGCGCTGACGGCAACCACATCGGCACCGGCACGTGGCATCAACCGTTGCCCAGCATGCAGACCATAGACTGTCAACGCGGCAAGGACCGACATGGAGAACACCAGCCCTAACCCTACAATCCAGACTTTGATGCCTGCGGTTTCGTCGGCATCGCAATTCTCCTTCGCGCGAAAGGCCGCCCCAAGCAGGACCAGCACCATTCCCAAGATCGTCGCAGCGCCCGCCAACATCGCCCACCACAGCGTCGAAATGGTACGCGCCGCCGGACCTGCGGGATCGACAACCGAAAGCTCGCCGCTGCAACCAATCAGCAGACTGCACGTTACCCCCATGCAACCGATCCGGAGCCCCCTACCAAAATGACCGAAGAACAAACGCCGCAGAGCGATGAGGACAGGTTGATTGACCCGATTGCCGAAGCCCCCGGTTACCAGCAGACGGAAACCCGCATCGCCGTAAACGGCCACCCGATCCACGCGATGAGCGTGGCTTTTCCGGTGGCGCTGTCTTTCTGCCTTTTGGGGGCTGATGTTCTCTTTTGGTGGACCGGCGATGCCTTCTGGGCGCGTGCCGCGCTTTGGGCGGCAGGGACCGGCTTTCTCTTTGGCATGCTTGCTGCATTCTCCGGCACGGCTGAATTGCTGTTGGTGCGCGGCATCCGCGCACGCGCCGCAGCGTGGACCCATGCAATTATTGCCGTGACCTTGCTGTCGGTGTTGGGGGCAAACTGGGGGCATAGGCTTTATGGCTACGAGGCTGCGGTGCTGCCCTACGGTATCCTGCTCTCTGCACTGGGTGCAGCGATGGTGGCCTTTACAGGGTGGCACGGAGGCAAGCTGGTGTTCGATTATCATTTGGGCACATCAAAGGGCAATTGACCGTTCCGGGGGCTAAGCAACCAATCAGGGAGGGTGACCCCGTTGAGATCAGGCTTTCCCAAAACAAGAAACAGGATCGAAACCATCGGCACCATGGCTGCCGATAGCGTCATGAAAGCGGGCGCTGTTTTGCGTTCGTCCGGCTTTTCGGCGACCTGCACAACCTGATGGCCGATCCAAGCATGTGCCGCCGCCAGCGCTGCGACAAAAACGAGCTTGGCATAAAACCACGGCACAAAGGCTTTGGTTAGAAAGATTAGCCACGTCCCCGCCACTACAGCAATGATCGCCGCCGGGGTAACCACGATCGCATAGGTCGTATGGGTGGCCCTGCGAATGCGTTTGTAATCTTCGGGTGTGACGGCAGGGTCATGGCGCGAAAGCATCAATGGCAGGGCAAGCAACCCGCCGCACCAAAGCAACAGTGCCGCAATATGAGCGCTTTTGAACAACGTGATCAGGCCCGGATACAAATCGCTCATGTCACGTTGCCCGCCCTCAGCGCGATCCAATTTCGGCGGGCCAGCGAAACAGCCAGCACAGCATAAGGGATCCCCGCAGGCACCCACATCAATAGCCCCCCCAGTTGTTGATCTTGCAACGGCGTAAGCCCCCAAGCGTAGGGCGCCATAAAGTGAGCCGCATAAAGCGACTGCGGTGCAAAGGTCAGGATCGCGCCTAGCATTCCCATCTGCGCAAAA
Source organism: Sulfitobacter sp. DSM 110093 (assembly GCF_022788715.1). Classification (NCBI taxonomy): domain Bacteria; kingdom Pseudomonadati; phylum Pseudomonadota; class Alphaproteobacteria; order Rhodobacterales; family Roseobacteraceae; genus Sulfitobacter; species Sulfitobacter sp. DSM 110093. The sequence continues at coordinate 58,736 of NZ_CP085168.1, forward strand.
GCCGCGACCGTCAGGGATATCGCTTCGACCGCTGATCGCTCTGGCGCGAAAACCTCACGCCAGAACCAGATAGCGCTGCCCAATAGCGTCAGTTGCATCAGCCAATAGACCCCGACATGGCTCAGGGCGGCATCATAGGCCATCGGCAGATGCCAAGCCCAAAGAACGACCGTAGACACAACAAATGCAATAATGGCCGACCCTGATCGACGCCTCGGCAAGATGCTTGCAATAAGCGGCGCGGCTACCGCGACCAAAAGGACGTGATGTAAGACACGGGCAGAGAACAGGGCCGACGACAAAGCGCAGAGCGGTGAGACGAACGCCAGTACGAGTGCCAACATGGCCCAAGCTGCGTTACGTTTACGTGCAATGGCAAAAGCAAGAAGCCCCAAGCAGGTCAAAAGAATAGGATCAAGGTTCCAGCTTGCCCATAGATCGACAGGATCCGGCGCGGGGCCGCAATATACTTGGTTCCACGCATCGTTAAACATGCTGCCCCCGGTTTCTGATCACGTTTGCGCCGTGACCCTCTATCTGGCTGCGCCAATTCATTTGACCATAGGCAATTTCTATCGGGGCCCTCAAGATGCGCCCTTTCTAAGAGCGGATGTTCGACTGCACGCTTAATTCACTTTCAATTCCTTGACTCTCAAAAACGCTGAACCAGCTTTTATCAGCGTGAAGGTTCGTCGCTCTTTTTGTGCGCTACCAAGCGGGCTCAGATGGCGATCCATAGGTTCTAAGGAGGGGCAATGTCTTACTCGACAAGACGCGGCGTTCTGAAAACCTTGCTATTTGGCGGCACTGCCCTCGCCGCTCCAAGTGCCCTTTGGGCCGTGGAATATGGCCGCGGCGAAGGTATGCCTTGGGCCCCCATGCGGGGCGATCCGCCCTATTACGGCACAACCGAAGCTCGTTTTTTTACTCCCGACGAACGCGCCGCTGTGGCGGCAATTTCTGCGCGCCTCATTCCCAGCGATGATGACGGACCCGGCGCCACCGAGGCCGACGTCGTGACCTTTCTTGATCGGCAGATGGCAGGGTTCTACGGGCGTGGGCAGCACTGGTATATGAAAGGCCCCTTCGCAGAGGGGACCGATACCCAAGGCTATCAAAGCGAATACCCACCCGCAGAACTCTATCGGCACGCTTTGGCCGAACTGGATGCCTATTGCCGCGCGCAGGATGATGAAAGTTTTGCCGGGCTGTCAGAAGGCCGGCAGGACGAAATACTGACAGGGTTAGATGAGGAAAAGATCACTTTTGGCGCGGTCTCAGCCAAGGTCTTTTTCGATCTTATTCTAAAAAACACAATCGAGGGGTATTTCGCCGATCCGACCTATGGCGGCAATCGGGATATGGTTGCTTGGCGATATGTCGGCTTTCCCGGCACCCGCTACGATTACCGCGATTTTGTGAACCACGGTGGTGCGCCGATCCCTCTTGAACCAGTCAGCCTTATGGGGCGACCGGGATGGAGCCGCCCCTAGATCGCATGCAAGGCCGCCCCGTGAGCGGCGATATAAGAGGTACCGATGACACGAGAGAAGCTCGCAGGTTTTGATGTTGTCCTTGTCGGCTTCGGCTGGACTGGCGCGATCTATGCCGAAAAGCTGACCGCCGCCGGACTGGAAGTGCTGGCTCTTGAGCGCGGCCCATGGCGCGATACGTCAAAAGATTTCGCCACCACATTCGCGCAGGATGAACTGCGCTATTATTGGCGGCACGGCATGTTTCAGGAAACCGCGCAATCAACCCTGACTTTTCGTAACAACGGTGCAGAAACGGCGCTGCCGATGCGGCATTGGGGATCGTTCCTGCCCGGCAATGGTGTTGGCGGTTCGGGCGTGCATTGGAACGGACAGACCTACCGTTTCCTGCCATCCGACTTTGTTGCGCGCAGCCATAATGAAGAACGCTATGGCCCGCTGCCCGATGGCATGACGGTGCAAGACTACGGGGTAACCTACGACGAGCTTGAGCCGCATTTCGATTATTTCGAAAAGATCTGCGGCATCTGCGGCAAGGCTGGCAATCTGAACGGACAGACCAGCCCGGGGGGCAACCCTTTCGAGGGGGCGCGCAGCAGCGAATATCCCAACCCACCCATGCAGATGACATTCTCGCAAGATCGGTTCGAAGCCTCGGCCTGCGATCTTGGACTCAATCCTTTTCCAGTGCCATCTGCGAATATGTCACGCGCCTATGTCAATCCACTCGGTCTGCAACTGGCACCCTGCACCTATTGCGGGTTCTGCGAAAAATATGGCTGCGGCAACTACTCGAAATCCTCTCCCCAGACCACGATCTTGCCGGTGCTGATGGAGCGCCCAAACTTTACTCTACGGACCGAATCCGAAGTGTTATCAATCGAAAAATCGCCAGATGGATCGCGCGTAACAGGCGTGACTTATGTTGACACCAGCGGCGACAGTTTCTTTCAGCCTGCGGAGATGGTTGTGATGTGCGCCTATCCGTTGGAAAACACCCGACTCATGCTCTTGTCGCAGATCGGGACACCCTATAACCCGCAAACTGGCAAAGGCGTCGTCGGCAAGAACTACTGTTATCAGGTAATGTCTGGTGCCACGGTGTTTTTTGAAGACGAATTTACCAATGGATTTGTCGGTGCCGGGGCACTTGGCATGGCCGTGGATGATTACAACGGTGACAATTTCGATCATAGCGGGTTGGGGTTTATCGGCGGCGGATATATCGCCTGCTACACGACCAACGCCCGCCCAATTGAAAGCCATCCCGTCCCCGATGGCGTTCCTGAATGGGGCAGTGCCTGGAAACAATCCGTCGCCGCCAATTTTCTAAAGACAGCCACCGTAGGTGTGCATGGCGCGTCAATGGCGCACCGCAGCAATTATCTTGACCTTGATCCGACCTATACCGACCGACACAATCGCCCCCTTTTGCGCATGACTTACGATTTCACGCAGAATGATCGCCGACTAACCAATCACCTCACGCCAGTCTCCGAAGACATCGCCCGCGGCATGGGCGGACGCGAGGTAAAGGTTTCTGAGCGCACGGGTGCCTACGACTCGGTCCCGTATCAAACCACCCACAACACCGGCGGCACGATCATGGGCACCGATCCGCAGACCAGTGTGTGCAACCGATTTTGTCAAAGCTGGGACATACCCAATCTATTTGTCGCTGGGGCCGGTTTGTTTCCCCAGAACGCCGGCTATAACCCCACCGCCACGGTCGGCGCTTTGGCCTATTGGTCGGTCGATGCAATTATCAATCGATACTTGCCTGACCCCGGGCCTTTGGTGCAGCCATGATACGAACCACCATCATAACAGCTGTTGGGGCTGCTGCCCTGTCTTTCGCCGCACCAGCTCAGGCGCAGGAATTAGCGTACTCTCAAGTTGAGCGTGGCCGCTACCTGACCTCTGCCGGGGATTGCAAAGCTTGCCACACCGACATCGAAAACGATGGCCAACCCTTCGCCGGCGGACGGGCGATGGCAACGCCCTTTGGCACTATCTACTCGGCTAATCTGACACCCGATGCAGAAACCGGCCTTGGCCGATGGTCGCGGGAAGATTTCTACAATGCTCTGAACGAAGGCATTGATGACCAAGGCAGGCACCTTTACCCCGCGATGCCTTATCCGAATTTTACCCTCATGACGCGGGACGATACCGACGCGATTTTTGCATATTTGCAATCCCTCGAACCGGTACATAAAGAAAAACCCGAGAACGAATTTCCATTTCCGCTGAACATCCGGATGTCTGTCAGCGGCTGGAAAATGCTGTTCTTTGAGGATGAAGAGTACCGCACCGATCCCGATCAATCCGATGCGTGGAACCGGGGGCGATTTCTGGTCGATGGGCCGTTGCATTGCGGCGCATGTCACACCGGAAAGAACCTACTCGGGGCGAGCGTTGACGATGAATATATGCGGGGCGGCTTGCTTGAGAACTGGTTTGCCCCAAACATTCGCGGCGGCGAAAATGGTGGTATCGCGCATTGGGACGAGGATGACATCGTAGAACTCTTGAAGGATGGGCGCAGCAAACACACAGCACCGATGCAGCGCATGGGCGAAGTGGTGTCCTTATCCACGCAAAACCTCCGTACCGACGACCTGCGCGCCGTGGCAACCTATCTCAAAAGCCTTGACGACCAACCGCCCGAAACTTTGGATAAAATTGACGCCGCGCTGGCGGAAACGGGCGGCGCCCTATATTTTGACAATTGCGCAGGTTGCCATGCCGCTGACGGCTCCGGCGTGCCATATATATTCGCACCGCTCACGACCTCTAACAAGGTGCACGCTGAAGACCCATCAACCGCTATCCGCATTATCCTTGGTGGCGCCCGGGCAGAGCCAACAGACAATGTGCCGAGCATCCCCGCCATGCCGCCCTTCGCATGGAAACTGTCAGACGCGCAGATTGCCGATTTGCTGAGCTATCTGCGCGGTTCTGGCCCGCGCCGCGCCGCGCCCGTTTCCGCGTCTGATGTCGCTGAGGTGCGTGGGTATCTAAGCGAAGGGCATTGAAGGTGTCAGTTTTCGGTAAAGCGGAGGGTGGTAGCGCGGCACACATCAACAGGTTGATCGACTCTGTTGTGTAAATCAGCTGACGAACGGCTCTCCCCTTTCCCCAAGCGGATTTATCCTAGGGCTTTCGTGACAGGGATGCCAAGGGCGGTGTAACCGTCCAGGATTGCGACGCGCATCTGAACTTCCGCGACCTGCCGGCCAAAGTCGCGCGCTATCAGGCGCTGGCCAACTAGCATTCACACAATGCATCTTTGTCTCATCGTGGCTTCGGCAGTGGTAGCCGCTCCACTTTCGTCAGAGCGCCCGACCCAGATATCTCGATGCGCAAAGTGCGTCGTTTCTGGCGATAGCACCGGCTGTGGTTGGCTTCCATGGCTGGGCATTCCGGCGCGGCGGGATAACTGCGTCCGCACCGCGGTCAGCGATGGCCTTGTGACATCGGCGTGTGTCGTAGGCACCATCGGCAGTGACGCTGCCAATCTCCTGATCGGGTGGGATCTGGCCTAGTGGATGAGGCAACATCGGTGCATCCCGAGTGTTGCTGCCGGTGATCTCAACTGCTCTGATTTCTAGCGTTTGCTCATCAATGCCGATGCGGATCTTACGCCAGATGCACGCCTTCACCCCTCGACCTTGATGCCGGTGCTATCCACTGCCCGGCAGTGGTTTGTTTTCAAACCATGGGAGGGGATCAGCAGGTGCAGCGGATCCTTCGCGCGATGACATGGAATGCCCACCGAAAGCGTCCTTTGACGGCGGGAGATAGTGCTGAAGTTAGGCACGTCCCAATCGAGGCCCGTCAACCGAAGCAGGCTTTCTACAAAGCCGTCGTCTGGCGCAGCACCATCCCGAAAAGCACTTTCATCGTCAAACAGGTTTGGAACGCAGTGCCACTGAATGTCAGCGACCCACCCCTCTTGCCGAAGGGTCCGGCATCTCAGTTCACTCCGCTGAGTTCGCGAGTATCTCGATACACTGGACGAGGCCGCCTTCGGTGCCGCCAGCGAGGTGCAGCCCAAGTTTACCTCGCATTTCGACCCGGCCAGCCATTGGACTGCCGCCCGCAAAGGCCCAGCATTCTTCAGTTATTTCGACAACTACCTGATCGATACGGATCACGGCGTCATCGTCGATGTCAAGGCCACGCGGTCCATTCGGCAGGCCGAAGTCGGCTCGACACGCACCATGCTAGACCGCGTTAAGGCCAGGTTCAACCTGCATCCCGAACGCCTGATCGCTGACACTGCCTATGGCACCTGGAGCCGGGCGGACTTCGAGTGGGACGTTGAGAACGACCAATACATTTGCCCCGAGGGCCAGACACTGAAACAATTCCGGCGAAATTACTCGGACCCGAACCGGGGGCCGAGCGGACAGGGCAGAACCAAATACCGTGCCCTAAAACTGACTTGCCAGGCCTGTCCGTCTAAGGCCAAACGCTGCCCGAACGCAGATGCAAGATCGATTACCCGCGAAGAGCACGAGGACTCCCGCCAGATTGCCCGAGACATTGCGAATACCAAGCAATACGACATATCTATGAAGCTTCGGAAGTAGGCCGAGATGCTCTTCGCGCACCTCAAGCGCATCCTCGGTCTCGGAAGGCTCTGATTACGTGGCCCATGCGGTGCAAACGACGAATTCCCGCTTGTCGCAACCACCCAAAACCTCCGGAAATTAGCCAAGATCTTTCCCGGGCCGCAGCAAGTACGAAAAGCCTAACCGGAAAGGCGCTCGCGCAGCATTTGTAACGGTCATTTCTGCGCTCGCAAACGTTAGTTTTTCCACAAAATCGGCGGAGAGTAGCCGTTCGCCGCATGTTTAATGAATGCCTGCTTTAGGAAAGCACATATAAATGCTGGCCTTCGTTCATCGGGTTGAACCGGAACCCAAATGCGGACGTCATTGGTAGCGGCTTAGAGCTGTCTGGCCAAGCCGAATGGAGTGTGAGAGCCAGCCTCTCGCGGGCCCAGGCAATGTTGAAGCTGGCTCAACGCATTGATTTTTAGAGTGATTCAATAAATGCAGCTCAGTGGGCGGATATGAATATCTTGCCGATGTCGTAATCACAGTTAAGAATGCCTTATTTAATCAACGCTGGATACTTTCCAAGTAAGCCAAAAGTCCCGCCAGAATTTTTGGCGTTGGGTTCATCACACCATTCACCTCGATTGGCACGGTATCACTTGCCATAGCGCCACCAAATTGGGGCATCACCCTTCCGAAATGGCCGTGTTGAGGATCGCCATAAATATAGCTTAATGCACGGGCGCGGGGGGAAGAGCCTTCATTTTCACTGGCCAACAATGTCAGGTCTGTTGGTCTTGGATCGAGCCGTACCGACGAAAGGCCGTCGCCAAGCCCCGACATCCCGTGGCAAGAGGCACAGTTCGCCGCAAAAAACTTGGCTCTATTATGGGTTTCGGGCATTGAAGGTACTGTGCAGGCGGCTAAACTAGCGCCGATGATTGCGAGAGGGAATAGCAATAACCTCGAAGTTGGCATAGCTAAGGGTAGCATACCCTATAGGAATAAGCACGAGCCTCAGCTGTAAAAAGTTTGCATTTTCGGCCTTGAAGGCGGAGCGTTAAACAAGAATAATTCGTGACCCTTGCTGTCAAAGCTCTGACCCCTCGGAGCATTGGGCGGTCCTTCCCCTCCTTTGACCCAAGGGTGCTGACGTCAGGCAGTTTCACATGAAATCGGAACTTGATTTTTGCTACTGACTACAATGGTGGCGCTACGCTGGAGGCAAATCTCTCTCCCGGCGAAACGTCCAACCGTGGCCGGTGGTGCCCAATGTCCGCACCAACGAAAGATCATCGTGCTGCAGATAGCGTGAAACGTGGCGCGATTGCGTAATCAACAGTAGCCTGCGTTTGCATGAGCATTGTCGCAAAAGTGTCTTTCGCTCGGAGAAAAATTACGGCCCAATGCCAAATTTGATCTAAGTCAAAACACAGTCATGTCCTTCGTGCGATCCGTTTCCCAAAGATGAAGGGAATCGGGATATGTTCGATACGCTCAAATTGATCGCGCTTGCGCTCATTGTGTTCTTAGCGGCACTGGGCGCGGATTGGGCGCGTGATCCGGCTTATATGGTCCATGCGCTGCTGATCATGGTGATCGCGGCAGGGCTGTTTTTCTGGCAACTGCGCCAAATGCCTGTAGAGGCGGGCGAAATGGCTCCCGCCTTTGTGCCGCAGGGCTACATGGACGGCCCAGTGCGTTACGGGGTGATTGCCACGGCCTGTTGGGGCGTGGTCGGCTTTCTTGCCGGGACTTACATCGCTTTCCAGCTCGCCTTTCCCGCGCTCAATATCGAATGGGCGCAGCCCTATGCCAACTTTGGCCGCCTGCGCCCGCTGCACACCAGCGCGGTAATCTTTGCCTTTGGCGGTAATGCTCTGATCGCGACCTCCTTTTATATCGTGCAACGCACATCGGCGGCACGGCTCTGGGGCGGCAACGCGGCTTGGTTCGTCTTTTGGGGCTACCAGCTTTTCATCGTTCTGGCGGCGACAGGTTATCTGCTGGGGGCAACACAATCCAAGGAATATGCCGAACCGGAATGGTATGTCGATATTTGGCTGACCATTGTCTGGCTAACCTACCTCGCTGTGTTCTTCGGCACGATCCTAAAGCGGCGCGAGCGGCATATCTACGTGGCGAACTGGTTTTTTCTAGCCTTCATCATCACCGTGGCGATGCTGCATGTGGTGAACAATCTGGCGATCCCTGTGTCGATCTGGGGCTCCAAGTCCGTGCAGGTTTTCTCGGGCGTGCAGGATGCCATGACGCAATGGTGGTACGGCCATAACGCCGTGGGCTTTTTCCTGACCGCCGGTTTCCTTGGGATGATGTATTACTTCGTGCCAAAGCAGGCGGGTCGCCCGGTCTATAGCTACAAGCTGTCGATTATCCATTTCTGGGCGCTGATCTTCCTTTATATCTGGGCCGGTCCGCACCACCTGCATTACACCGCGCTGCCGGATTGGGCGGCGACATTGGGCATGGTGTTTTCGATTATCCTGTGGATGCCCAGTTGGGGCGGCATGATCAATGGTCTGATGACGCTTGAGGGCGCGTGGGACAAGATCCGCACCGATCCGATTATCCGCATGTTCGTCGCGTCGCTGGCCTTCTATGGGATGTCAACTTTTGAGGGGCCAATGATGTCGATCCGGGCGGTCAACTCATTGAGCCACTATACCGATTGGACCATCGGTCACGTGCATTCCGGCGCATTGGGTTGGAACGGCCTCATCACTTTTGGCGCACTCTACTTTCTGACACCACGACTTTGGGGACGGGCGCAGATGCATTCGCTCTCGGCGATCAATCTGCACTTCTGGCTCGCGACCGTGGGTATCGTTCTCTACGCGTCCTCGATGTGGGTATCGGGTATTATGGAAGGCCTGATGTGGCGCGAGGTGGATGCCAATGGGTTCCTCGTCAACAGCTTTGCCGACACCGTTGAAGCTAAATACCTGATGTATGTGGTCCGTGGTTTGGGTGGGGTTCTCTACCTCGCCGGCGGTGTCGTGATGGTCTGGAACATGTGGATGACCATCCGCGCCCCCGAAGCCCGCCCCATCACCGTCGCCCTGCCAGCGGAGTAAGATCAATGGCCAAGAATCCCCAAAGCCCGAATTACGACCCCGCCGACGACCCTAAGGTCGTTACCGCCCGCAAAGGCGTGAAGCGGGGAAAAGTTCCTAATGAGCTACCACCCGAGACGCAGACGATCACCTTTCACCAGCGGTTTGAGCGCAATGCGACCCTGTTGCTGATTGCCTCGCTGGCGGTGGTCAGCGTCGGTGGCATTATCGAAATCGCGCCGCTCTTCTGGCTGGAGAACACGATCGAGGAGGTCGAGGGCATGCGCCCTTATTCGCCGCTGGAACTGGCGGGGCGCGAGATCTACGTGCGCGAGGGCTGTTATGTCTGCCACAGCCAGATGATCCGCCCGATGCGTGATGAGACGGAGCGCTACGGTCATTACAGCCTTGCCGCAGAATCTATGTATGACCACCCATTTCAATGGGGCTCCAAACGCACCGGGCCGGATCTGGCGCGGGTCGGAGGGCGTTATTCGGATGAGTGGCACGTCGATCACCTGATGGATCCGCAATCTGTCGTGCCGGAAAGCGTCATGCCGAAATATGCCTTCTTGATGGATACCAAGCTGGAAGGCGATGATGTGACCGATCTTGTTGAGACCCACCGTATGGTCGGCGTGCCCTACAGCGATGAGATGATAGCCAGTGCGAGCGGAGATTTTCGCGTACAGATTGATCCTTTCGGCGATTATGACGGCCTACTGGAACGCTATCCCGGCGCACAGGTGCGCAGCTTTGATGCCCAACCGGGGGTCAGCGAGATGGATGCACTGATCGCCTATCTACAAATGCTCGGAACGCTGGTCGATTTCTCGACCTTTGTGCCCGAAGCTAACCGCTGAGGAACTTGCCATGGACACCTATTCCTTCCTGCGTGAACTGGCCGACAGCTGGGCACTGCTGATCCTGACGCTCATCTTTCTTTGTGTCATCGGCTGGGCTTACCGCCCCGGCTCGCGCGCCCTCCATGAAGATGCGGCGGATGTGCCTTTCCGGAACGAGGACCCTGACCAAGATTGCTATGACGGAGCCCGCCAATGACCAACAATCGCAAGATCGACCCCACCACCGGGACCGAGACCACCGGCCACAGTTGGGACGGTATCGAAGAGCTGAACACCCCTCTGCCGCGCTGGTGGCTTTGGACCTTCTACGCCACCATTGTCTGGGGTGTGATCTATACGATCCTCTACCCGGCTTGGCCGATGGTTTCGGGCGCGACGGCGGGATTGTTAGGCTATTCCACCCGCGCCGAAGTCGCAGCCGAGATCGAGCGCGTGAACCTGTCGAACGCAGATCTGATCGACAGCCTCGTTACTGTTGATTTGGCTGTGCTGCGGGACAACGAAGACCTGCACCGCTTTGCCGTCCAAGCCGGGCGCTCGGTCTTTGCAGCCAATTGTTCGCAATGCCACGGCGCGGGGGCGGGGGGCGTTGTGGCTTCGGGGTATCCCAACCTGTTGGACGATGACTGGCTCTGGGGCGGCACTATGGACGACATCGCCTATACCGTCCGTCACGGCATCCGCAACGAAGAAGACCCCGACGCGCGGTTCTCGGAAATGCCGCCGTTTGACTGGATGGAAGACGCCGAATTGGATGCCACCGCCCATTTCGTGCGCAGCCTGTCGGACCTCGGTCACAACGCGACCGCCGCCGCGAAAGGGGCCGCGCTTTACGCCGACAATTGCAGCGCCTGTCACGGCGAAAAGGGGCTGGGCAACCGCGAGATAGGCGCTCCGAACCTTGCCGATGCGATCTGGCTGCGTGGCGACAGCCAAGAAGCGATTCTACGGCAACTCAAAGCGCCGCGCATGGGGGTGATGCCGCCTTGGCAGGCGCGTTTGGGAGAAGCCGAAGTCCGGGCTATAACCGCCTATGTCTATGGACTGGGAGGCGGTGAGGCCGCCGTGGGCGATGCTGAGGATGCGCCCGCCCAATGAGCCAGCGCAAAAGATGATCCGCAGGTTTGATGCAGATCAAAGCAGCCTGCACATCAAGGGTGTAGGCCGAAAGACATAGCCCGGAGCCAAACCACTTATGTCAAACGCCTCGCCCCCGCTTTTCGCTGCACGTGAGCCGATCTTTCCGCGCCGGGTGAGCGGCTTCTTTCGCCGGTTGAAATGGGTCATTCTGATCCTTGCACTGGGCATTTACTACATCACCCCGTGGATCCGTTGGGACCGGGGGCCGAACCTGCCTGACCAAGCGGTGCTGGTCGATCTGGCCAATCGGCGCTTTCACTTCTTCTGGATCGAAATCTGGCCGCATGAATTTTATTTCGTGGCCGGCCTGCTGATCATGGCGGGGCTGGGGCTGTTTTTGTTTACCTCGGCCTTGGGCCGGGTCTGGTGCGGCTACGCCTGTCCGCAGACGGTCTGGACGGACCTCTTCATGACCGTTGAGCGCTGGATCGAGGGCGACCGAAATGCGCGTATTCGCTTGCACAATGCTCTGTGGAGCCTGCGCAAAGGGCGGCTGCGGCTGACCAAATGGGCGGTTTGGCTGCTCATCGCGGTGGCGACGGGCGGGGCGTGGGTCTTCTACTTTGCCGATGCGCCGACCTTGGCGCGTGACCTTATGAACCTGCAGGCCGCCCCGGTGGCCTATGCGACCATCGCCTTGCTCACAGCCACGACGTTTATCTTTGGCGGCTTCATGCGCGAACAGGTCTGCATCTACATGTGTCCTTGGCCCCGCATCCAAGGCGCGATGATGGACCCCGGCACGCTGACAGTCGGCTACCGAAAATGGCGCGGGGAGCCGCGTGGCAAGGGTGGGGTGAAACGTCAAAAGGCGGCAGCCGAGGCGATTGGCAGCGGCGACGCTGTGGCGCGCTATGGGGCGGCGGTTGACAAGAATACAGCCGCCGAACGCCAATCGCGCAGCGGCGAGGTGCTGGGAGATTGCATTGATTGCAACGCCTGTGTCGCAGTGTGCCCGATGGGGATCGACATCCGCGAAGGCCAGCAAATGGAGTGTATCACCTGCGCACTGTGCATTGATGCCTGCGACGACGTGATGGCCAAGATCGGCCGTCCGCGCGGGTTGATCGACTACCTCGCGCTGGATGACGAGCCGCCGACCCAACCGATGCAAAGCGCCGGGGTCGCGGGGCTTGCCGAAGTGCCCGCTGGCGAAGTTGCCGGGGCCTGCCAACCGCCGTGGCAGCCCAAGCCCCTATGGCAGCACATCTTTCGCCCGCGGACGATCTTTTACACCACCGCTTGGGCCGCCATCGGGGTGGCGCTGGTTGTCGCCCTTTTCATCCGACCCGAGATCGACATGACCATCGCCCCGGTTCGCAACCCGACTTTCGTCACCCTCTCGGACGGGTCGATCCGCAACGCCTATGACATCCGCCTGCGCAACAAGCACGGCGAGGCGCGAGACTTTCAGCTGTCGCTCGTGGCTGACAACGTTCTGCAACTGGCTGTCGAAGGCGCTCCCGGCACTGTGGTGGAGGTCCCTGCGGACACCAGCCGCTTGCAACGGGTCTACGTGATCGCACCCCCGCAAGCCCCTGCCGCCAGACAACAGCGGAGTGATCTGCGGCTCTGGGTGCAAGACGTTACCTCAGGGGAGCGTGCTTATAGCAATACGATTTTTAACGGAAAGGAAGGCCTTAATGAACGCAGTGCAGACTGAACGTCCCCTCACAGGATGGCATGTACTTGCGATGTTCGTGGGTGGATTTTCTATCATCATCACGGTTAACCTTGCTTTGGCGGTCAACGCGGTGCGGACTTTCCCAGGCAAAGAAACTGAGTCGAGCTATGTCGCCTCTCAAAACTTCGACACGGACCGCGCTGCGCAGGAAGCACTGGGCTGGCTCTTGCAGACCGACCTGACCGACACAGCGCTCAGACTTGCGGTGCAGGACGAAAGTGCCGGCGTTGTCATGCCAGAGATAATCACGGCAACGCTTGGCCGCGCAACGACCGTGGCGGATGATATGACGCCAGCGTTCGACTGGGATGGCAAAGCGTGGGTGGCCTCGGTCATCGCCGGACCGGGCAATTGGAATCTGCGGATTGAGATGCGCGCTGCCGACGGCACGCTCTTTCGCCGCCGCATACCGCTCAGGGTAGTGCGATGACGATTGCCGCTTGTCCGGGCTGCGTTGTGGCGGCCCCTTCAGCTGACGCTGTGGCGCGAAGCCTGACGGAAAGCGAGGCGGCTCTCTATCTCGCCCTGCCGCAAATCCGCTGTGCGGCTTGCATTGCCGGGGTGGAGAGGGTGTTGGCCAAACTGCCGTCGATCCAAGCGGCGCGGGTGAACCTTGGGGCCAAACGGGTCCGGATCGTTCTTTTGCCGGGGCATGACGCCAGCGCTGCGCTTCAGGCGCTCAATAGTGCAGGCTTTGAGGCGCATGAGCTGGACGCGGCCGCCCTGCGCCCGACGTCGGACGACACAGGCCGCCGCCTATTGGCGCGTGCAGCCGTGGCGGGCTTTGCCATGATGAACGTAATGGCAGTTTCCGTCGCGGTATGGTCCGGGGCCGGCGATATCACGCGAGAGATGTTTCACTGGGTGTCGGCGGCCATCGCGCTGCCTGCCTTGGCCTTTTCGGCGGTGCCGTTTTTTGCGTCGGCGGCAGTTGCCTTGCGGGCCGGACGGATGAACATGGACGTGCCGATTGCGCTGGCGATCCTCCTTGCGGCGACGACATCACTCTATGAGACCTTCGCCGCCACCGGAGCGCATACATGGTTCGATGCGGCACTTTCGCTAACCTTTTTCCTGCTGGTGGGTCGCTATCTTGAGCATCGCGCACGGGCCACCGCACGTTCTGCGGCGGCGGAGCTGACTGCGCTGGAATTGCCGCGTGCGACCCGGCTGACCGCCGCAGGGCGTGAGACCGTAGACGTAGCCGCGCTCATGCCCGAGGACCGGATCGCATTGGCAGCAGGAGCGCGGATACCGGTGGACGGCATCGCCGAGGCTGCCGCGATGGTCGACCGTTCGGCCCTTACCGGTGAGGCCGAGCCAATCGCCATCGCTTCCGGTGATCCGGTCTGCGCGGGCGAAGTGATCCTCGGCGCCCCGCTGACCCTGCGCGTTGCCCGACGGGCCGAGGATAGCACCCTGCGCCGGCTGGCGGCCTTAGTAGAAGTGGCCGAAACCGGGAAACATCGCTACAGCGGGATCGCCGACCGGGCCGCTCGGCTCTATGCGCCGGTAGTGCATGGTTTGGCCGCGCTGGCCTTTGTGGTTTGGTGGGGCCTGACGGGCGATCTGCATCACGCCGTTGCGGTCGCCACGGCGACACTGATCATTACCTGCCCCTGTGCCTTGGCGCTTGCCATTCCGGCAGTGACAGCGGCGATGACCGGGCGATTGTTTCGGGGGGGAGTGCTGTTGAAATCGCCCACTGCGCTGGAACGGCTGGCCGAAGTCGACATGGTAATGTTCGACAAGACTGGCACGCTGACTGAAGGCCTGGCGCAATTGCCTGATCTTGACCCTGCCCCCGCCTCTGTGGCTTTGGGTTTGGCGCAGGCCTCAGATCACCCGGCGTCGCGCGCACTGGCGATTGCGCTTGCCGCTCACAGCCCCGCCGCGCTGAGCGATCTGCATGAGGTGCCGGGCGAGGGGGTTTGTGGCCTGTGGAATGGCGCGCCCGTGCGGATGGGGCGGGGCGAGGACGGGCCTGCGCTCTACCTGCCCAACCGGTGCATCCCCCTGCCGCTCTATGAAAGGCTGCGCACCGGCGCGGTTGCGGTGGTCGAAGCATTGCAGGGGCAGGGCCTAGAAGTGGCGATGGTGTCAGGTGACACGCAGGCCCGCGCAGACGCTTTGGCGGCCAGGCTGGGGATTGCGCAGGTTTACGCGGGGGTGCGCCCTGAAGACAAAGCGGCGCTGGTGCACAGTATGGCCGAGCGGGGCAAGCGCGTGCTCATGGTGGGCGATGGGCTGAACGACACTGCCGCGCTCGTAGCCGCACATGCCTCACTCGCGCCCGCCACGGCGCTTGACGCCGCAAGGGTCGCGTCGGATGGAGTTATGCTGCGCGGTGACCTATGCGCAGTCGAAGAGATCCTGCGCCTGGCGCGCCGGGCGCGCAGCCGCATTAGGCAGAACTTGGCTCTGGCTGCGGTATACAATGCCGTGGCGATCCCGGTTGCCGTCCTGGGTTTTGCGACGCCGCTGATGGCAGCGGTGGTGATGTCATCATCTTCCATCTTTGTTGTTTTGAATGCGGTGCGCCGATGAATATCTTGATTGTCTTAATCCCGGTTTCCGTTTTGCTTGGCGCGGCGGGGTTGGCGGCCTGCCTCTGGACGCTGCGCGCCGGGCAATATGAAGACCTCGAAGGGGATGCGGCGCGGATTCTGTTGGACGAGGAACCTGCGTTTTTTTCGGACGAAGGATAGGCGAGATTGCGGGTTGACGGCGTCCAGATTGGATGCAAGGCGCAGGGATGGGAGCTTGCGGACCAAATGAAACGTTCAGCCGAGTGCAAGATCGGCCGGGCGATAGATCTGTAAAACGTCAGCGTACGATCAACACTGAAATCGTCGCATGTGAGGCGAGATAGCCGGCGTTCGAGGAAAAAACATGCTCTGCCAGGCCGGGGATATGGCTGGCCATCACAATGAGATCGATATCCAGCCTCTCAGCTGCGCCGGCCAGAATGGCGTCCAGTTCTACGGCGGGGTCGTGGCTCGTCTCAGCGTGGGGTTTGTAGGTCGCGCCATGCGCTTGCGATGCGGTTTCGGAGAAATGTGCGAGCCGTTTTGAGAATTCCTCTGGGCTGCGGGCGACTTCGCTTGGTTGGCTGGGACCAACGCTCACGATGTGCAACTCCGCATGGTAGAGACGGCCCAGGTCGGCAGCGACCTTGAGCGCCTTGTCCAACCTTTCGCAGTGGCGCAGATCGACGGGAATCATAATTTTTCTATACATTGTCTCTCCTGTAGTTTGCGGCCCGCTGGTCCGTGAGCGGGCGGCTGGGTTCGGTCCTTCGAATTCTAAGGTTGTGCGCCGTGCTCAGCGGGAGAACAGGACCGGGACTTCAGTCTTGCGCAAGATCTCTCGCGTGGCCGCGCCGATCACCAGATCATAGGCGCGGGAATGGCCAAAGGCGCCGACAGCCAGCATGTCCGCATCGCGCTCGAAGGTCTCGCGGCTCAGAGCTGCCGCCACGCCCGGGCGCTCCCAGCAGCGTTCTACGAGTGTCGTATTGATCTTATGCTGGTCGAAAGCGGCGGCAAGGGCGCTGGCCGTCGCCTTGAGCCCCGCGTCGCGGCTGTGATCGTTGATGTGCAAGATATTCGCGGTATCGCCCTCCCGCAGGAGATTGAGCGCCTCATGGGCGGCCCGGACCGCTTCTCGAGCGCCGTTCCAGCCGATTAGAACGTTCCGGCCCAGATGTTCTGCCGAGAAGTTCTGCGGGATGACAAGTACCGGCCGAGCCGAATCGCGGATGACGGCTTCCAGCAGCCGCGCATGGGCGTGGCTTTCGGCCACCGGGTCGGCGGCGGCCATGAGAATGAGGTCCGCGCATTGCGCGCTTTCCACGATGCGCTCGGCGGCGGTTTCGGAATGGCTTTTCAACAAGCACCATTCGCTGGGGAATGCCTCGTAGTTGAATCTCTTCTCGAAGGCCTCCTTGAGCGCGGCGGATTGTTCGACCTGAGATTTGCCGAACTCGGTGAACACGATATCCGGGAAATGCACGGCGACGCCCGGGTAGACCATCAGCGTTTCAACCGTGTGCAGACCGATCACGTGGGCCTCATGGCGCCGCGCGATCAAGGAACTCGCCACCAATACGCTTTCGGCTGTCGAAGTGTCGGTGAGACAGGCGAGAATTGTCTTGATAGCCATGATGGACCTCCCACTGGTTCGGGCAGGCAGGTTGGACGGTCAAGTTGCTTATTGGACGCTATAGAATACTATGTGGTTATAAGGATCACGACCGTGCTACAAAGGGCGCTCAACTGCTTGCTTCGGATGCGGACACGAGTGCTCCCATGTTCTTTACGAGAACGATTTGGGAAGTATCCAACGCAATGATATCTTCTTTGCGCAGACGCGTGAATGTGCGGCTGACGGTCTCGATTCTTAGACCAAGGAAGTCTGCGATGTCGGCGCGGCTCATCGGTAAAGAGCATGCGGTGTATGTACCGATTGGTGTGCCGACGCGTTCTGCCAAATTTATGAGAAAGGATGCAACTTTCTCGGTCGCAGATTTCCGAGCGAGCATCATAAAGTGATCTTGCATTGCCGAGATCTCACGCAGCGCTGCGTGCAGCAGGCGTTGATGTGCCGCATCATCACCCTCCAGAGGGTCCAGCGCCGTGCGCCGATGCGCAACCACTTCTGCGGACTGGATGGCTTCGCAATCACTGTGATGTGAAATGCCATTCGGAAACCCGATGATGTCCCCTGGCAGACCAAATGCAATGACCTGTCGCCGTCCGTTTCCAAGAACGCGGGTCAAACGAAAGACGCCTGATGTGATCTCGTAGATATTGTTGGCGATGTCGCCTTCGCGAAACAAATGCGTTCCGACGGCCTGCCGTTTGCATTGTGAGGGTGCCGCACCTGCGCACCCGAAGGGGTGCGAATCAGGCAACTTGGTTGCGGGAGAAAACTCACTTGATAATGTCACATACATGCGATCATCCTTTTTAGGTTGCGATCACAATCTCAGGTGCGCGTCGCAGGAAGACCCTTGTCCGTGTATCCAATTGTATCGGTTTGTCGCAGGCGGTTTCTGACATGCCTATCGCTGGCACCGGTCGAGATTGCGGACTATAGAAACCAAACTGCTCTGGATGGTGATCTTTGCTGTGAAGAAAATCCTTGTTGTCGACGATGACGCCAAAATTCGAACGCTCCTGAGGCGATGTTTCGAAGGGGAGGGCTACCATGTGGCCGAGGCGCAAGACGCGAAGAGCGTTCGCGCGGCATTCGCAGAGGCGCGGTTTGACCTTGTCACTTTGGATCTCAACCTCGGGGTAGAAGATGGGCTCGATATCGCACGTGAACTGAACCGCGACCATGGTGTGCCGATCTTCATGGTGACGGGTAAGGACGACGTGATTGATCGTGTGGTTGGTCTTGAATTGGGAGCCGATGACTATCTGATCAAGCCGTTCCACATTCGGGAGGTATTGGCGCGGGTGAAATCCGTCCTGCGCCGCAGCAGCAGGCATGAAAAGGACGATGAGGTGCAGCCGCAGGAGGACGCGGCAGAAGACCCGTGGCTTTCGCTTGATGGCCTCACGGTGAAACTTGATCAGATGATGCTTGTCGATCGCGATGGTCAGGACTGCGACCTCACCACCGCTGATTTCAAGTTGCTGGCAGCGCTACTGAAACACGCCAAGAAGCCGCTGTCTCGCGACCGGCTTATGGACTTAATTGATGGTCAAAGCTGGGCGCCTTTGGACCGCACTATTGACAACCAGGTGGCGCGCCTGCGCAAGAAGGTCGAACGAGACCCTGGCCGTCCGCTTTTGATCAAGACGGTTCGCGGCATCGGATATATCCTGACGGAAAGCGCCGTGGAAGTAGGGCGTTAGCTTTCAAACAACGCGCGGAATGCCTTGGCGAGATCAACCTGCCTATAAGGTTTTTGCAATATGGAAAAGCCGCCGTCGGTGTCCTTGCCGCGCAGGACGTTTTCTGAAAACCCAGATGTAATCAAAATTCTAATGTGTGGCATCTCCTTGGCGACACGCCTGGCCAACGCGTGACCGGACAACTCGCCGGGCATAACGAGGTCGGTAAAGACAACATCAATATCGTTCCGTGCTTTCAATACCTCCCAGGCCGCGTCGCCGCTTGTCGCTGTCACACAAAGAAAGCCCAGGCTTTTCAAGCGGGTTTCCGACAGGCGCAGCACCATCGGATCATCTTCGACCAGAAGGACACGTAGCCCTGCGCCGATCTGCTCGTGCTGCTCGCGGTCATGCCGGAGGTCTGCGTTGCGCTGAATAGCATCTGCCAAAGCAGGGAAATAAAGGCTGATCGTCGTGCCTTCGCCGACTTCGCTGTAGATTGCAATATGTCCACCGGATTGCTTGATGAAGCCATAAACCATGGACAAACCAAGGCCGGTTCCCTGACCGACGGGCTTGGTTGAGAAGAAGGGCTCCATCGCGCGGGTTCTGGTCCCAGCAGACATGCCCTCGCCCGCATCAGCGATCGACAAGCGAATATAGTTGCCCATATCGATGCCAATTTCTTGCGCAACATAGGTGTCATCCAATTGCATATTGCGCGTTTCCAGCTTAATGTGGCCCCCCGATGGCATCGCGTCCTGCGCATTCAGCGCAATGTTTAGAACGGCCGTCTGAAGTTGCGTCGCATCAATCTTTGCCTGCCACAAATCATTTGCGAAGTCAGTATCAACCGCAATATGCGCACCGATTGTCCGATTGAGCATCGCCACCGCCTTGAACACTTCGGCGTTCAAATCTATCACCTCTGCGTTCAGCGTGCTTTTTCTGGCAAAAACCATGAGCCGCGAAGTTAGATCTGCGCCAACCTCCGCCGCTTCCAGCGCATCAGAAATCAGCGCACCGCTTTTCTCGGAGGTTTCGGCCATTTCTAAAAGTTCAAGGTTGCCGATGACGACGGTTAGCAGATTGTTGAAGTCATGGGCGATTCCGCCGGTCATCTGGCCAATCGCATCCATTCGCTGGGACCGTGCCGTCGCCTCTTCGGCAGCCTTTCTTCGCGAAAGATCATGCATGATGCCAACGAAGGCGACTTCGCCTGAAATATCGGCGCGTCCTACCGAAAGATGCAACGGAAAGACACGCCCATCTGATCGCAGACCTTCGACATCGCGTCCCATCCCAATGATCCGTTTTTCACCAGTTTCAAGGTGATGGCGCAGAAACCCGTCGTGGCGCGAAGCCATTGCATCAGGCATCAGCATACGCACGTTTTGTCCGACCAAAGCGTCGACTGAGTAGCCAAAAAGGACCGCAGCCGCCTGATTGACCCGCAGAATATTTCCAGCGTGATCGGACACCACCATCGCATCAACCGCAGCATCCAACAGGGCAAGTAGGACGGGGCTTTCGTCATTGATCTTCATGTACGGGTTCCGTTGAAATGTAGCTACACGGGCAGCAAACGCATTTCAAAGCTTGCTTGCAAGCTATTCGATGCCGTCAGATATCGTAAGAACGGACGTGAGATCTGACAGCGTTATAACCCCGACAAGTTTCTGCCGATCTGCGACAAGGAACTTGCGCCTGCCGGTGCGCTTTACAGTATCCATGAGTTCCACCGCCGTTGAACCGTAACAAACGGTATTGTCCTTATTTGTACTCTCGACAACATCATCAACTATTGTCGTCGTCCTGTTTTCGAGATCAATTTTCTGCACAATCCGAGCGTCGACATACCCCAAAAGAACCTCGTTTTCGATTACGGGAACAAAGCTGATTCCATGCTTTAGGAACACTGCATCGGCGAGCTCCGCCAAAGATAGCTCCGGTGTGACCGTCATCGGGTCGCGGATCATGAGGCTGGCGACTATGGGGCCGCCAGCTGCGAGCCGGGATCCGTGCGAAATTACCTGCCTCCTCATCGCTTTACCGTTGAATTGCTTCAAGATAGTCGAGCAGATTTGCAAAATCTGTTTCTAATACCTCGCCATCCGCGCCTCCATTGGGATAAACATGACGCAAGCCGACCGCAGAAAAATCAGGCATCGGCGAGAAAGGATCGTCCTTCTCCAAACGACCCATGATGAACCGGCCGACAAACTCTCGCGGAAAATATCCACCGTTCCGCTGTTTGAGACCGGCCAAATCCGGGGGAATGGTGCTCAGTCCCAACGAGGCCGGCCCGGCACCTCCTCCAAGGGCGCCATGACAGGCTGCGCATTCCTGCAAGTAGATGCGCTGACCTTCGCGGACCGCATCGGGATCTGCGACAAACCGTTCTGTGCAGGCCGAAAGGAGGGCGCAGGACAATACAGAGATTATTGCTAATCGAAGGTGCATGGTATGTGTTACCTTTAAATCTGTTTTCAGTTTGCAAATTGCGTTGTTCTTTCGGACCCCAATGTCACGGTCAATGACACAGTAGAACCGGCCAATCGCGCTGTTCTATTAGCGTTCGGGTAGTCCCCCCAAAGACGGTTTCGCGCAGACGCGAATGGTCATACGCGCCCATGACGATTAGGTCGGTTTCATTTTCTTTCGCGCGCTTCAATATGCCGGCGCCGATTTCCTGACCGCCGCTTGGATACTGCTGTATGGTGACGCTGCACCCTTGGTGGTTCAGCCAAGCAGCAACGTCGGAGCCTGGATTTTCTCCATCGTAAAAAACTGTCGAAATAGGGTCAAAAATTGCAACTGTGACCTCCTCTGCAATCTGAAGGGCGGGGAGTGCTGCTCGGATAGCGCGTGTCGCTGGCATCCCCAGTTTCCACGCCACAAAAGCAGATTCTGGGGACAAAGCCGCAGCAGCGCTCATAGCGTTCAGCATGACTGCCGCCGACGAATCAAATAGTGCCGCCTGAACGATATTGTTGAACAGCCGCTGGTCGAAGCGCAGGTCATCACCGATGAGAATGCAATCACAGGTCAAACCCGCACGCACGACAGCGTGGCGCAATCCCGCAGCCTCGCCGCAAACAGCGCGTACTTCGGAGCGCGCACCTTGGTCTACAAAATATTGAGATAAATCGCGACGCTGTACTTCTAAGGCAAGGTTCGCGTCGTCTACATCTGCTTGCCATCCGTGGGGTAGAGAATAGGCGCTGAACTCTCCGATGCCGATAGCAGAAACAGGAACTGGAGGCACTTCACAAAGCAACAGGACAATCAGAAAAATGTTGCGTTCTCGCGCCATGCGGCACAGCGTATCCAATTGTTCCGGTCGCGCACGCGCTCCGAGAACGACCGTGACCGTTGTATTTTGCATTTTAGCGCTCCTTCCAAGATTGGCCTGAGCATATATCCTCATTACAATAAACGCTTTGATGTAGATCAATGCGACCGTTTTTCGGTGAGTCGTTGCATCATTGACCTGCCCCCCGCGACACCCCTCACTTTAAAGTAGATTTTGCCCGGTATTGTCACGTTGACCCGCCGAGTTTGCCAGTTGGCGCCGTTCATTGATCAACCGGCATGTGTCACGGCTTCCCACGCCTTGAATGCTTCGAGCTGATTGTAGTGGATGGTAAGGGCAGAGCGGCAGCGGGCTGGAACAGAGAAACAATTGCGGGTTGCGGAATGCATAGATACGAAGGATTGTAGTCCAGCCGGCGATCGGAAGCCTTGCATCACCCGTTCTCGCTTCCGGAAGGGCAAACGGCTGTTCTCGGCGCGGTTGTCGAGCCCCTTGTTTGACCAATGATCAAGGCCGTTCGCGACCTCCCACTTGGCAGCCCCACTTGAGCGCTGTTTGACCGTATTGATCGCGTTCGGGCTGAAGAAGTAACCTCAGCAGCGCGCCTGAAAATGAACTTCATGAGTGTGGCTAGCCATGAGTAGCTCACCTCGCTCTTAGGCAGGTCGTCCTTGCTGAAAGCAAGGGTCGGCGACGCACTAAAAGACCCAAACGCACTGAAACTGCTCGATGTCGCTGACCGTAATGGAGATCGAATCCTGACATTCGTCAACGATATCTTGGATGCCCAAGCCTTAAGTGAAGGGAAAGTTTCTGTAAAACGCCAGACGGTTAATCTCAACCAAGTGGTCACAGCCGCGGTCGAGAATTGCCAAGGCTACGCTTGAAAAAATAAGGGTCTGCTACGCTGTCCACACCCCCCATGAACCGGTGATCACCATCAATGACAGCGCACGGGTCACGCAAGTCTTGAACAACCTGACCTCCAATGCCGCCAAATTTATCTCCACCGGGGATTTGGTTGAAGTCCGCTTGACGCGGATCAGCGACAAAGTGCGGATCGAAGTCACCGACCATGGGATTGGCATACCCGTGGCCCTGCAGCCCGACATCTTCACCCCCTTTCGTCAGATTGACCCCAGGACCACTAGCGCAAACAAAAGCAGCGGTCTTGGACTGAGTATCACAAAGCAACTGATGGATCTGCTTGGCGGACAGGTGGGATTCAGCTCGGTCGAAGGGGAAGGATCGGTTTTCTGGATCGAGCTAGCAACTGTATTTCTCAAGCGCTCTGAGTGCGCCATTTCTGATCTGCTTTCACGAGCGCATTGACGATTGTGACGAGTTTTCGCGCAACGGCTGTGATGATAACCTTGTGTGATTTTCCGGCGTTGCGCAGTCGATCGGCGAAGATTCTGAGGACTGGGTTGTGATGGCTGGCAACGAGGGCAGCTTGGAACATGACATGCCGAAGCAGTCGTCGACCACCGGCAATTGCACGCTTGCCGCGCATCGCGCCGCTGTCGTGGGCAATGGGGGCAAGGCCCGTGAGCGCTGCGGCCTGCTCGCCTGAGATTTGGCCGAGTTCGGGCATCTCGGCGATCAACATGGTGCTGGCGACAGGGCCAATGCCAGGAACGGAGCGCAAGATGTTGGCGGTTTTGGCAAGCGTTTCATCCGCCGCAATGGCCTGTTCGATCTGAGCCTCAAGGTCTGCTATTTGGTGGTCGAGAAGGGTTTTCAACTCATCATCCATACTCGCAAATATGTCAGACGACCCCAACTTCCCATGCGCCTTGACCTGCGCCAGAAGTCGCTTCCGCGTTTCCACGAGCTGACCGCGTTTTGATACCAAGGCTCTGAGAACGCGTATCTTTTCGTGCGGCAGGTTGCGCCCGGCATCAGGTCTGAAGACCATGAACCGCGCGATAAGCTCCGCGTCGATCCGGTCCGTCTTGGCGCGTGTGCCACGGCTGGCGGCGAAGGCTTTGATCTGAGCGGGTGGCAATTGCCGTGTCGCGATTGCTGCGGCATCCAGAGCAGACCACAAGCGCCATTCTTGCCCACCAGTCGCCTCAAAGCACACAAGCGCGTTGAGTGAAGCCGCCAGGTCGGCAATCTGCGCGTGGCCTTCCTCAGTGTTGGGCAGGCGCTGTCGCTGTCCGCCTGGCAGGCAGTGAATATCCAGCCAATCGCGGCTGACATCTGTGCCGATGATCGCAGAGTGTGTTAACTTATCCATGTTCTCTTCCTTCTGGTCCGTGGTCCTGATTGGCCACATTCAACTGTTCGAGATGATGAAGAGAGACGGCGCTGGCTCGCTAGCAAACGTGGTCAAACCCACAAGGCTCAGACGCCATACACCGCCCCGTCAGCGACCTCGGCCAAGGCGGCTGACGGGGGCAACATAGCAAAACTGAGATACAGAAGGCTCAGGACTCATAGCCAGTAGATGACAGTGGCGGCGAGAGCGATGGCTGAGAGGAAGACCTTTGGGCATCGGTCGTAGCGAGTGGCAACGCGCCGCCAGTCCTTGAGTCTGCCGCGTTTGTATCTGCGCTTGTCATACTTCACCGTCGCCTTCCGCTGTTTTCGTCCGGGGATGCAGGCGTGTATCCCCTTGTCTTTTAATGCTTCTCTGAACCAGTCGGCGTCGTAGCCGCGATCGCCGAGCAGCCAATCGACATCCGGAAGACTATCGCAAAGCGCTCGCGCACCTATGTAGTCGCTCACCTGTCCTGCCGTTACGAACAGGTTGAGTGGGCGCCCCCGGCTATCGCAGATTGCATGAAGTTTGGTGTTCATGCCGCCTTTGGTTCGTCCAATAAGACGTCCACGCCCCCCTTTTTGACGCCCAAACTGGACGCTGTGCGATGAGCCTTCAGGTAGGTAGCATCGATCATCACGGTATTCTTTTCGCTGTGCTCGGCAGCCAGTCCCACCATCATCTGTGCGAAAATGCCTTTGTCGCTCCAACGCTTCCAACGGTTATAGAGCGTCTTGTGGTGGCCATACTCCTTAGGCGCATCTCGCCATCGCAAACCATTGCGATTGATGAAAATAATCCCGCTTAAAACCCGCCGATCATCCACACGTGGTTTGCCATGGGATTTCGGAAAGTAGGGCTCCAGCCGCGCCATCTGCGCATCGTTCAGCCAGAAAAGATCAGACATATCACCGCTCTGTTTTCGGACGGTGAATCATGCGGCTCCGCGATAATCAATGGGTCCTGAGCCTAACAAGATTGTTCTCACTAAGGGGTCTGGCATCGTGTTTGCATCAAAGCTTTGCCAATAGAAGTAGTTTGAGATCGCCCGTGCAAAAGGTTCGCGCACCCAAGTGATATAGAATGGTTTACGCCATGTCAGTGCTCGATGGTATTTCCGGGCTGGGAAATGGCCGTGCACCAGCCTGATGGACTTTGGGAGTTCGGCTAGATCTTTTCGGTACCGCCATGCCAATTGAAGCAACGGAGGCGAAAGCCATTCTTGATGTGTTTTGGCGGCCTCCACGCCTTGCGCGGCAACTAAAGCGTGATCGCGCTCGTGGTGGTAATCGAGCTGAACCTCACTTGGGGCGAACGCTTGCTCCAATGATTTGGCGAAGCTCGTGCCTGCAGTTTTCGGTATATGTACTGATACATAGAGCATTTGGGGGATGTGGCCGCTTTGTTGCTAGGCCCTCTTCATAGTCGAGGTTTTGAGCTTCAGTAAGGTCTGAAGATGGGGGAGTGGCGTGGATATAAAATTTGCCTGCTGTATGGTGCTTTGTTCCGGGCAGAGCGAAGCAATCTAGCCTCTGAAGCTTTGGGGGGCGATAGATGCAAGTGGGGCACTTTTGTACCAGGGCCCGCATAACAGCCGTGGTCAAATCGAGGTGTGCTTACTAATTTGGGTCTCGTCACGTCAGGATTGTGTTTAAAGTCGGGCTGGTCGGAAGCCGTATATTTGTGCATAGAAGAAAGCCTATAGGGTGCGCCGTTGTTGGTATTTGATGCATGGGCAAAATGTCTGTGCGTGGCTGATGCTTGGGGCCTCAAGGTGCGAAGCTTACATTGAACAAGGATAGTCCAATGCGACCTCTACGAGCGATTTATGTATCCGCAGCCCTATTCATGATTGGCAGTCTTGCCGGCTGTGGTTTTACCCCAATCTACGGGACTGGATCGTCGATCAGCCAAACATTGTCGGACATTCAGGTGGCCCCCCCGGGCAACCGGGAAGAGTATTTGTTCGTTCGGGGCATGGAAGAGCGTCTTACACGCAACTCTCAAGCCCAAAAGACTTTGAGATATAACCTATCACTCTCTGAAGTTGGTCTGGATATCAGGGACGTGAGCCGCAGTCAGGTTATTGGAAAGGTAAATTACCAACTGTTTGATGAGGCGGACGGTAAGGTGCTGGCCTCTGGAGCGGTGGAGTCTTTTACTTCGTTTTCGACGGATGATGATTTTCCAACGTTGATGCGAAACAGCGCTCAAGAGCGGTTGATCAACATTCTTGTCGACAGGGTCATGTCGGACTTGACGGCCAAGCTGGCCATGGACTGATCCTATTCCGGTGGCGGCAACGGCATAGCGAAGATTGCGTGTCACGGCGGCTCGGCGCGCTGGTTCTCGAAGCTTTTAGCAGAGACACCGGAGGCCGATCTGCGTCTTTGCTTTGGCGCGCGGATGTCGCTCAGGGCTCATGAGATAAAATCTCTACCCGGCTTTATTGAAATTTCTTTGTACGACCGACCGACGGATTCTCCGAATCTGGGGCAGTGCTGTCGAAAGATATCAAGAGCATGAAGCGCGACTGTCGAGAAGGCTGGATGTGGCTGAGGGTTATCGGGACGGCTGCGGAGAGCGTTGTTTAAGCAGCTTTTTGTGCATGATTGGGGGTGGAGAGGGGTCTTTTTAGCCAAATTCAGCTCTTCTTGGGTTCTCGGTTAGGTGAGTTGTGTGGCTTTTGGGCCGTGCTCCAACAATCATGCGGGATTGTTTCCGTAGCGTTAGGCTTGATTTTCTTGCCAGATGGGGTTGGAGGCCATACTATAGTAAGGTGTTAATCCTTTGGTATGTTTAACTGGACAAGCGTCACGCCGGGCTATGTACGATAAAAAGTATAGGAGCCCCCTGTGATTGCTTCTGGCGAGACGGGGTTTTTGGGATTGGTGCAGCGCGTCACGTGACGCGCGGTTGCGCATAAGTATGGAGCTGCCAGTTGGGCAAGTTTGAGAGCAGCAAAGGCGTGCAGGGGCGCGTACAGGTCGCCGAGCAAGTCGGATACGCTTCGATTCCGACGCCATTGTTGCGGGCTGCGGGCGACACGGGTGCGCGCAGTACTGGGATTTCTGTTACTGCTGGTGCGATTGGCATGGGGCTGGCGGCGCAAAGTGCGTCTCAAGACGGTTTGATGGCGTTCGCGGCGACGCTCCCTGGCGCTGACGTTCTGGCTTCTCTTGCTAAGGGTGACCCCCAAGGGCCCAGCACGGGCGCGGCGGATGTTGTCGGTGCCGAGGGTATTGGCGGTGATTTTCAGCCTGATGGCGCTGCGATTGAGGCTCACCTCGGCGCTGATCCTCTTGCAGCAGAAGCGTCTGATACGGCGAGTTATGACATAGCGGTCACGCCGGGGGTGCAAGAAAGCCAGCTGACGTCTCACATTGCGATCGACCCAAGCGCTGTTGTCGGGGAGGTTGTGCAGGACGCGCGGAGCGCGCCGGTCAATTCGCCTGCTGGAACGCAGCCCAATGTTGGTGCGAGTGGGGGTGAGAAGGTCGTCTCTACCATTACGATTGTGCCTGGCGACAGCTTGCTGCCTGACGATATTCCGGGTGATGACGGGCCGGTTGGGTCGATCGTCGGGTCGGTGATCGGCGATGGCGGTCTCGTGGATGGTCTGCTCGACGGTGTTCTCGGAGAGGGCAGCTTGCTTGATTCCGTTCTGGGCGAGGATGGCGTGGTGGGCGTTCTCCTCGGCGAGGATGGCATCGTCTCGGGCCTGCTTGGCGACGGCGGTGTTATTGATTCGGTGCTGGGCGAAGGTGGTCTTGTTGATGGCCTTGTCGGCGGGGTTCTTGGGGAAGACGGCTTGGTTGGCGGTCTGCTCGGCGATGATGGTCTTGTTGATAATCTCCTTGGTGATGATGGCCTCGTTGGGGGCCTTCTTGGTCAAGACGGCGTTGTTGATAATTTGCTAGGCGACGATGGTGTGGTCGGTGGCCTGCTTGGTGAAGACGGCGTTGTTGGTGGCCTGCTTGGCGATGATGGCCTTGTCGGCGGCCTGTTGGGTGACAACGGTGTCGTCGATGTGGTGCTAGGTGACGACGGTTTGGTCGGTGGTCTTCTGGGCGAAGACGGCGTTGTTGGTGGCCTGCTAGGCGATGATGGCCTTGTTGGAGGCCTGTTGGGTGACAACGGTGTCGTCGATGTGGTGCTAGGCGACGACGGTTTGGTCGGTGGTCTTCTGGGCGACGACGGCGTTGTTGGTGGCCTGCTAGGCGATGATGGCCTTGTCGGCGGCGTGCTGGGTGACAACGGTGTCGTCGATGTAGTGCTAGGCGACGACGGTTTGGTCGGCGGTCTTCTGGGCGACGACGGCGTTGTTGGTGGCCTGCTTGGCGATGATGGCCTTGTCGGCGGCGTGCTGGGTGACAACGGTGTTGTCGATGTGGTGCTGGGCGACGACGGTTTGGTTGGAGGTCTTCTCGGGGACGACGGTGTTGTTGATGGCCTGCTCGGTGATGGCGGTCTTCTTGGCGGATTGCTGGGCGGGGGCGGCTCTGAGGCCGCAGAGATCGTTCCTGCTGAAAGCGCGCTTGGCGATGGCGGGCTGGTTGACGGTATTATTGGTGAAGATGGCCTTGTCGGCGGTGCCCTTGGCGACGATGGTTTGGTCGGCGGTCTTCTGGGCGACGACGGTGTTGTCGATGAGCTTCTCGGCGATGATGGCCTTGTTGGCGGTGCTCTTGGCAGCGACGGACTGGTTGGTGGGCTTCTGGGCGGATTGCTGGGGGGCGGTGCCGCTGAGGTAGAAGAGGACGTTCCAGCTGAGCTGACCGATACGGGGATCACTGAGGTTTCAGGTGTTCTGGAGACGGGGACCGAGACTGTAACCCAAGTTGCTGACGGCGTGCTTGGCGATGGCGGGCTGGTTGACGGTATTATTGGTGATGATGGCCTTGTCGGTGGTGCTCTTGGCAACGACGGACTGGTTGGTGGGCTTCTGGGCGGATTGCTGGGGGGCGGTGCCGCTGAGGTCGAAGAGGACGTTCCAGCTGAGCTGACCGATACGGGGATCACTGAGGTTTCAGGTGTTCTGGAGACGGGGTCCGAGACTGTAACCCAAGTTGCTGACGGCGTGCTTGGCGATGGCGGGCTGGTTGACGGTATTATTGGTGATGATGGCCTTGTCGGCGGTGCTCTTGGCAGCGACGGACTGGTTGGTGGGCTTCTGGGCGGATTGCTGGGGGGCGGCGGTGCCGCTGAGGTCGAAGAGGACGTTCCAGCTGAGCTGACCGATACGACGACCCCTGAGGTTTCAGATGCCTTGGAGGACGGGTCCGCAAACGCTGAGCCTGCCAGCAATGCAGTCTTGGGCGCTGGAAGCGTGGTTAATGAGGTACCTATTGTTGGGGGTATCCTTGGCGGACTGCTGGGCGGCCAGGCTGCGTCGGCTGTGGTTCCGCCTCTGACCGAAGGGCCAGTTGCAGGTCTCTCAGAGGGCGTGACGGCTGAACCTAACGATGCCCAAACGTTGATAGGGCAAGATGAGACCGACCCGGTCGCTCCCACAGATACACCTGATACCTCATCAGAGGCTGACGTTTCTGGCGCTGCCTTGCTTGATGATGTGCCGGTGACGGAAGACGCAGGAGATGACGGCTTCCTCGACACGTTGGTCGCCGGGGACACTGAAGACCTATTGGGGTCTGTTGAAACACTTCTGGACCCCAGCGACGCACTTCTCGACGGGCTGCTCGGAGAGGTTGATGTATTTGGCCTCAATGTTGTTGAGGGTGGCGAGGGTGACGATCTGTTCGCCGGGCTGACGGGTGAACAAGGGCTTACGGGCAGCTTGGTTGAGCAAGACGTGCTTGGCCTGTCCGATCCGATCGGGGATGATGCGCCTGATGCTGAGGTCGACAATCTGTTGAACGACATCCTTGCGGGCGGTGTGAGCGACATCACCGGCGAGGAGGGGGCTTTCGATGCGCTGTTTGGCAGCGATGCGATGGCCGAAGAAGAAGGCGAACTGCTTGGTGTCGAAGATGCTGCGGTTGCCGAAGCGGGTGCTGTCGAAGGCGCGCTCGACATTCTCTTTGATCAGGGTGCGGATCAAGGGCACTCTCTCTTAGGTGGATTGCTCCAGGAGACCTTCGACAACGACAATGCCTGATAGGCATTGTGCGAACAGTCAGAACTGACGGCTATGGCGGCTCCCGCCTTAGCCGTCCTTGTCGTATCGATTACGATTTAAGCCATTCTTAAGGTGGTATTTTTCAATTTTGTCACAAAATGGGCTCAATTGGACTGCATCCTTTTAGGTGCAGGGCGTTTGCCCTTGTAACGAAAGTCTGAAAAAGTTCTAAGCAAACTACTTTAGGTTGGTTGACGATTTACACTATGGCGCTAGGCGATTGTGAGCGCGCATTTTGAGAAGGGGCATGCCGTGTCCGTTGGCGTAAAGCTTAAGCAAAGAGGCTCCTCTGGAAATGAGGACGTGCAAGCTGTCTCAAACATGTCGTTGGGCGCGCCGGCTGATATTTCGCTTGCGCAGGGGACCCCGGCAATCGTCGCATCCGACAAGCTAGGGTCCGATTTAGCCTTGAGTTTCGCGGATGGAAAAACGCTGCTGGTACAGGACTTCTTCGTGATCGGTGAGGAAGGGGACTTCAGTCGTCTGCTTCTGCCGGACGGGGAGGCTTTTGTGACGGGGCTGATGGGGCCCGAGCCGACCTATAGCACTGATGGCGATGTGGCAGAGCATACTGTGCACGACGCTGAGGGCGCGGCGGCATTGCAAGCTGAGCAGCCCGGCGTTCAAGAGAGTGCTGGGGAGGGCATGGATTGGTCCAGCCCGCTCCTCCTGGCGGGCACAGGCCTTTCACTTGGAGCGGGGGTCAATTTCCTTTCAGGAAGCGATGATGACGGCGCGCCCGTGGCGGCGCAAAGTGAGACGGCAGAGCTCTCACTTGCAGTCGACGAAGTGATCGGCGCCGAACCCGACAGATTGACGCCCGAGGAATACGATTCAGAGGTGTCGACCACCGGCCCTGAGACCGCCGAAGCGCCCGAGGGCGCGGCTATGGAAGGTGCCGACCCGGCGGATGACACCATGGAAGGTGCATTTGTCGGGGGTGCAGATATGCCTATGGACATGGAATACCAGCAAGATTTGCTGGCAGAGTTAATGACGGAGTTTGTTGGATGAGGGTTATGAGGCGCAACCAGAATGTTTTCAGGTGCGCTGCTGGTTGGTTTTATTCCACAGCTGCGATCGCGCTTGTTCTAACTCTGGCAACGCCGGTTGCCGCGCAGATATCGTTGCGCACAGCCGTATTGCAAGCCACGGAACGGGACGGTGAAGTCTCTGCACTTCGCCAAAAAGTTGCCAGTCGATCAATAGACATCCAAGCGGCCCGGGATGAATATTACCCGAGCATCAGCGTGTCGGGTGATACGTCGACCACAGATTCCGATGGCCCCGGTATTACCCTGACGGTTTCACAGGTCCTGTTCGACTGGGGATTGATCCGCAGTAAGATTAATGCGGCATCTCATGTCCGTGTGCAGGCGGTCTCTGATTTGAAAATGGCTGTAGAGGGCCTGACCCTTCAAGTGGCCGAATATTTTATCGATGTTGAGGTGATGGACCGTAAGATCGAGCGGACCCGCGATTATACCGCGTTTGCTCAGCGGATTGCCGGCCAGGCGGAGGCCCGTGCCCAGGCAGGGATCGGCGACAATGGCGAAGTTGCGCGTGCCCGACTGGAGATCGCACGTGCAGAAGACCAGCTGTCACAGCTCGTGGCGAACCGCAGTATCGCATTGTCTCAGATTGATTTCCTCGTCGGTCGCCAGGTGGGCTCCATCGTGGCGCCCCCTGATCTTGGGTATGCCCGTCGCTATGCTGAGGCCGCAAAAATCCGGTCTGCGGTGCGCATTGCCCCAGATTATGTTGCTGCCCGCGCGGGGGCGGACGAGGCTGCGGCTGGCGTGGAGACCGCCAAGGCATCACGCATGCCCACGATTAAGTTGCAGGCACAGGGCCGCGCCGCACTGAACGGCGGTAAAAGCAGCGCGGCCCTCGGGCTTTCCACGGGGGTGGACCTTAGTTCCAGCGGACTTGGGCGCCGGCAGATTCAATCTGCTGAACTGAACCTGCAGGCGGCAAAATCCACATTGGTGTTCACCGAGCGGGAGCTGACAAATACGGCGACCAGTGCACTGCAGCAGATTAGCATTCTTCGCAGAACCGAGACCGCACGGTCGCAGCAGCTGCTTGAAGCGCAGCGGGTGCTCGACAATTACGAGCAACAGTTCATTGGCGGTCAGCGTGAGATTTTGGACCTGCTGACCACAGGCCGTGACCTTTACGATTCCGAAATCGAGAAGATTGACACCTATGACGAGCGCAAGCGCACGGAATACCAAGCCGCGCATGATCTGGGTGTTCTTGGCACACTGATACTCAATGCCGCATCTTAGTACTCGGGGCGGTAATTGAGGGCACTATGATTAATGGGGAGCAGAGATGAAAGACCATGACTTCGCGGGCCCCTTGATCGCTGGCATTGTTGAGCTTTGCCGGGTGCAAGGGGTGACGACCTCGGCAGAGCAGCTGACCGACGGCCTGCCAAAGTCGGGTGATGCCGCTCAAGATGAGCATTTGGCGTCTCTCGCCCTGCGGCGGGTCAACATGAGTTGTCGTATTAGCCGGGAATCTCTGGATACTCTGCCTGCCCACTGCCTGCCCGCATTGGTCTTTCTAAAGGACGGACGCACCATAGTTCTGGAGGGTCTCCCAGAGACCCAAGCACGGGTTATCTTGCCGGAATCGGGTGGCGGGCGCGCATTATGGACGCGCAGTAAGCTTGATGAGATGCATGACGGGCGCGTCTTGATATCCAAGCCAATTGATATTGTGAGCAGTCGGCTGGACGCTTCCAAAAGCGGGCATCACTGGATTTTGGGACCGGTTTTTAGCAACTGGGCCATCTACCGCGATGTTATCTGGGCTTCTTTTGCGGCCAACTTGCTTGCCGTTGCTACGGCCCTTTTCTCAATGCAGGTCTATGACCGGGTCGTGCCCAGCAACGCTTTTGATACCCTGTGGATCCTTGCCAGTGGGGTGGGAATTGCCATCGTTCTGGAGTTGGTTTTGCGCATTATGCGCTCGACGCTTGTTGATGTTTCAGGGCGAGATCTTGATTTGCGGCTGTCGGCGCAGCTGTTTGACAAGGTCGCGAACATGCGACTGAAGCATCAGCCCGCGTCAACTGGGGTTTTTGCCAACCAAGTCCGAGACTTTGCCACTGTCCGCGAGTTTTTTACATCCAGCACTGTGACCGCGATCTGCGATTTGCCATTTGTGCTGATCTTTGTGGGGGTCATTTGGTTCATTGGCGGGCCGATTGCCCTGGTGGTGCTGGCGGGTGTGATCTTGACGGTTCTGCCCGGTCTGGTGATGCAAAAGAAACTAGGGAAAGCCTCAAGGGAGAACACGCGTGAGGCTGCCGCGCTGAACGGGCTTTTGCTGGAAACGATTTCGAATTTAGAAACTGTGAAGGCGTCGCGCGCTGAGGGCCGCTTGCAACGTGCGCATGCGCAGTTGACGGCAACCATGGCGACCACGGCGATTAAGACCCGCAGTATTACAAATTTTATGACCCAGCTTGTGAGCTCAGTGCAAAAGCTGGCCTATGCAGGCGTGATCATTACCGGTGTTTATTTGATCAGCGCTGGTGAATTGACTGTTGGGAGCCTGATCGCCTGCACATTGCTTTCGGGCCGCACGATGGCTCCGATGGGGCAGGTGGCCGGCCTACTGGCGCGGTGGCAACATGTGCGTGCGGCGATGGAGGGGTTGGATCAGATCATGGATTTGTCCGTTGAACGTCCCGACGACCGCCACTTTGTCCGTGCGCCTTCGCTTTCGGGTGGTTTTGTGCTGGACGACGTGGTCTTCCGGCACGATCCCCAAGCGCCGCCGATCCTTTCTATTCCTGAGCTTTCGATTAAGGCCGGTGAACGCATCGCGCTTCTTGGTGGCAATGGCGCGGGCAAGTCGACCCTCTTGCGCATGATGGCGGGTCTGACGGATCCGCAGTCGGGCAGCGTGCTTGTAGACAGTCTGTCTCTAAGCCAGATTGATCCGATCGACCGGCGTCGTCAGATTGGCTATCTGCCGCAGAGTGTCGCGCTTTTCCAAGGCACTTTGCGGGACAATCTTTTGTTGGACCATGGGCTGCATTCTGACGAGGAGCTGCTTGAGGCATTGGATGCGGTGGGATTAGGCACGTTCGTGCGCCGCCACGTCCGCGGGCTTGATCTGCAACTTCAGGGCAATGCCAATGTCTCAGGGGGGCAACGTCAGTCAATTGGCCTTGCGCGGGTGCTGCTGCAGGACCCTCGGATTGTCTTGCTGGATGAGCCTACATCGGCTTTCGACCATCTCACTGAAAGCAAGGTTATCGCCCATATGAAGGAGTGGCTGCAGGGCCGGACGACGATTATTTCGACACATAAGCGGGAGTTGCTAGGGCTTACCGAACGCGCGATCGTGCTCAAGGAGGGCCGGGTGGCGCGCGACGGTGATCTGCTGAGCATTCTTAACACAGCACGTGCGAATGCCGTTCAGAACAAACCGGTGCAGGCTGTGAAATGACCACCGTTGATGACATGCCAGTAAGCCACCTGGATGGCAGCTATCGGCGTCAGACACTCAAGGTCGCGCGCTGGACGATACGCACGGTTGTCATCACTTTGATCGTTGCCATCGGATGGGCGTCTGTTGCCCAGATCAATGAGATCACGCGGGGGGATGGCCGTGTCATTCCTTTACGCCGGATGCAGACGATCCAAAGTCTTGAAGGCGGGATTCTGGCGGAATTGGCAGTGCAAGAGGGTGACATTGTTAAAGAAGGTCAGACGCTGGCGCGTCTCGATCCGACCCGCTCTGAATCGGCTTTTCTCTCAGCGGAGTCTGAGATCATAGCGCTGACTGCAGAGGTTGCGCGCCTAGATGCAGAGGTTCTTGAGCGCCCCGTATTGGATTTTGGCGATGCGCCAAACAGCTCGGAGCGCAATGAGCTAAAGTTGTTCACGGCCAGACGGACAAAACTTGAGGCCTCGCTTGAGGCTCTTGAGGCAGAGCGGTTCGCCATTCAGGAGCAGATCGACATAACACGGCCCTTGACCCTTAATGGATCGGTAAGCCGCATTAATTTGCTTCAACTGGAGCAAAAGAAGGCTGAACTGGATGGCAAGATCAGCGAAACCCGCAATGTCTATGTCCAAGACGCCTATAAGGATTTGGCTCAGCGTCGGGCCAAATTGTTGATGATGCAGCAAGAATTGGTCCAAAAGCAGGACGAGTTCCGGCGGACAGAAATCCGATCTCCGGTGTCGGGCAGGGTTAACAACATCGAGATCACCACGCTCGGGGGCGTGGTGCAGCCGGGCGAGCCGATCATGCAGATTACGCCCACCGATGATCAGTTGATCATTGAAACGAAGGTCAAGCCGCGGGACGTTGCGCTGATTGCGCCGGGCATGCCTGCCAGCGTCAAGATTACGGCATATGATTTTGCCACTTATGGCGATCTGCGCGGTGTGGTTACGCAGATCTCAGAAGACACGGTCGAAGAGGATACGCCCCAAGGTCCGGCCGACTTTTACCGCGTTATGGTGCGCACCGAACGGAGCTATTTGGAGCGCTTCGGGGAGCAGTACGCAATCCGGCCTGGGATGATTGCTCAAGTTGATATTGAGAGTGGCGATCGATCCATCTTAAGCTACCTCACGCGCCCAATTCTTAAGGCGCGCCTTCACTAAACCCAAGTGGTGGGGCCGCTGCTGGCCCTATCCACTACAAAATACGACATAGAAAGTGCTGCCCTTGCCTTGTCTGCTGCCCCCTTCAAGCGCGTTCCGCGCTCTCTTTTCCGTTGTGTTTCGATCTGCGTCGCTGGCGGCAGCAATGACAGTGGTGCTGCCATGGGCCACAGCAGCTGAGGCACAGAATGTGCGCAGCGTGGAAGTGCGCGGTGCGCAGTTTATCCCCGAAGATGATATCCGTAAAACTTGCGGTGCCGAAGCCGGGATCGCCTATTCGCAATGGGAGCTGATGGCGATCGAGGAATGTCTGATGTCGACCGGCGTGTTTGAAACGGTGAGCCTATCGCTGGAGGGGGATCTGCTGGTTATCGACGTTCAGGAGTTGGACACAAGGCCGGGCCGTATCGATGCAAGTCTTGCTTATGTCTCCCAGGACGGGCTGACAGCCAGTCTGTCCTTTGAACGCTATAACCTGTTTGACCGCACTTACGGTGCGGTGAGCCTTGAATACGGCGAAGAGATACAGCGATATAGTGCGAACCTCTATCGAACAGAAGCCTTTGAGACGTCGCTGGACTTGGGGTTTGAAGTCGTGGCGGGCCGTGACTCTTTTGATGACCGTAGCTTTACCTATGAAACCGTAAGAGCCGAAGCCTATCTTGCTTGGACGCAGGTGCCCACCATACGGTTTGAAGGGGGCATAGGATACCGAGATCACCGACTTTACGATCTTGATCCGAGCGCCAGTGCCTTGTTGGTGCGCGAACAGACCGACGGTATTGCAGCACCCTATGTTCGGTTTGGCGTGGCGCATAAGAATTGGCCTGAACCAGAAGAGGGTGATGGCCAATGGCAGACCTTTGGTTACAGCGTGAAATTGGATCAGTATTTTTGGAACGTCGGTACATCTGACCTGCTCTCGGATACCCGTTTTGAGGCAAGAATGCAGTTTCCAATCGCGGACAAAACCCGGTTGCTGTTTGGATTTGATGCGGGGGCGGTTTCCGGTTTAGACGGCAATGCGTCTCGGGCCATCGATAGGTTCTATCCTGGCGCGGACAGTTTCCGGGGATTTGCCCCGCGAGGTATTGGCCCTCGCGATGGAGAGGATGCCTTGGGCGGAAATAACTTTGTACGGGCATCCATCGAGCTGCAACGTGATTTTGGCGAGCTGTTACACACACCAATCCTTGGGGGCATATTTGTGGATACCGGAGGCAGCTGGGATTTGGACGACACGCTTGATGGGGGTATTGATGATGGTTGGCATCGCCGCAGCAGCATTGGTGTGTCGGTCACTCTCGACATTGGAGCGACCCCTGTGTCGCTGTATGTCGCCAGCCCCTTTGAGCGCGAGCCAGGCGACGCCCGGCAGACCTTTGGTCTGGGTCTCAGCACGCATTTCTAATTGGCGCTCTGGGGTGGTCGCGTTATCGCGCCGAGCTTGCAAGCCGGCATGCCGATTGTCGATCAAACGACGTTTGCCGCGGATATCCACGCCTCGAATGCTTCGAGTCTATGATGACGGATGGTGAGAGCGGAACGACGGCGGGCTGGTACGAAGAAGGCGTTGCGGGTTGCATCGAGACGAAGCGGTATAAACGACCCGGCAATCGGAAAGTCTGCATCACCCGCGCTCGTTTTCGAAAAATTCAGGAGAGTGAAACGGCAGAAAGTGCGACATGCGCTGAATCGATCTCGCAGGCTTCTAGGTCCACAGCGTGGGCAGTGAGTGCGTTTGCCGGAATGTCGATAGCGCGCTCCACGGTTCAAACAACAATGTAGTTCTTCGTTAGCGTAGCTGATCACGCTTACCTTGAAGATTTGCCCATATCCGCATATGGTGCTCTAATAGACTACCCACGCGGAGGAAGAGATGGGCGTCCACAAGCAGAGCGTCAGCTTTACAGATACCGCCTTTGCCTTTGCGCGCGAACTGGTTGAGAGCGGAGAATACCCGAACGTCAGCGCGGCGGTCTCGGGAGAGATGGCCCGCGCGCGTGCTGCCCGGACACGTGAGAAGGTATTGTTCGAGGCCGAGGTACAGCGCCGCTTGGCTCTGCCTCTGGATATCTGGGAACCAGTGCGAACAGGCGACACCATAACGACTGACGCGAGGGAGCATCTCGCTCGGCGCGTGCAAGCAGGCGATCGCGGCTCTGCCTGATGCGGGTCATCCGCCATCCGCTGATCGCGCACGATATTAACGCTTTGGTCGATCATATCATTGAGGCCACGGACGGTGATTTTGCCGCCGCAAGCCGACGTCTTGATGAGATCGACGTGCTTGTATCTGACATCATCGCCAATCCAGCGTCCGGCATGCGGCTTTCAGCACCGTTGGACGGCTGGCTCGTCCGGCACGGCGGGCAAGGGTATCGCATCACGATCGTGTTTCGTCCCGACCGCGAGGTCGACAGCCTCTTTATCGCCTTGATCGCATTCGGCGGACAGGATTGGATGACGAGCACTGAAACGCGATTATAAGAACTATGATATGTAAACGCATATCTAAAATGTCCCGATCCGTACCCTCTGCTGATCGGCATACGTGAGGTGCCGAACCCCGCTCCCTTATCGCATGAGAGCTGCCCTCAGCCTAAGACACAAGATGTCGCTGGAACAGACTGAGCTGGCCGAAAGACGCGAAGCGATTGCGCGTGGCGATGTAGTCTCCCAAAGGTAATCAGGTCGTATTTGGGCATTAACCTGTTTGGCTGCTGGTTCCTAAACGCGGACCTCCCTGAAGGTAGAGGCGTTCTCGAGCTTGAGTTTTTTGGCGAAGATTGCCCTATTTTTATTGAAGGGAGCTCAAAATGGTAACCAAGGGTGCTCTGGATCAACAGACCGGATCAGTGGAAATCAGTCCGGCCAGCGTGGTTATCAGAGATTGAGAGTTGCGTCCTGCCGCTGGTGCAGCACACGGATCACCTCGATCTGGTCGCCACTGTCGCGGAAGTAGATCATATGCGATCCGACCGGGCATTTCAGTTAGTCGGGGCGCACATCGACTTCCCGGCCCCTTTTGGTGCCAGATACCAACCCCTCGAACGTCGCAATCAAATCACGGTGGTAGCTGTCAGCCTGCGCAAGTGACCATTTCTGAAACGTGTAGAACCAGATTTCTTCAAGGTCGATTTCAGTCAGTGGCGAAAGCGCATAGGGTTTATCCTGCATGTTTAGCAGCGTGCTTTGCGTGCATACGGCTCAAAAAGGCATCACTGTCGAAAGAGCGCGGCGTCCCTGACTGTTCCCCAGCAATCAGCGCATCCTGCAAAGCACGGATTTTTGTTTCATGTTCTTCGAGAAGTCTCAAGCCTGCCCGCACAACATCGCTGGCGGACCCATAGCGGCCAGTCTGTACTTGCTCGACAATGAAATCTGAAAAGTGAGTTCCAAGGGTTACGGACGTGTTTCGGGGCATATCGACAATCCTTTTTCAAAGCAGAACCAGCATGTACGCCCCAATCTACTTGGCATCGAACATTATTCATTGTCTAAAATATGGGTCCGTCTTTTATTGAATGGCTTATCATAAAGTAAAGCGGGGAGGAGTTATGAAAGATTTCCCCTACGTTTGCAGGAAATTACTGCGTTTGGTGCGGAATTCCGGCTCATTGGCCACTTTGGTTATCGTCATATCAGCTTTGGCCATTCATAACTCTAGCTTTATCAACTGCAGGCTGGGCATTGTTCCTCCTTCCCTGTCTGGCAATTGGATTAAGGGCCGCAGCTTTCGCGCACTCGGAGCAGCGGTCAGATTTTAGGACGTGAGCGAAGCCCTTCGGGGGAGGCTTTCGGCTGCTCTAACGCGAGAACGCCGGGTTGGCCGATGGGGCGGCTCTGACGCCATGCGCCGCGTTTTCAGTGGAGCCCGTTCGCAAGGGTGACACGATCAATTCGCCTTACGCGATGTTCTATGCAACCTTGAACCCAAATGAAAAAGCAGCCTAACATTCGAACCAAACGCTCTCCGGCAAACAAGGGGCGGTTCAATGATTCCTGCTTTCTCGCTTCCAGGCGCCTAAGCCAAGCATGAAATTAGCCTTAAGGCGCATGGCCTCAGAACCACATGTGGGTCTGAGGCCATGCGAAGCTGGAAGCTCACTTGCCAGTTTCAGCCAGCCGTCCATCCACCATCAATCAAGAGGTGCGTTCCCGTAATCATCTCTGCAGCGTCCGAACAGAGAAAAACGGCTGGGCCCATGATATCGGCCTCAGTGCCTACACGGTTCAGCTTGATTTTACTTTCTATCCAAGCCCGTTTTTCGGGGTCGGCGAAAGTCGCTTCCGTTAGAGGTGTTCGTATAAAGGTGGGGCAGAGTGTGTTAACGCGAATGTTTTGCGGGCCGAACTCAATCGCCATTGCCTTGGTCATCCCCTCAATAGCATGTTTGGATGCAGAATAGACCGCCCGATCCACACCGCCGACATGGCCCATTTGGCTGGATACAGTTAGGATCGAACCGCCACGCCCTTGCATCGCGCGCGCTGCGGATTGCGCGAGGAAATAGGCTGCGCGGAGATTCACGTTCATTACCGCATCGAAGTCTTGCGGGTCGGTGTCGAGCGCTGGACCGTGGCGGGCGAGGCCTGTGGAATTAACAAGGATATCGAGCGGCGCAAGATCACTAACCGCGCGTCGCACAGCATCAGTATCGGTCACGTCCAGCGCCAATGCGTGCGCGTTCTTGCCCTCTGCGCGTAGTGCTGTCACCACCTTTTTCAACAAGGCTTCGCTACGCGCCGCCAAGGTTACATTCGCACCAGCTTCGGCTAGGGCGGCAGCGATCGCTAGACCAATGCCACGCGATGCGCCGGCCACCAATGCATGCTTGCCCGTAAGGCGCATCGAAGGGGTTCGGGGAAGCTCCATCAGCCCTTCACCACTGGCGCACCCGCAGCATAAGGCACGTTGACACCGCCATAACGTCGCACGCGGACATTGCATTGTTCCGCATGACCAGCAAACCCTTCGAGCATACAAAGACGTGAGCCATAAGCGCCCACCATTGCCGCGGCCTCATCTGTCAGGATGCGCTGATAGCTATGCGTTTTTAGATACTTACCAACCCATAATCCGCCAGTGTAGCGTCCCGCCTTTTTTGTTGGCAGGGTGTGATTAGTGCCGATCACCTTGTCTCCATTGGCTACATTCGTCCGTGGTCCCAAGAACAATGCGCCATAGCATGTCATGTTTTCCAGGAACCAATCATCGCGATCGGTCATCACCTGCACATGCTCGGATGCAATGTCATCTGCGACCGCCAACATTTCGTCATAAGTATCGCAAACAATTACTTCGCCATACTCTTCCCAGCTGATTTTTGCAGTATCGGCCGTTGGCAGGATGCCAAGCAGGCGCTCGATTTCCTGCATTGTTCCTGTCGCCAACTCGCGGGAATTGGTCAGGAGAACGCAGGGGCTATTATATCCGTGTTCGGCCTGACCCAGTAGGTCGGTTGCGCAAAGTTCCGGATCGGCGGCAGACTCATCTGCAATCACCATCGTTTCAGTTGGACCGGCAAAAAGATCAATGCCGACGCGACCGAATAGCTGACGCTTGGCCTCAGCAACAAAAGCATTTCCTGGGCCAACAAGAAGATGCACAGGGTCAATGGTCTCGGTGCCAATGGCCATTGCGCCAACCGCTTGAATGCCTCCTAGAACATAGATTTCATGTGCCCCGCCAAGATGCATCGCGGCAATCACCGCTGGATTTGGTTCGCCCTTGAAAGGCGGGGTGCAGGCGATGATGCGAGGGACACCAGCAACAGCAGCCGTAGCAACCGACATATGCGCGCTTGCGACCATCGGAAACTTACCGCCTGGCACATAACAGCCAACAGATTGCACTGGAATATTCTTATGGCCGAGGATTACGCCCGGTAGCGTCTCAACTTCGATGTCCTGCATCGAATCCCGCTGTGCTTGGGCAAATTTGCGCACCTGTTCCTGCGCAAATTTGATGTCGTGCATTTCCTGATCGGAGACCTTTGCCATCAAGGCTTCGATTTCACTATTCGACAGACGAAAAGACCTGGGTGAGTAGCTATCGAATTTTTCGGATAAATCCCGAACAGCTTCGTCGCCACGAGCCTCAATGTCTTGCAGGGTGGCTTCAACGACGGCGCGAGTTTTCAGATCATCTTCGGCACGATCACCCGCAGTTTTGCCACGTTTAAGATATTCGATTGTCATGTCGGGTGTCCTCCAAAGTCGCGCAATCGGGCGCGGTGATTAGTCGTGAAGCGCAAATGCCAGCTCAGCTGGGACTGTGATTGGTAGCTCCAGCAGCCGGAACGATTGCGACTTTCCGTGCCCGTCCAAATTTAGGCTGCCGTTCACGCCGCCCTCGAGCGCGCCGTCCAATACGAAGTTCATGCCATTCAGACGCGGCAATAGATACCTGCGCACTCGAGTTGTTCCACGATGTGCGAAAAGTTCGTTGACCCGCATCTCAGTCACCTGCTGGCACAACAAGGGATAAGCCGCTTCGTGATATGCGAATACACACACGCTCAATCGCTCGCCCTTGTCGCCAGCTCTGGCATGGGCCAGTGCGTAAAGCGCAGTTTCAATGTTGTTAGAGTCTGCGTTCATAGGAAGGTGACCTTTGTTTCGATCTCTCGTTTGGGCACAAGGAAGGATACCGTATGAATTCGTTCCACATGGCTTTGTCGAACGCCACCACCCCCTGCGGGGCCACAACATAGCAACGCCAACACTTCCTGCGTTGCCGCCATAACCTGGGCCTTGTCATCACTTTCCACAGCAAGACGGACCCGT
This sequence comes from Sulfitobacter sp. DSM 110093, assembly GCF_022788715.1. Lineage (NCBI taxonomy): Bacteria > Pseudomonadati > Pseudomonadota > Alphaproteobacteria > Rhodobacterales > Roseobacteraceae > Sulfitobacter > Sulfitobacter sp. DSM 110093. The sequence goes on from NZ_CP085168.1 coordinate 101,559, forward strand.
AAATCTGCCGCTTGCGCGTCGGAGATTGTAGCTTGCAATGCTCCATCATCGCTGTCGAAGATGCTGGCAATACCGATCACATCTAGACGACTCCTCAGGTTCAAACCGCGGATGCTCATGCGTTCTTTGAGGGTTGCTACGGCACGACGCGCACGGGGTAGGGCGTTCAGGCCAGCATATGAGATCTCTCCTTCGCCCAACCAGCCACCGCGCAGACTGACCGTAACCTTGTAGCTATCGGTGGCGGGGTGCCCGCGAACGCCACTTAATTCAATTTGGTTCTCAGCGACCTTCGTGATCTCAGCTTCGCTGATATCTGCGACTACATCTGGTGTGATATAGGCGGCGGGGTCGTGGACCTCATAGAGCAGTTGCTCGCGGCCGGTCTGCACGTCCACACGCCCGCCGGTTCCATTTGCTTTAGTGATGGTTACGCGACCCTCTGCGCTTATCTCTGCCACAGGAAAACCGATGCGCGCGGGGTCGGGCACATCCTTTTTGCCGGGGTCACCAAAGTAGCCACCGCAAATTTGCGAACCGCACTCCAGAAGATGCCCCGCCATCGTGCCAATGGCCATCTTATCCCAGTCACTGGGAGACCAACCGAGGCCGTGAATTAATGGCCCTAAGGCGAGTGCGGGATCAGCCACGCGACCAGTCACCACAACATCAGCGCCTTCGTCTAGGGCCTGTGCTATACCCTCTGCCCCGATATAAGCATTCGCGGCCAATATGCGGGCTGGATCCAGACTGTAGTCTGACGGCGTCCCTTCCCAGGGTGACAAGGTAATATCGGCGATCTTGGCGCGTAAATCGTCCCCCTCTACTACCGCAATACGAGGTCGCCGAGCGCCGGCGGTTTTGGCGAGCTTATGGATTGCTCTAGCTGCCGCACGAGGATTGGCTGCGCCGAAGTTTCCAATGATCGGAATTTCGGCATCCAAACACTGCGCGATGATTGGTCCAACAAGCTGCTCTAAAAGCGGTTCATAGCCGCTCTGCGGATCATGTTGGCGCGCTTTTTGGGCCAAGGCTAAAGTCCGCTCGCCGAGTGTCTCAAGCATCAAAACCGAAGGTCGCCCATCGGCGATGAGATGCGCAACAACGGCTTGTGGCGCGTCCACCCGATCACCGGAGAAACCCGCGCCGCAGCCAATCAGCATCTCGCTATAAGGGGGTGAAAATTTTTTCATGTTGATGGTTTTATCATTATGAATAATATTGTCAATAATATTACATATTAAACTTTCCGGAAGCGGATTGCCGTTTGCAGGACAGAATGTGAAAGTGGCCAAAACAGGAGACGTCATGAACAAGAAGGCAAACCCTGGCAGTGAAAATGATCGCCTTACGGATCAGAACCGGATTATCGCTGAAATTGAATCAGACATCATCTTCGGCCATTTGCATCCGCGAGAGCATCTTGTCGAAGACCAGCTAATCGAGCGTTTCGCTACGACCCGTCACAAGGTTCGCACTGCTTTAACCGAACTGATTCAACGCGGTCTTGTCGTGCAGGTGCGAAACAAGGGTGCGCGCGTCCAAAACTACACTGCTGACGAGGTGCGCGGCCTCTATGACATTCGGAATGCGCTCCAGACACAGGCCATTAAGCGCATGGCGTTCCCTCTCAAGCCGGAGGTGGTAAGGTCCTTGCAGGACCTGCACGAAGAACACATCACTGCAGGTGAAAACGGTGCGCTTCAGGAGATGTATGAGCTCAACAACCGGTTTCACGAGGTCTTTTTTGAGGCTTGTGAACTCCCTGTGCTGGCCAACGCGATACGTGACTACGCGTTTCGCACTCATCCGATCCGCTCACGGGGGTTTTATGACGATACCTACCGCTGCGCCGCACAGGATGATCACGCAGACATCGTTGCCGAAGCCGCCAGTCAAGATGATGGCGCACAAGAGCGCCTTATCCAGATCAATCTGCGCCACACCAACCGCCCCCGTGACATGTATCTGAGCGCAAATTTTCCGTCTAGCTAAGAGGAGCTATACCGTCGCAACTGGCGTTACAGGCGACCCAACCGCGCCAGGTAAGCGAAGAGGCGGAGCCGTCAGAAAGAACCGTGATCTACCCCTTGCGCGCAGCCACTCATTAAGCGGGCCCAAGCGCCACAATTCTCCAAGGTGAATTCCGAGCTTGAACAAGCAATGCTCGTGCAGGGGGAGAGATGAACCTTGCGGCCCCACGGGCGTGCGTTTTGTTTGCTCAACCGCATAATTGTCCGCGATTAAGACTGCGATGCCGCTTTCGGTGATCCAGTCGCGGAGGTCCTCATCTTGCCCATCAAGGACAGCAAAACTTCTCGCTAGCTTTTCCGCATCAGGCGTTCGGTTCATGCCCAGAAGGGCTTCCGCGAAGCCAGTGTGTAAGCAAAGCATGTCGCCAGCCTCAACCGCTATCTCATCTCTTTCCAGAACTTCCCGAAACATGGCGCCGGTCACGAGAGTGCGACCAGAACCAAAATGCCGAAGTAGATCGACCATGACGCCACGCCCTTGAACGCCAGTTTCAGCCATCCGCTCGATACCAAGGCGCTGAGCTTGGACGCCCTCCGGGCCCATGCCGCACCCGACATGTCCATCCCCAGTGGTTATGTGTTCGCCACCACGCCAACCGTTGTAATAGACAATTTCTGCGTCGCCATCACCGTCAGCATCAAAACGGGCTCCGACATGGCAAAGGGAATCCCACTGCGTTGAATATTGCATATGCAACAGGACTGCATCATCGCAGATCACATCTGTGATCGCAGGATCCTCGCGTGCGATGTCGTAATTGAAATTCGCGCTATCGTCGCGGATTGTCGCGAAGTGACGCGGAGGGCCGCGTCGGGGGTTCAAGAAGCTGCCACCGGGATAATCCAATGGAAGCGACAAGCAAAAACTCCGGCCTTCTTGAATTTCCTGCGCGGCCTGCCGGGTTCTCTCACTGGTGAGCAAGTTTAGCCGACCTCGTTCGTCATCGGGGCCGAATTCGCCCCAGTTCGAACCATCAGGCCGGTTGATCCAACGGCCAGCACTCATGGTTTTGCCGCCGTATAGGTCGCATTACCGTTCCGCCGCAGGGCTAAGATATGCACCAGCCCTAACAACGAAAAGCCCAGTATATCCGTATACCCGCCTGGCCAAATCAGCGCCAAGGCACCGAGCATTAGCATGCCACGAAATAGCCATCCACCAGCTCGATGGCCAGGTAGCACCATTCCCACCTGCGCTGCGGCAAGAGCATAAATGCCGATGCACGCGGTTAGCAAACTGTAGGTTATGCCAAAGGTAATACCATCGGTCAGCAGAAGCTCGGGGTGATAAACAAATACGAAAGGGACGATGAATCCAGGCAAAGCTAGTTGAACCGCAATCATGCCGACCTTCATCGGGTTCGTATCCTTGCCTGCGATGGACGCCGCAATGAAGTTACTTGGACCGACTGGTGGCGTAATCGATGACAGCGCCGCAAAGTAAATCAAGAATAAGTGAGCAACCATTGGCTCTACACCACTCGAAATCAGCGCGGGAGCGACTAGAACGGCCATCAGAAGGTAACAAACGATGGTCGGCAAACCTAAGCCAAGAATAATTGAGGTGATTGCTGTAAGCACCAGAAGCAAGGGGAGGCTCTCCCCAGCTACCCCTTCGAGAATTTGAGAGAGAACGAGACCCAAGCCTGTGGTGCTGGTTAGGCCTGCGATGATGCCAGCGGCGGCGATGATCCCAACGATAACTGCCGCATTGCGGGCACCCTCGATCAGCCCTTGAAAGAGGTTTCGGATAGCAAAGACAAGAGAGCGGTTCTCGGCTAAATCGACCAGTGCGATGGAACAAAAAGCATAGAAGCCTGCTCGAGGTGGCGTGTAGCCCTGCACCAGCATTGCGATCAGGACAATGATAGGTAGGAACTTCAACCAGCCGCCAAAAAAGAAATCGTCCTTCAAATCTATGGCATCAGACAGGTTGGTGGTTTCGACCCCCGCCAAATGATCGCGGGCGGCTCTCAGATCAACCATTACGAAGATGCTGAGGTAGAACATGATTGCCAGCGGAATGCTTGCTAGCATCACGTTAGTATAGGTAATGCCGAGAATGTCGACCATTAGGAAGGCCGCGCCGCCGAGGATGGGTGGCACGAACTGCCCACCGACACTCGCCGTCGCCTCAACGGCGGCCGCAAACGGTCCAGAGAAACCAGTGCGCTTCATCAGCGGAATGGTGAATGCTCCGGTGCTCGCCGTGTTGCCATAAGCAGTGCCCATCACGGCACCAAGGCTGCCGCTGGCGATGACGGCGACTTTTGCCGGCCCACCGCGAGTTCGACCAAGCGCCTTTTGGGATTTTACTAGCAAAAAGTCTATGAAGCCAAGCTGGCCTAGATATGCTGCGAAGAGCACAAACAATACAATATAGCTTGCTGAAACACCGGTGATTGACCCGTAAATCCCCCGCCCAGTCAAGAATAATGCCTGAACGATTTGAGTGAAATCGAGCCCAGCATGGGAGAAAGGTGCCGGCAGGTTCGCGCCGGCAAGAGTGTAAACGATGAAGAACAGGGCGATAATCGGGATGCTCGGTCCAGCTACGCGCCAAGCTGCCACCAACGCCATCAACAGCGCGATCAACCCAAGGCCGATTTCCGTGGATGATGGCGGCAAACCCGCGAACTGCCACATCTGCGGATACCAGTAGTAGGCATAAGCAGTGACCAGAACGATCCCGACGATCCCAATAGTCCCAATCGCGCGTGATAAGCGGTCCGGTGCCTCACGCTGCATGGCAAACAGCATTAGAAAACCCAGACCTATATGCAGGATCCGATTAAGAACTGGATCGAGAAAGAAAAAACCTGCGGCTAGCACCACGGTAACGGCACCGAAAATAAGGGCGCAGAGATCGGCAAACCGACTTCTACCACGTGCGGGGATCTCGTCGACCGTCATGGATTTTCTCCCGTAGGTTGCGGATCAGAACCGCATAAAGTGCCTATAATCTTCGGGCGCGGCACTTTTGGCCGCGCCCCATGAGTTTACCAGATGCCAATTTCTTTGAAGTAGCGGACCGCTCCAGAATGGTAGTCAAAGCCCTGATCCACTATGAACTCGCGCGATGCTAATGCATTCTCCGGCACCCATTGGCTGCCATTCGAGTGGACAGAGGCAAGTTTGTCCGGGTTTTCATAGAGTGCTTTCGTCAACGCATAGGCGGTGTCATCGTCCATCTGGTCATTCACGATCATGATGGAAGGTAGAACAACTGTTGTGACTGGGCTCTCTTGGCCTGTGTAAGTGCCAACCGGGATGACACCCGTAGCCATGAAGGGCATGACCTTTTGTAGTGTGGCGATTTCATCTTCTGTTCCTGAAATCAGACGGGCGTTTGCCGAACTGGTGGCATCGACCACGGCGCCAGTCGGAATGCCGGGCGTAACAACCATAACCTCCAGGTCGCGGTTTTTGAGAGCCTCGGATTGCGCCTGATGGCCGATCCGGGCAGGATTGATGTTGTCGAGTGATCCTGCGATTGCTTGTATTGCCCCGGTCGTTACCTCAAACGATGCGCTGCCAGGTTCACCAACGCCGACTACGTAACCGCTACCGAACGCATCTGCCCAGCTGTCGATCCCAGATTCATCTCGAACGACAACCTGCATGAAATTCGCGTGACCCGCACCGATGACGCGGATCTTATCAGCATCGACAGTGCCGTCATTGACGCCGTTACGCATACTCGTGGCGAGCGACAGGCCAATATGCAGATCGTTCCCGGCGCTCAGGCGCCGTGCGTTTTCCATAGATCCCGCTGTTGTAATCGGCGTAACGACTGTCCCGAGAGCATCCCCAAACACCTTGGCAAAACCATTTCCGAGAACAAACCAGACACCGCCCTCACTGGCGGTCCCAAGTCGTAGCGAACCATCAGCCACTGCAGGCAACGCGCCGCTAATGGAGAGCGTCGCGGCAAGGGCGATTGTAGTTTTCCTAAGTGCTCCGAGCGATGCTGCAGACAGCACCGACAATAAAGAGCTGATATTACAGCTAAATTTCATTTCATTCCTCCTCCGAATTTATTATAAATAACATTATTGACAATTATGTCAATGGTTCCGATGCGCTTCATTGGCTAGGTAACCAGGCTCAAATCAACCGAGATATTGACGCTTTGTCTAATCCTCGAGCGTGGAGGCCTTGAAGGTTTTTGACCGATCTGGAAAAACCACTGCCGGTTTGAGAGCTTAATCCACTGCTCATTACCCACCAAAAGGATAAGCTATGTGACAGTTCAAATATAAAGGCCGCGGTTTTTCTTCAGGAAAGCTTGGGGACCACACTCAATACAAAAGCTAATCTCGGACCGTGAATAGAGCGGAATCTGCGATCCTCAGTATTTCTCAGACTGTTGCACTAACTTAGCCGTTGAGCCAAGTTTTCGCTTTTGAGGTTGATTATCCCGCGCCACATCATCCTCTGTGTGTTGCGGTAGGTAGTATCTGCATTATCCGCAGCCCTACCAAGATGTGGTCGACCTACTGGAGGAGCATGGGATCACTGCCAGTCGGTCGACCGTTTATCTCTGGGTGATTAAGTTTAGACCCGGATTGACTAGGCGAACCGATCGCGAGCGAGATTACCATGGTTATGAGCAGCGAGTTTGAATCGCGCTTGATCTGCCGTGACACCCCAGCATATTCGATGGTGTATCCTGGCGGAAGCATGGTTTTGGCCGCCTCTTCCAGCACCGCGAGCCCTTGGGCGTTTGTTGAGAGAGGTCCGATGACTGATCAGTTATTTGCGATAGGCATCACGCACATTGAAGTTCGATGCTGGGAATGCGGGCACAAAGTTATTCGCAAGCCGGGCGATGTGCGTGAGGGCATCACGGAGCATGAGTTTGAAAAGCGGTCAGTCTGCAGATGTGGCACTGGGTGGCCTCAAGTCACCCAGTTTCCAAAGAAAAGTCCCCGTCGGTGCGGATACATCCCACGGGCGCACATCTAGTGGTGTATCGGTTGGACGGGCATACTGTCGAGATTATCCGGCTCCTGCATTGTGCCCAGAACCTGACAGCGTTTTTGCTTGAGCCGTGATGTTCGTTAGCGCGACCTTGCGCAAAGCATCGTTGATCCGGCTTTGCCAGCCCGAACCTTCTGCCTTGGGTCGTCCACGCTGAAGGGTTGCACTGGCGGACTTGTCGGCCCAGTAGGGCGCATTCAGATCCGGTGCGTCGTCCTCAGAAGCGGTCGGCATATGCTTTTTGTTCTCGCTCATTGGCTTTGATGATGCGTCGCGCGGCAGACGTTTGGGTTGGGCCTCAGGGCATATTTCTAGGTGAGTTGGCGGTCTCTTGGGCGTTCCCGATCCGGGCTGCGCGATTGGACATCGCTTGTCGGAAGAGCGTCATGTAGCGGGGGGCTGTGACAGATAGGTCGTATTGCGCGCGCGCGAGGTTCCGAGCCTTCTGCCCATAACGAAAGCGTCGCGCTGGATCGTCTAGGAGGGCGAGGATTGCGTTGATCCAAGCATCGTCGTTGTCGGGAAGCAGCTGTCCGTTGACATCGTCTTGGATCATCTCAGCTGCATATCCACGGTCGGGTGCTAGGACGCAGCCACCGCGCCCCAGTATTTCCATCAAACCCCAATTTGCGACACCGAACTTTAGGGGGTAGAGGAAAAGGTCTACTTCTGTGATCCGCTTTGAGAATTCATCGTAAGGCAGTTTGCCGGGAAATTCGATCACCTTTGCGGCGCGGGGGTGCTTAAGCATTAGGTGATCGCGGAAAGTTTTGATCTGGCCGTTATGTGCGCGCGTGACAGCTTGTTGTTCGTAGCCATAAGTCACTTCCTCGGCGCCGCCGAAGGCAATGAATTGCGCATCAACGCCCTGTGACACCAGTTTGTCGACCAGCCTCACATAGGTTTCAAAGCCTTTGGCTGATGACAGATCGCGTGCCGCGAAACCGATTGTCATCTTCTCGCGGCCGCCGGTCACAGGTGCAGGCATTGATGTGAAATCAAACCCCTCCATTTGCACTTCGATATTGGAGCGCAGGGCAGGGGGGAACATGCTCTTTGCATGTTGGCTGGGGCAGATCACCAGGTCGCTGCAGACGGCTTGGTGAAAGTTCAGCATCTCAGCATTTCGGTCTGCGATCCGTTGTGACAAGTCGGGTGGATAGGCGGGGTCCCAGCCATGCGCCCGGAAGCTTGGGAATTCGATGTAGCTGACAATGGCCGCGTCGATTTCATCGTAGAGGAAATGCGGCGCACCCCAAAGGGAGTGGGCCACTACCACGTCGATCTTCGTATGTTTGCGCAGGTCGCGTAGAGCGTTGAGTAGCCCTCTGCCGATGCGGGCTGAGCGTTCCACTTTGGCTGAATAGTAGTACCGATCATCGCTCAAAATTGGGCCATCCGGGCGAAACCCAAGAATATGATTGCCGCGCTGTCGGTTGCGTTTCATATGTCCTGGCGTGGTTAGAAAGTAGCTTTCGGCCAGGCCTGAATGGCGCAGGTAGTCGCATAGCAGGCCGAACTGGCCGGGATATACGGCACCTGCAAAGACGATAACTGGTTTGCTCACCATTGGCTCCGTTTTCGGGCCTCCCCCAGCCGTTATGGAGGGGGGGTGGTGTGAGCGTAGCGCACATAAACTTGTGGGTGCAACTAAGGTTGAGGCGCTGTGAGGTTGCTGTTTCTTCGCTCAGAAGATGTTCATGTCGCGGGCGACAATGACCGCTTGGGTGCGGTTGTTTGCACCCAGCTTGGCGCAGATGGATTTCACATGCATCTTGACGGTTGCTTCGGCCAGACCCAGTTCGGTTCCGATCTCGCGGTTGGGTTGGCCTTGGGCGAGAAGGGCTAGAACGGTCATTTCGCGTTCTGATAGAGGGGAATTGCTTGATACTTTACTGACTTTGGCGCGTGGCCGGTCGATAAGCTCGACTGGAACGTACCGCCCGCCGTTGGCCATAAAACGTATCTCGTTGGTGAGGCTCTTAAGCGATTCCGTTTTGAGGACGATGCCTGCGCCGCCCAGAGCAAGTGCTTCTGACACGACATGCGCTGTGGGATTGCTGGTCAGAATTCCGACGGGCTTGCCCCCGTTCCGCTCGAGGGCTTTTGACAGGCCTGTAATCCCGTTCATGCCTGGCATGTCGAGGTCTACCAACACCAGATCAAAAGGTCCTTCCGCGTCGATCTTGTCGAGCGCGGTCTCAAGGTCGGGCGCGGTCTGTGCCTCAAAGTCGGGGAGGTTTGAGAGGAACTGCTCAAACATTTCCAATACCATCGCATGGTCATCTGCGATTAGGATCCGGGTTGGTTTGGTTTGAGGGGACGTCATATTACTCATCTTTGATTTACGAAACCCCTGGGTAAAGTCCTCAAGTCAACACTATCGACGGACGGCATTAATCGACAAAGGCCGAACAAAAAAGGACCGTTTATCGGCCCGGACGCTAGATTTATCACGAAACCTCAGCGAAGCAAGCGATCATCTGTTATCGGGTGAACTTGATCCAAGCGTGTGTATGGCTTTTTGCGTCGCGTCTAATGCTTCCCTTGCGCCCTCGAGTGCAACTTGCTGTGTCGTTTCGGAGGTGTCGAGAGAAAGCTCTACTTGGCGCAGGCCGTGTTCCAGCAACTTAAGGCCCGTAAGGCCGGAAGACCCGGTTGCGGCGTGCAGCAAGCGCTTGGTTTCGGCGCTCTGCTTGCCGGGTGTGATCTCATCAAGGATCGCCCGTGCCTCGGCATGGGCGCGCATCATGAACCCCACGGCAGCCTCTTGGCCAAGCTGCTTGGTCAGGTCTTTGACTGTTCTTGCTGAGAATGGTTCTGCCAAGGTGGCGGGGGTCTTTTTTATTGGTTGGGCGCTGCCGTCTGTGGCGGAGACTGTGTTGTCATCCTTGCTGTGGGCTGCACAGTAGACCGCGTGGCAAAGCGCAGCATTGCGGATGGGCTTTTCCAGCAGCCGGACCATTCCGAGGGCGAGACATGCCTCACGCAGCTTGTCGTTAACATGCGCTGTCAGACCAAGGATCAGCCCGTCCCATTCCAGTCTGCCCTTTGATTGTTCATCTCGGATGCCGCGCAGCAGCTCGACACCGTTTATATGGGGGAGGGTCATGTCGGTCAGCAGAAGGTTAATGTTCTGCGCGGCGTCGGGCCGTTGCAGAATACGCATTGCTCGCAATCCGTTCTCGACCCCTTCGACCTGCGCGCCCGCTTGGCTCAGGCTGTGAACCAGCCAATCTCGGCTTGAGGGGCTGTCCTCTACGACCAGTATCCCAAGGCCTTTTAGCAGTCCATCGCTGCTCGGCGTGGCGTCTGGATCCTCTGCTGTGGTATCTGCAGCTGCGCCGGGCAATGAGAAAGTCGCGCGTAAGATTGTCCCGGCGACAGGTTGTGTGGTGTCTATCAGCGGTTCGCCGTCATGGGCTCGGTCAAGAAGTTCGAGATGGCCGCCCAGGTGGCTGATGGCATGGGCTAGGACGCTCATCCCGGCGCTGGTCCGCTCTGTCTTGGCGTCGGTGCTCCGGTCTATGCGTGTTGCGTCAATATTGCTTCCCAACAGCCGCGCCTTTTGGGCATCGGGTATACCGCCGCCCTGATCTGCGACCTGAACGGTGATGATGTTTTCGCTCTGCCTTTTGGTGTCTTGCTGTCTTGGGCCGGGGGCGCATGTAACATGTATGTCGATGGCTTCCCCGCCATGTTTGCCTGAATTGTCGAACATGTTCTGGAGCAGGGCGCGCACCAGATGGACGGGCCCGTGAAGCCGGAGTTGGTCTTGTGGCTCTACGGTCAGGGTCACGCTCGCGCCTCGCCCGTGCACGATGGGCTTGATCATATCGACGATTGTTCGTGCTTCTTCGCCCAGGTCGAAGTCCTCGTCGGCTTGTAGGTCGGCGCTGGTCAGTTCCCCCCGGATCACGCGGATCACTTTTTCTATGTGAGTGAGGGCGAGTTGCGCAGACTTCTGCACGTCTGCGGTGCGCGGATTGGGCGCTGCAGCTGCGCCTTTCTCTTGCTCAAAGAGTGTTTCTGCGGAGGCTAAGACAGATTGGATTGGTGTTCTTAGGTCGTGGGCAACCCGAAGCAGGGTCGCTGCGCGCGCGCGGTTTTGTAGTTGCACAGCCTCTTGATCAGTTTCGACCAAGCGCAGCAGGAAAGTTTCGGCATTGCCAAGAGAGAGGTGTACCAGCTCTCCCTCGAGCTGTGTTGCTTTATAAGTTGTGGATACCGCAACGCTGCCGCTGCGCTGTGCGCGGGCGCAGAGTGTGGGCCAGCTAAAGGTCGCCTTGAGAGCCGCCACGTCCAGCCCCAATTGATTGGCAGGGGGGTTTGAAAGTAGGATTTCTGCCTTCCCTGTTGCGAGTATCGCAATGCGCCGATCGGTGGATATTAAGCGTGCGATCGCCTGCAGAACAGGTCTGACTTTTGCTGCGTTCAAAGCCGATTCTTTTTCCTCGGGCATTTGGTTCTCCAGCATGCTTTGTTCTTCTGGTGGGCAGGAGGGGTAACATACCGATCCAAGTGGGCCGTTGGGATGCTGCGATCCTGAGGGGCTATCGTCAACCGCGTGGGTTCCCTTGATGAGCATTTGGCTGGATATCGGGGTGTATGAGCAACGCAAGGTGCACATGTCTAAAAGTATGTAAGCTATCCATTGACCGCAACTTTAGTATGTGATCTCGTTATTGAGAAACTGGGTGGACCAATGGTCACGCTCCCAAGGGGCGTTGGATAGATAGAGGAAGAAGAGATGGCGATTACTGAGCTCCAGGCTGGCGGCCTAGCCAACGTGAAGATAGATGCCGCCAAAGGTGACATTTCCAGATACGTAAAGTCAGGGGACAACCTTGTTGTAGAGTTGCGTGATGGCGGTAAGATCGTCGTATCTGACTTCTACGAAGCTGCGGCTGGCGGTGTGCCGCACAAGCTGATGCTGGCTGATGGTACGTTCAGCGGCGTTGAAGGGACCTTTGATGACACGGAAGAGGTTGCCGGTCTTGGTGGCAACATGGAGCAAATCGGTGCTGGGCTGGGCGCTCTGACCACAGCTTCTCTCGCGTTTGCTGATGACAGCGATGATGAGGCCGATCCGGCAGACCCTACCGATACGACTGATCCGACGGACACAACTGATCCTACAGATACAACAGATCCGACCGATCCGACGGACACAACCGATCCGACGGACACAACCGACCCGACGGACACAACCGACCCGACAGACACAACTGATCCAACCGATCCGACGGACCCCACTGAGCCTACGGATGAGGCGGACACTGGATTGCTTGATCCCGTGCTTGGGGATGAAGGCGTGCTGGGTGGTCTCACCGGGAACGATGGGCTGTTGGGAGACCTGACCGGGTCCGATGGCTTGCTGGGAGATTTGGTTGGCAACGACGGGCTTTTGAGCCCCGTTACCGGAGAGGATGGCCTGGTTGGCACCCTAACGGGCAGCGGCCTTTTGGGCAGCAGTGACGGGTCTGGTAGTTTGACTGGAGGACTTGTGTCTGATGACGGTCTTTTGGGCGGCGTCCTTGGCGGGACCGGGCTGACCGATGGTTTGCTGGGCGAAGGTGGCGCAGTGGACGGTATCGTTGAAACCGTAGAAGGCGTTCTTGATGGCGTTATCGGTGATGGCGGTATTCTTGGCGGCCTGCTCGGCGGTGAAGGTGGCGTGCTAGATGGTGTCCTTGGTGACGAGGGTGTTGTTGGCGGCTTGCTTGGCGGCGAAGGGGACCTTCTTGGAGGTCTGCTCGGCGGCGAGGGTGGCGTGCTAGACGGTGTTCTTGGTGACGAGGGTGTTGTTGGCGGCTTGCTCGGCGGCGAAGGGGATCTTCTTGGAGGTCTGCTTGGCGGCGAGGGTGGCGTGCTAGACGGTGTTCTTGGTGACGAGGGTGTTGTTGGCGGCTTGCTCGGCGGTGAGGGTGGCGTGCTAGACGGTGTTCTTGGTGACGAGGGCCTCGTTGGTGGCTTGCTCGGCGGTGAAGGTGGCGTTCTTGGCGGCCTTCTCGGCGGGGACGGCGGACCAGCTGATGTCGTCTCTGGTACGGTTGAGGACCTGTTGGCCACCGTGGGGGCTGAGGATGGTTTGCTTGATCCGGTGATCGCGGACGGCGGTCTGCTTGGCGACCTGACGGGGAACGAAGGCCTACTGGGTGACGTGACCGGGTCCGAGGGCTTGGCCGGTGATCTTGTTGGAGATATGGGCCTGCTGGCTGATGTAACCGGCGAGGACGGATTGCTGGGTGATCTCACCGGTGTCGGCCTGCTGGGAGCGGGTAGTGATGGGGGTCTGCTTGGCAATCTAGGCGGCGATCTGCTGGATGGTCTCGGTGGTGACGGCATGCTCCTGAGCCTCTCGGCTTCGGTGGATGGCGCGTAAACAGACTGTTTCTAACTTCTCGCACTTACCAAAAGCCCCGCTGAAAGGCGGGGCTTTTCCCTTAATTTCAAGGCGCTCAGCGATTTCATACCGGGGGCGGGATCTGAGATGAGGGTGGCAAAGCCCCCCCCATTCAGGATTGACAACCAGAGTAACGCCTGTTTCTCATATACTTAAGTTATTTATACATACTTTAGAAGTACGCCTCTCCCAAGGCGGCCCCCATGAGGAGTTTGCACATGGCAGATCGAACCATCCAAGCCGGTTCTGAAATTGGCATCAAGATTGACGTTAACCGTTCCGACATTGAGCGCTACGCCAGACAGGGGGATGACTTGTTCATTACCCTTGCGAACGGGGATGTGATCACAGTCAATGATTTTTACATTCCAGCAGCGGACGGTTCTTTGCATAGTTTGGTTCTGGCCGACGGGACCGAGAGCGGGGTCGAAGGTGATCCTCTTGTCGGTGGTAGCGGTGAGATGTCTAATGAGGGTTTGATCGCGGCGGCGGCAGGTGGCTTAGGTCTAATTGGTGCCGCGGCCAGCAGTAGCGGTGGGGGAGACGACGATCCTACGGACCCGACCGATCCGACTGATCCTACGGACCCAACCGATCCGACTGATCCCACGGACCCGACCGATCCGACTGATCCCACGGACCCAACCGATCCAACTGATCCTACGGACCCGACCGATCCGACTGATCCTACGGACCCAACCGATCCGACTGATCCTACGGACCCGACCGATCCGACTGATCCTACGGACCCAACCGATCCGACTGATCCCACGGACCCGACCGATCCGACTGATCCTACGGACCCAACCGATCCAACTGATCCTACGGACCCGACCGATCCCACGGATCCGACCGATCCGACTGATCCTACGGACTCGAGTGATCAAGGCCTCCTTGATCCGGTGATCTCTGACGATGGCCTCCTCGGTGATCTGACAGGGAACTCTGGGGTTCTGGGAGACATCACGGGCTCTGAGGGATTGCTTGGCGATCTGATCGGCGAGGGTTCCCCGCTTGGTGCCGTGGGAGATGACCTTCTAGGCCAGCCGTTGTTGGGAGATGGCGTTGCTGATGACAGCGTAGGCATTCTCGACGGGGTCCTCGCGGATGGGGGACTGTTGGGTGATCTCACCGGTAATTCGGGTGTGCTCGGTGAGGTGACAGGCTCTGATGGCTTGCTTGGTGACCTAGTCGGTGACGAGGGGGTTCTGTCAGACATCACTGGTTCCGGAGGGCTTGTTGGCGATCTTACCAACACAGGTACGCTTGGCGGAGGTACGGTCGAAGGAGGCGCTGATGATCTGCTGGGTGGCCTGTTGGGAGATGGCGTTCCTACGGTCCCGGCCGACCCAGCTGAGCCCACAGACCTGAATAATCAAGGCTTCCTCGACCCGGTGATCTCTGACGACGGACTTCTGGGCGATTTGACAGGAAACTCTGGGGTTCTGGGAGACATCACGGGCTCTGAGGGTCTGCTAGGCGATCTGATTGGCGAGGGCACCCCGGCGAGCACTGTGGGGGATGCTCTTTTGGGACAACCTCTCCTCGGAGATGGCGTCCCAGATGATCGCATTGGCTTGGTTGATGGGGTTATCTCTGATGGTGGCCTGCTAGGCGATCTCACCGGCAATTCGGGTGTATTAGGTGACGTAACGGGCTCTGATGGCCTGCTTGGTGACCTCGTTGGCAACGAGGGGGTTCTGTCAGACATTACCGGCTCTGGTGGGATTGTCGGCGACCTTACCAGCACTGGTACTCTTGGCGAGGGTACGTCCGCAGGAGAGGGCGGTGCCGACGATCCTCTGGGTGGACTTTTGGGTGGCGTGCTTGGCGGTCTAACTGGGGAGGAGGGCCCACTGGGTGATGTCCTTGACGGCCTGACCGGAGAAGATGGTCCGCTGGGTGACGTGCTCGGTGGTCTGACCGGAGAAGATAGCGGCTCTGGCGGTCTCGCTGGCGGATTGCTCGGCGGCGATAACCCGCTCGGCGAGACGCTTAACGAAGTCACCGATCTGCTGGGAGGGCTGACCGACGACGGCCTAGGCAGCATCTAACCGTCCCGGTTGATTTGAGAAAATATGTTGACCCCTCCGGCAGCTTTCCCGCTACCGGAGGGGTCAACGTTAACTAAGGAACTGGAGTTGCATGGCCAAGCAACGCGCCTGTTTCCACCTCTACTTTCGCTTAACCGAAACGGACGGCAGCGTGATATTCTTAGCCCACACCTTATGTGTTCGATGCCTTGCCTATCCCGATAGCGGCGACGGAAACTGAGAATGGGGGCTGCGGGAGGAAAAGGGCCAGTCGAACGATCAGGCAGCAAGCTATCCGCCGTCGGCGCGCGTTTCTTTCAGGTCCCGAGGAACGTCGCGCTCATTGGTCTGCTTTATGCGATCATTACCGCGACCGTCGTGTATTTGCTGGGAGGAGGCCGCTGGACCATACTGTTGGCGTTTTTGGTCGGAGGGGGCTGCGCGGGGAAGATTGCGGCCTTGGTCCGCGCCGATATCCTGCATGATCTCCATCCTCCTGACAGGTTGCCAGAACCTTTATCTCGAAAGAATGGCTCGGCCTCACCGTATAAACCGGAGAAGGCCGAGTTGGATGAAGCGCTTCTTTCTCCGTCAGGAGATCAACGAGCAGATGATACAGCTGACGTATGAGAGGTCGAGGCATTGTTCTTAGAGATCTGACGGCCAGCCGTCCGATCGATCGCTCTGTTGAAAGTGTTGCGTACCCGCTGCGTTCGATTGGCATTCGGTCGGACGGGCCGGCCGATCGAAAGAGTGATCGGTGCGTGGTTCGCGTCTTCCCCCCAGGGCCCCATGATCTGAAGTTCGGCTAAGACTAACTCTTCTATTTGCGGCCAGCCTGGTAGGCTGTCGCCGGTGACGATACATAATATCGTACCGCCGCCGAAATGCGCCATAAGAAGCTGCGGGCAGTCCACAACCCGGCTGATTGCGCCTGATACATTGGCGATGGCCATGGCGTATTCGCGGCTGCTGCCGCGAGAATATAAGGTCGCGATGTCCTCGATTTGCGCGCAGAAGACATGGCAGATGTTCAAGTGCTTGCGAGAAAGCTGCGAGAGATAATTTCCCAGCGAAAAGGGCGGGACCAATTGGGGCACGCCAAGAACGTGAACCGGGTCCTCTAAAGCGAAGTCGTGTTGCCCCTCGTGGCCGCCTGTCAACATCAATTTGGGGTCGAGCCGCAGCGCCACTTCTGAACTGTCTAGGAGGCGCTGGATCACGCGCAGGCGCCGTTCAACTTCTCGGACTTCGAAGGGTTTGACAATGTAGTCGTTGGCTCCGGCCGCGAACGCCTGCTCGATTGATATTGCGTCGGATTTGAGTGTCAGCATGATGATCGGCGTTGTGCGATAGCTCGAGATCGCCCGAATTTTGCGACACAACGTTATCCCGTCCATGAAGGGCATCACAATGTCCAGCAGGAGGCAATCGAAAGGCTGCGCTGACGCTTCGATGATTGCGAGCGCTTCCTTTCCCGAAGCGGCAACGGTCACATTCGCAAAATCCGTCCCTTGCAGGATTGCCGGCAAGAACTCGAGGATGAAGGGATTGTCATCGACGGCGAGGATCTTCATGTGCTTTGTCCTTTGATCATGATGCGACATGCTTGAATTAGAGTTCGCGAAGGGAAGACGCATTCAGCGGGTCCTTGCGGCTTTAAGTGCAGGCAGTCGAAACGAGCTGTTCTTTGTCGCTTGGGTCTCCAGGGCCCTTGCGACATGTTCTTTGGTATGTATCTATACTAAAGAGTGTATCCAGGATTGTGGCGATTTAATGACGTCTGGGGCTGCCCTGAATTTTGTGCTCTTCAAAGATCGCGGGGGAATAAAAGCGCCGACCATCCGCTTGTGACTGCATACGGTAATCACCCCAAATTCGCGCACATCTTCCGTCATCATTGGGAAGTTGCATGCAAATTCGGTCCGACATCTGCCTTTACCTTGGCCCCGCCGATCGAGCTGAGCTTGAAGCTCTGCAGAACAACCGCCACACATCGCGCAAGCTCAGTTAATTAACAGCAGGTCATTTGCCTGATAATAATGTCGCGCAGAGCATGGTGGTTGGAATTATGGGAAAGAATTGATGCTTGCACCATATCTTCACGATCCAGCCCCTCCCATGTCAGCTTATGACCAGCGCGTTCGGCGATGTATCGAGCATACTCCCGTAGAGTCCGCATAGCCAGTTTCAGCCAAGTCAAGGTCTTGTTGTGTTCTTAGTCCAAGCTTGTTGCGGAGTATTCCAGTGTCCGGATCAAAATATCTGTCACCACCATCATACTTATCTGACATGTCTAATTATATGGACGGTTCAAGGCGATCGAACCTTGCTTCAATCTTGGCTTTGACCTGCGCTAAGTCTATTTTTCCTGAAATGAAATTATCAAGATCGGCTAACGTATCTACGTCAAGCTCCAACCCCTCAAGGCGCTGACTATTTATTGCGCTCGCAACCACAGTCCTGCGGTCCTCGGAGGCGGTTTCGTCATAGCTTTTGTGTGTGCAGGCCATGTAATCGCCCTTTCTGCTTCCCGTGTATGTTACTCGCATCTGAAGAAAACAACAATCGAACATCTGGGGCTATGCTGCCTCCCACAGAAGATACCTTCGGGTGAGAACCGATGGTTTTCGGCAAGCCCCATCTTATGGCCCGCCGCGCCAAGACACTGCCGCCGAACGCACACTGGTCTAACGTTGAAAATGGGGCCGTTCTGGGTCTGACAGCATCCGTCCGGCTTCGGCGCTCGGACGGCGGGTCATAGTGCTTGCTAGACGTCCACCATCGTAGACATCTTGAGGTTTGGGATGGGGGGTAAGAAGGGTCAGAAAAAGCGGTTCTGGTCGGATAATGAGGCGCGGACGATTTGCGCAGGCGCGGTTTTTGTTGCGCAGGTTGCGCGTCGCTAAGCGAGGGGCGCCAGTCTGATCCACAAATGGCGCCGCGACCCTCGGCTTGCATCGGAAGGTCAGGCCTAGGAGCTTCTCGAGCCTCAGGGCGCGGTGTTTCTCCCCCTTGAGGTCGCGGGCGCGACGTCAGCGTCGTGCATCTCTCCAACAGGTCCCGTCACGGTGCGATGCGCCGACATGGCGTTGTCAGATAGTCGGCGCATTCTGGTGGAGGGACCAATCGAGCTGTCGGCGGTGCTGACGCTAGTCGAGGGACTGGGGGGTAATTCCGGCTCTCCTTGAGGGATTGAAGGAAGAGCGCTTGAAGGTATTTTCTTTCGCCCATTGGCCAAGTGTTGCGATTTTTGTCGCATGATAACAGAACGAATATTTTCCACCTGAAAAGCGGAAGGTAGGCTCCTGCGAAGTTTTTCGGTGAGTGTTTAATTTTGCCCGGCATAGTCCCGGTCCAGGCGGCGCATAAATCGGAAGGAAAGTGCCAGTGACTTAAGACCGACATTTTTCCAATGAACAAACTTTAATGGTAGGAGCGTGCGCCGTTGTGATGCAGGGCAAAACGGGAAGCGACGCCGGCATCAAGACGCCGCGGCAGCAGGGTGCAGATCTGGTTGTGAGCCCGTGAGACTTTCCGTTCTGGCGGACTTCACCCGTTGGATTGCGCGATCAAACGTCCGCTTTACGCGCTGTGTGGCGCTGGCATTCGGCTGGATCGGCTTGCCGATCGAAAGGGTGAGATTCATTTTGCCGCCGTGCTCATAGCGTGGGACCAACTCCCCCAACTGACGTTGAATTGCATTTTCCACGTCGTCCCAATCTGGCAGGTGCTCAGTTGTGACCACGCAGAGAAGCATGCCGCCCCCGTTGTGGGTCATCAAAAGCTCCGGACAGCTTATGCTCTGCGCTATGAGCCGCGTGACTGCAACGATTGCAGTCCTGACCTCTGCGGTGGTGCCATTCGCGTACAGCTGCTGAAAGTTATCGATGGAGACCGCAAAAACATGGCAATCATCTAAGCTGCTCCGTGAGAGCTGGGAGAGATATGCCCCCAGTGAAAAGGGGAGAACAAGTTGAGGGATATCTTCGATGTGCACGGCTTGACTATCGTCAAAGTGATGCACCCCTGGCGATCCCGTTTCCAAATCTTGTGCGGAAATATGGAGCGTGGCTTCTGTTCTCTTCATCATGCGCTCTGCCACACGCAGTCTTGACCTAAGATCGCCTGCTTCAAACGGCTTTGTGACATAATCGGTCGCACCTGCCACGAAGGCGCGGCCCACTGCGATAGCATCCGTCCTTTGCGTCAGCATTAGGATGGGTGTGTAGAGGTATCCCGGTAGGGATCGAATTTTGCGGCATAGGGCAATGCCGTCCATTTCTGGCATCTCGATATCGAGCAGCAGGCAGTCGAATTTTGTTTCTGGTGCTGAAAGAAGCTCTAGCGCCTCTGCGCCAGAGGAGGCGGTGGTGATCTCGCAAGCGTTTACGGCAGATAGGGTCGTTTGGACCAGGTCTCGGATGATTGGGTCGTCGTCGACTGCAAGAATTTCCATCAATTGGCCTTAATATTGAACGCAAACTAAAAATACGGAGTATTTTGTTTACTGTTTCGAAAATGTTTAGCGAAATTATGGCAGTTTTGAAGGGCTGTGCGCCTTTCTTTCGCCATACTTTAGACTTGATATTGCCTTGCGATAATTTCTGCTGCCATGAATGGGTATTTTACCATTTGTATTCAATGACATGGGCTCTTTGCGCAGGCGCAAGTTTTGCGTTTTTTTGGCCCAAAATGGGCTTTTAGTATTGATTGTCCTAACGGGTTTCCTCTTACCTCGGCCAGTAAGGCAGAGTGTAGGACTATGACATTGAATTGTAATGTTTCCGCAAATTTTAGTGCGTCTGAATCTATTGAGTTGGACCCATCTCTGTCCGAGCGCGACGCGCGCTTTGATAAGCTTACAAATATAGCATCCCTTGTCATGAAGGCGCCTATATCCCTTCTCACGATTATCGACGATGCGGGTGGTCAACAGCTCTTTAAGTCAGCCGCGGGCCTGACAGGAGAACTCTTCCAGACGCGTTCGACGCCACTAAGCCACTCTTTTTGCAAACATGTCCGTGACAGCGGCAAACCGCTTGTGGTCCGAGACTCTCGAAAGCACCCTGAGCTTAAGTATAACCCGGCGGTTGCTGAATTTGGCCTCATTGGGTATCTCGGGGTTCCGTTCCGCAGTGAGCGGGGGGACGTTGTGGGCGCATTTTGCTGTATAGACCACCGCCCGCGGGATTGGGACGAAAACGATATTGAAATCCTTACCCGATTGGCCTCCATCGCAGCCGACCAGCTTCATCTGACTTCTGCAGAGGACGGTAGAGTAAAGGCCAAACGTTTGGCCGAGCAAGCCGCGGCGACCCGTGCAAGCTTTCTGTCGCATGCCAATCATGAGGTGCGGACCCCCCTTAGCTCCATTGGGGGAGCAACCCGTCTTCTGAGCATGGTCGTGGCCGATGAGAAAGCGCGCAATCTCGTTGGGGTGATTGAGCGGAATGTATCCCGGTTGAGCGCGCTCGCAGATGATCTTGTGCGGATTGCAGAGTTGGACGACGCGACCGCTTCGATTGCCCAGGAATCCTTTAATCTGTCGGAAGTAATCGGCAATATCGTGGATAGGCATCATGATGCCGCTCAGACCAAAGGGATAGATCTCACTCTTACCTGTGACCTCAAAGATGATCCCCTCTTACTGTTTGATGCGCAAGTCCTCACCCAAGTCGTTGAACGCCTTCTTTCCAACGCTGTTAAGTTTACGTCCCTCGGCGAAGTGCGGGTCGCGATCGCGTCAGAACACTGCCAGGACGGTGCCACTATCAGGATCACAGATACCGGCTGTGGCATTGAGGCAGAACACCTCGTCAGACTTTTTGATGAGTTCGAAGCGCACAACCCAAGAACGGCGCGTCAGGGAGGAGGCACGGGGCTTGGTATGAGCATCGTTCGCCGCGACGTCGAACGGATGGGCGGTGAGATCTCGGTATCCAGCCAGCCGGGGGAGGGAACGGACTTCGTCGTGTTCCTGCCTAACGGCCGCGGCGCAAATTCTTGCGAGCATCTCGAGGATGAGCAGGAGGGTGGCTCTCACCTTCTTACCTGTCTGGAATGTGGGGAGGAGATGGGTCTTCTGCGTCGTCATCTAAGCCAAGTGCATGGTCTGACCCCTGAGGCCTATCGCGCCAAATGGAAGCTGGCTAGCGACTTTGCGGTTTCCAGTAAGGGCTATAGAAAGATGCGGCAGGCGGTCAGAAACTTGATGTAATCTTTTGCCTGGGCCAAGCGTCACAAGCAACGAAGCCTCTACTGGCAAAGCAAAGGTTTCTTAACCTTGTTTGACATGTGGCAAAGCGTGACAGGCTCCCGAGGTTCTGTTGTATGAAGTCGTTTATGAACGAATTTCCCTTTCCCTAGACACAGCGTCTACGGTTCCCGTGATGGGTATGCCAAGCGTGGTGTAGCCCTTCATGACTGCAATACGGACCTAAACCTCTGCAACCGTATCGCGTTGCGAGCTTCTGTTCGATCTTTTGAGCCCACTGAAGCGCCCGGTTCCAACGGGCTACCAGTTCAGCAGTTACCCAAGCAGCTCGGCCAGTCGCTTATTGAGCAGCCTATGCTGTGTTGATGGTGCGGGCCTTTCCCGCCGTCAGGACCCAAAATCTAAGGGCCTTTGCTTAGCGAAGCGTGAGTGCTGCTCTACCAACGCCGGACATCTCGACTTCAATTTTCCCTGGTCCGTCATGATATAAGATCGGGCTATGCGTTCCGCAGAAGACGACTTGACCGGCTTCAAGGGCGAGGCCTCGAGACGCGAGGTGATTGGCAAGCCAAATTACGGCATCCAGAGGGTTTTGCGGAGCCGCTCCTGTAACGTCGTGCACAACTTTGCCGTCAATCAGGACAACAGTATTAAGATCGCTAGTGTTTAAGCTTTCTGGCTCAACCCCACCATCACCAACAACCGCTCCCACGTTCGAAATATTTTGTGCGATAGCATCGGGAATATGAGTGTTGGGCATGTCCGTATGACGCATATCCAATAGCTCTACTCCAGTCGCGAACCTATCTATGGCAGCCACCACCTGAGACCGATTGAAGGGTGTCTCTTGTGGTGCCAGCGTCGACTTCATTACAGCGACGATTTCTGGCTCAAAGGCAAATTCTGTGTAATCCGATGCGTCCAGCACCGCATCGCTTTTCACTGATTGACTTGCAAAGATACGACCCGACGCAGGCTCGCTGAGTTTGAACCGATCCATTAATTGTTGCGAGTTCGCGGCGATCTTCCAACCAGCAACCGGGCCGCGCATTTCAGGAGCAGCTAGGGACGCTGCCACCTCATCCTGAACGGCATAGGCTTGCATGAGGCTTCGCGGTGGCTCTTCGGCATACGGGTTAAAAGGACTGCCATTCTGAACATCCTGCAAGATTCTCTCAATCAACGTGGTTTGGTGGGTCATGCCATCATCCTTTTGAAATCTATCATCCATTGAAGTCCGTCACATGTGTTATGCTGCGGACGATATTCTGCCGAAACTGCGCCGTGGTAGCCTATGTCGTGCAGTGCCGTGAAAGCTGCGGCGAAATCGATCTCGCCAGTCCCAGGTTCATGGCGACCTGGTGTGTCAGCAAATTGAACATGGCCGATCCTTGGCCCCGCCCGCCGGATTGCAGCAGGTAAGTCGGGCTCTGTGATTGCCATATGGTACAAATCAAACTGAAGCGCGATGTTAGGACAGTTGAGCTCCTCCAAAAGCGCGAGCGCCTCATCTAGGCCCGAGAGAAAGAAGCCCGGGACATCGTGACGATTCACTGCCTCCACCATGACCTGCACATCAATGTTGGCCATCACCTCAGCAGTATATGTTAGATTGGCCTTCAACATCGCCAGGCAATCGGCGTGAGGCACGCCTTCAGGCGGTCGGCCAGAAAGAACATTGATTTTGCGCACGTTCAAAGTGGCGGCTTGTTTGGCACAGATTTCCACAGCAGCGCGGTAAGCTTCTTTCTCGGCCGGCAGTGCGGCGAGACCGACAGATTCCCCCGGCCCCCGGGGAACGTTGATCAACTCAATGGGCATCTCCAGCGCGCTCGATGCCTCTTTCAAAGGCGCAATCGCCTGTGCTTCCGGAAATTGGATCTCGACCCCATCGAACCCGGCATCCTGCGCTGCTTTGAGCCGTTCCACTAAGGGAAGTTCACAGAACATCATTGAGACGTTGGAAATAAGCTTCATCTGCCGCACCTCGAATTCAACATTGACAGGAAACGGCATTGAGTGGTTTGGTTCAAGTATAAACCTTCTTTAATGAAACTTTCTTTGGAGGCGGCAATATGGCATCGTCCAACAAAAAGCCACTTCGCTCGCGCATTACCACTGACGGCATCGACCGTAGCCCCCACCGCGCATTTATGCATGCAATGGGGCTCGACGACGCGGCCATCGCCAAGCCGATGGTTGGTGTTGTCAGTCAAAAGGGCGAAACCACCCCCTGCAACATGACCCATTACGCCCAGGTTGAGTATGCCAAGGAAGGCGTCGGCATGGCTGGAGGCACCCCACGGGAGTTTACGACAATCTCCGTGTCGGACGGTGTGGGCATGAACCATGAGGGGATGAAATTCAGTCTCGTCAGCCGAGAGATCATTGCAGACAGTATTGAGGCGGTGATCCACGGGCATGCCTATGATGGCATCGTTGGCTATGGCGGATGCGATAAGACTTTGCCCGGGGTCATCATGGGGATGGTGCGGTGCAACGTGCCCTCCGTCTTTGTTTACGGCGGATCTGCTCTACCAGGACGGTTCCAGGGGCGCGATGTGAGTGTTTTGGACACCTACGAAGCTGTTGGTGCAGTTCAAGCAGGGACAATGACCGAGGACGAGCTTACTCAGCTCGAAGAAGCCTGCAAGCCAACCATTGGCTCATGTGCGGGGCAGTTCACTGCCAATACTATGGCGATGGTTTCAGAAGCATTAGGACTGACGGTGCCTAACTCTTCTATGATCCCTGGCGTTTATTCGGAACGCAAAGGCGTGGGCCATCGTGCGGGCGCTCTTGTGATGGAGCTGATCGAACGTGGCGGTCCCTTGCCGCGAGATATCGTGACACGCAAGGCGCTTGAAAATGCTTGTGCGATCGTTGCTGCCACCGGCGGGTCTACCAACACTGCGTTGCACATTCCGGCAATTGCACATGAGGCAGGCATCAAGTTTACAGCTGATGATGTTGCTGCCGTTCTCCAACGCACGCCATTCATTGGCAATCTGCGGCCCGGTGGCAAATACCATGCCAAAGACGTGTACGAAATTGGCGGCGCACATGTGGTCATCAAAGAGCTGATCGCCAATGGTTTCATGCATGGCGACACACTGACCGTGACAGGTCGAACGCTCGCCGAAGAAGTGGCAGACGCTCCAGCACCGGATGGCGAAATCATCCACCCCGTCTCCAGCGCTATTATGCAGTCTGGTGGCGTTGTTGTACTGAAGGGGAACCTCTGCCCGGATGGCGCGCTTTTGAAAGTGGCCGGGCTAAAGTCGCTGACCTTCACCGGAACGGCACGGGTGTTTGAAAGCGAAGATGAAGCTGTCGAAGCGGTTCATTCACGCGATTATAAAGAAGGCGAGGTCCTGATCGTGCGCAATGAAGGCCCGGTGGGGGGGCCTGGTATGCGCGAGATGTTGGGGCTTACAGCCCTGATCTACGGGCAAGGGATGGGCGAGAAGGTCGCCCTTCTGACGGATGGTCGCTTTTCTGGTGCGACGCGGGGCATGTGTATTGGCCACGCTGCCCCTGAAGCGGCGACCGGCGGACCGATGGGATTGGTCCAAAACGGGGATTTGATCACCATCGACGGCACGTCGGCAACGATCACACTCGACGTCCCTGATGAGGAGTTGGCACGCAGGCGCGCTGAGTGGAAAGCCCCCGAAACACGCCATCGCGCAGGCCTGCTGTCCAAATACGCAGCCTCCGTAGGCCAAGCCCATGAAGGCGCCGTCACGCACCCCGGAAACGCCCAGTGGCCCGAGCCACGCAGGAAAGGGAAAACAACATGAGCGATGTGACAACACTCGGCTACATTGGCACAGGCTTAATGGGCACGCCAATGGCCGCGCGCCTGCTCGACGCAGGCTATGCGCTGACTGTCTGGAACCGCACGGCGGCCAAAACCAAAGCGCTCGTCGAAAAAGGGGCCACTTTAGGCGCCAATCCCGCCGAAGTTGCACGCCGGTCAGATATCGTTTTTATGTGCTTAACCGACACCCAGGCGGTTCAAGAGGCCGTTTTTGGTGAAGGCGGTGTTGCCGCAGGGGCGCGTGACGGTACCACTTTAGTTGATTTTTCTTCCATCCAGCCAGAAGCTACGGTCAAGATGGCCGGACAGCTCAAAGCTGAAACGGGGATGGATTGGATTGATGCCCCTGTCTCTGGCGGTGTTCCGGGCGCTGAAGCAGGCAGTTTGGCAATCATGGCCGGGGGGGCTCAAAGCGCTTTTGACCGTGTTGAAAAAGTAGTTCTAGAAATGGCCGAGCGCTTTACGCTGATGGGGCCATCCGGCGCCGGCCAAACAACCAAGTTATGCAATCAAGTTATTGTTGGATGCACGATGGCAGTTTTGGCCGAAGCTGCACGTCTTGCTACAAATGCTGGCGTTGATGCGACACGGCTGCCGGAAGCTTTGGCCGGCGGTTTCGCGGACAGTAAACCGTTACAGATCTTCATGCCCCGGATGGTAAACGCGCAGCATGAACCTCCTTTGGGGCATGTCTACACAATGCTGAAAGATCTCGACTCAGTCTGCGATCTTGCACGATCTTGCACATCTCCGGTTCCGTTCACTTCAATGGCGGCTGAGCAGTTTCGCCTGTTGACTGTACGTGGGGGAGAGACGGCAGACGCTCTGGAAATCTTTAAACTGAGCGGACCGAGCAAACTTTGATAGACCGACCGCAAGAGCTGATAACAATTAGAGATTATAAGGGAGAGTAAGAAATGAAACCATTTGCAACTTGGGCATTTGCCGCAGCACTCGCGAGCAGTGCGGTCCCCGCCCTCGCGCAAGAGACCAAAACCATTCGGGTGGGATCCTGGCTTCCGGCACACCATCTCATCGTTGCGGGCATTTTAGAACCATGGGCCGCAGCGATTGAAGAAGAGACGGCAGGGTCTCTGAAGTTTGAAATCATGACCTCTCCTCTCGGCCCCCCGCCAGCCCAGTTTGACCTCTTGTTGGACCAAGCCTTTGACGTCGGCTACGGCGTATCGGGACATAATGCCGGTCGGTTCACTATGACACAGGTCATGGATCTGCCCTTCATGTCGCCCGATCCATGGGCAGGCTCCGCCGCCTCCTGGCTGACCTACCAAAAGTTTGGTGCAGATTACGGCGAGCATCAGGGCGCCCATGTGGTAGGTCTGTTCACCCACTCCAACCCAAACATCAATATGGCGAAAGGCCGGGTTGAAACCCTAACGGACTTGCAGGGAAAAACGATCCGCGTAGGGGGTAATGTGACCGGACGCATCATGTCAGAGTTGGGTGCGTCTCCTGTTCAACTTCCGCCAACAGAGGCACAAACCGCGATGTCGCGAGGCGTTGCCGATGGGATTACCTTTCCTTCTGAATCCATCGACTTTTTTGGCATCACACCGGTCATTTCCTCAATCACGCGCGTCCCCGGCGGCCTTTACACAGATACGTTTTGGGTCGCGTTTAACCAAGACAGTTGGGACGGCCTGAGCGAAGTAGAGCGCGCAGCCGTTGACAAGCACTCCGGCATGGCTCTTGCCATGCTGTCCGGGTTTGCTTGGTCCAATGGTGACAAATATGGTGAAGAGAAGCTAAACGAAAACGGCGTGGAGTTTGTCACGCTGAGCGACGAAGATGTCGCCACTGCTCGCGACACATTGAAACCGCTCGAAACCGAATGGCTGGCCCAAGCGTCAGATAAGGGTTTTGATGGGGAAGCCATCCTCCAGTATGCCCGCGATATGGCTGAGAACTATCGCGCAGACCGCGAAGTGAACGTCGTAAAATAACGTTAAGAGGCGGCTCTGCAAAGCATTGCTGCCTCTTTGCGCCTGACACAGACCCTTGAAGAAAGAGAATACTGACATGTCGGCTGCCATTACTTTCTTTGACCGGCTGTGTCTGTCGCTGGCATGGTTGTCTGGGCTCATTGCTTTTGCGGTCATGGCCGTGACATTTACAGGCGTTGCCATGCGCTATGGGCTGCGCAGCCCGCTTATGGGTGGCTTTGAGATGATCGAAATCGGTATGGGGCTGATTGTATTCAGTGCCTTGCCACTCATGGTCCGTCGCCGGGGCAATATTATCGTGACAATCGTAATCGAGCGGCTACCGCCCGTGCTGGTACGGATCGCCAGTGTCTTCTCTGATCTGGTGGGGGCAGCACTTGTGGCTTTTGTTTCTTGGCGCGTATGGCTGCAGGGCGAACGCCTTTTGACTTATAATGAGGTCACAATGGAATTGCGCGTCCCCAAGGGCTTGATCGCCCAAAGCATGGCTATTTTTCTGGCCGTTACAGCGATTGCATTTCTGCTTTGTGCCATTGAATCTTTCAGGCAGGACCGGTCTGCGACGGCCAGTGGCGGGGGGCTCTAATGGCCGTTTGGGAGGTTTCCGGGGTAGCATTCTTCGGTGTTTTTGTACTGATGATGGGCGGGATGCCAATCGCATTGGCCATGTTGCTCATTGGCCTGTCCGGGATATGGCTCACGATCTCTGAGCGCACAGCAATGGGAATGATTGGCCAGCTGCCAATCAATGCAACGATGTCCTATGAGCTTTCTGTGCTGCCCATGTTCATCCTAATGGGCGTCTTTGTTACCCGCGCGCGTATGTCAGAAGACCTGTACCGGCTCTGTCATGGGTTTGTAGGCCATATGCGGGGCGGATTGGCAGCAGCCACAATCCTAGCATGCGGCGGGTTCTCCGCGCTCAGCGGTTCCTCTTTGGCCACGGCCGCCACAATGGCGAAGGTCGCGGTGCCGGAAATGCGCCGGTATGGATATGCTGATGGCTTTGCTGCCTCAGCCGTCGCCGCAGGGGGCACTTTGGGCATTCTGATCCCGCCCTCCGTAATCCTCGTGCTCTACGGCATTGCCACTGGCACGGACATCGGCTCATTGTTCATTGCGGGCATCTTACCGGGCGTCCTAGCCATTGTGCTGTATCTGGCAGCGATCCGCATCGCCGCCCAGATTGATCCTTCCTGCGCGCCTGCAGCCCCCCGCGCGAGCTGGAGCGAACGTCTGCGCTATCTTCGCAGTGTCGGTCCCATCCTATTGCTCTTTGTGGGAATCATCGGAGGACTTTACAAAGGGATATTTACCCCTACCGAAGCAGGAGGCGTAGGCGCAACCGGTGCGCTGGCCTTTGCGCTCTGGCGCCGTGCCCTGTCATGGAAAGGACTGGTTGCCTCTTTGGTGGAAACTGTAACAACAACGGCAAGCCTGTTTCTGGTTCTTATCGGGGCTTTGGTCTTTTCCAACTTCATGAACCTCATCGGCCTCCCCGCCGCTTTGTCAGATCTCATCACTTCCTTAGGCCTCGGCCCGACCGCTGTGATCCTCACCATCCTCGTGATCTATCTCTTTTTGGGCATGTTTATGGAAAGCCTCTCCATGATCTTGCTGACCATCCCCATCTTCTTCCCAATTGTAACCCAACTAGGGTTTGACCCCATCTGGTTTGGGATCTTTGCAGTCATGGTCACAGAGCTCTCCTTGATCACTCCCCCGGTTGGCCTGAATCTTTTTGTAATAAGGTCTGTCATTGATGACTTGTCCGTTGGGGATATGTACCGCGGCATCTTGCCCTTTGTATTGGCCGATCTTATTCGCATCATAATCATCATCGCCGTGCCATGGATCGTCATGGTCCTGCCCGAACTGGCGCGCTGAACATGAATAAGAAAACCATAGCCACAAGCCCAGGGCCCCCCACGGATGACCGGCTCACTTATGGGACTGCACAGCCTCCGGAAAGCAACTCATTAGACCACGGCATTCTCCATGAATTCATCGGCATGTATCTGCGCCGTGCCTATGAAGTTGCCTATGAAGACTTCCGCGCGCGTTTGGGCAAGGACGCACTGCAACCCGGCTATTTCACCATTTTGACCTTGATCGTCCGAAACCCACGCATCAGTCAGACCCAGATCGGCACCGCATCCGCCCGCGACAAATCAAGTGTTACAAAAGCACTCCGGTGGATGGAAGACGAAGACCTGATTGTCCGACTAAGATCCGCTCACGATCGGCGAATACACCTAAGTGTTGCGACCGAAAAAGGGATCAAGCAACAGGCTTTGATGGAAGCAAAAGCACTGGGTCACTTACACTCACTTAACGATGCGATCGGCCCAGAACGATATGCAACTTTTATTTCCACGCTAAAAGATTTGATTGACAGCATGGAGACCATCGCCGCTACACGAGCTGATTAGGCAGGCCGGGATTGATGTTGTAGCCGCCCATCGGGGATACCATTGGTGATGGGTGCAAACTACGCCAACACATCGGCATCAACCCGCGCCGTGATCTGCACCGGGCGATAGAACGGACCTTCGTCAAAGGCGGAAGCGTCTCGGGTGTTCTTGCGCCTATAGCTCTGCTGCCTGTCGTAATGAAATCTTCACTGAACCTTCGCTTGGTCAACATATAACAGCCGCAAGGAAAGGGGCAGATTCTCAACAACAGGACAGAATATGACCCCTCCCGTCATCGGCGCGGCGCTTGGCACCGCAGACCTTGAAACCTACCGCGACTGGATACTCGAAAAGCAGCGCGATCTTGAGCTTCAATCCTTTCATGCGCCTGACGTGCTGGGGGGGGATTGGCAGCCCGAAGCTGACCGGATCAAGGCACTTTTGGATGGCTATACCGGACGTTTGGGTATCCACGGACCCTTTTGGGGCTTCACCATCCATTCAAATGACCCTGAGGTTCGCGCGGTGGTGACCAAACGGGTTAACCAAGGGTTAGATGTTTGCCAGGCTGTCGGGGCAACGCAGATGGTGCTCCATTCGCCCTATACTGCTTGGGACTACAATAATTTCGACAACCTTGAGAATGCCCGCGACATGGTGATTCAAAACACCCATGCGACGCTTTCAGGTGCCGTAAAGCGTGCGGAAGATCAGGGTGTTACGCTGGTCATTGAAAACATTGAAGACATCGCCCCGCGTGACCGTCGACTATTGGTGGAAAGTTTTGACTCTCCCGCGGTGCGCCTGTCGATCGACACGGGCCACGCCCACTATGCCCATGGCACCAATGGCGGGCCACCGGTGGATTATTACGTGCGCGCCGCAGCGGGCTTGCTGGACCATATTCATTTACAAGATGCTGATGGTTATGCTGACCGGCATTGGGCGATTGGCGAAGGAACGATCCGCTGGCATGCCGTCTTCCGCGCGCTTGCCAAACTGGAAGAACAACCACGCCTGATCATGGAACTCCGCAACAAAATCGGCATTCCAGCATCGATTGGTTATCTGACACGTGAGGGGCTTGG
Source organism: Sulfitobacter sp. DSM 110093 (assembly GCF_022788715.1). Classification (NCBI taxonomy): domain Bacteria; kingdom Pseudomonadati; phylum Pseudomonadota; class Alphaproteobacteria; order Rhodobacterales; family Roseobacteraceae; genus Sulfitobacter; species Sulfitobacter sp. DSM 110093. The sequence continues at coordinate 132,520 of NZ_CP085168.1, forward strand.
CCAATGACACTCAAGATCGTTGTACTAAGCGACTTACACATCGTACGCGAAGGAGAGACAACCCACACGCTTGACACTGCAGACCGGTTGGCACGCGGCGTGGCGGCCATTAATGCGCGCCATGCGGATGCAGACTTCTGTGTTCTGGCGGGGGATTTGGCCGACCTGGGGGAGGCGGAAGCCTATGTCCGGTTGCAGTCGATCCTTTCGGAACTAACCGTTCCTTGCCATATCACCCTAGGCAATCATGATGATCGGCCTGTTTTTCTGGAAGTCTTCGGTAAAGACTATGAAGCAGAGACCGGCTGCATTGATAAGGTGATAGATCACAAGGGTTACCGGACCATCTTGCTCGACTCCTCGGAGCCGGGAATACATCCGGGCGTGCTCACCGACGCGCAATATGACTGGCTGGAAGAACGGTTGCTGGAGGCAGCGGACAAGCCCGTCATCGGCATCTTGCACCACCACGCAAACCCGCTCTTCACGCGGGTCGACCGCATTATCCTGCGCGACGGCGCACGATTGGCCAATCTGCTCGCAACACATGGCGACGTTCGGCAGGTGATTGCCGGCCATGTTCATTATAATTCTACTGCGCTGTGGCGGGGCATTCCCTTTACCACAATGTCAGGGAACCATTACAACGTAACTGTGAACCTTGATGGCGGTACGTTCGAAGAACTTGATGGCCCGGCACAGATCGCAGTGATCCTTGCCGATGCGGATCAGACCTTGGTGCATTTTGACAACTATATCGATAGCAGCACTGTGATCGTTACGCGTTGACCACAATGGGCGGCCAGTGGGCCGCCCTTTTACCATCATAACCGCGGTACCTCCCAAACCTTGGCTCCAGTCTTAGAGTGTTGGGTCCAGGCGGTCGCGCAGCCAGTCGCCGGCCAATGAGATCGCTAATGTTGTCAGCACGATCACAACGGCAGGCGACAGCATGATCCATGGTGCCGTGGTGAGATACTCGCGCCCAAAGCCCACCATATTGCCAAGGCTTGTATCGGGCGGCTGCACCCCAAGTCCTAGGAACGAAAGGCTGGACTCCATCAGGATAATTTCGGGGAAAGTGAGTGTCATGGAGACGATCAACGTCGATGCAACATTGGGAAGAATGTGGCGTAGATAGACCCGCGATGGCTTTGCACCAAGTTGAACCACAGCAGCGGCGTATCCTTGAGCACTTGCTGAAATGGCAAGTCCGCGGGTGATCCGAGCATAACGTTCCCATCCGTAGAAACCCATTAGGCAGACAAGCAACAGCATAGATGATCCGAAGAACGCGAGGACCGCCAGCGACATAATCAGGAAGGGCAGCGCGGCTTGAAAATCCGCCAACATCACGACCACATGCTCCACCACGCCGCGGAACTTGGCCGCCATGAAGCCCAGCAATGTGCCAAAGAAGGCCGAAAGCAGGGTCGCCCCAAAAGCGATAACCAGTGAGGACCGCACCGACTGGATCAGGCGCGATAGCACGTCGCGGCCCAATTCATCTGTACCCAACCAATGCCCCGGCGTGCCCGGCGGAGCGAGCCGTGTGCTGAGGTTCATCTGGGTGATCGGATAGGGCCGCAGAAGATCTACAAAAAGCGCGCAAATGACCATCGCCGAAAGCCAAAATAGCGCCAGCTGCACGGTGAAGGGTAACCGCGCGCGGCGGCGTTTGGCAAAGCGCGGGGGATTGACGGTAGTGACAGCCATGTCAGTTCCTTAATGTGCGGAGGTTGTCTGGCGCAGGCGCGGGTCAAGCCAGCCGTAAAGGAGGTCGACCGTTAGGTTTGACACCACCATAACGGCGGCGACCAGCAGCAAGATACATTGCACCACCGCCAGGTCCCGATTGGTGACGGACACGATCAGCAACCGCCCCATGCCCGGCCAGCTAAATATTGTTTCAACGATGATGGCACCAGCAATTAACGAGCCCACCATGAAGCCTACGATTGTTACGATCGGCACCGCTGCATTCGGTAACGCGTGGTTGCGGACAACATCGCTCCAGCGGACCCCTTTGGCAGAGGCTGTGCGAATATAGGGCTGGCCCATCACCTCAATCATCGCGGAGCGCGAAAAACGGGCCAGAACGCCGATGCCGCCGATGCTCATGGTGAGCACAGGTAGGATCGCATGTTGCCAACTGCTGGCCCCGCCGGAGGGCAAAGCCCCCAAGGTGACGGCGAAGATCAAAACCAGCAGCAAACCCATTACGAAGGAAGGAACGGTGAACCCGATGATTGCCGCGACAATCACACTCCGATCTGCCAGTGTGCCCTGCTTTAGTGCGGCGTAGATACCTGCCGGGATGCCGAAGGCCAGTTGCAGGATCAGCGCAGGGATTGTCAGTTGTAACGTGGCCGGAATGCGCTGCATCACGAGGTCAATGGCGGGTGAACGGTCGCGCATCGACAGGCCAAAGTCGCCTTGCATCATAGCTTGAAGGTAGGAGAGATATTGGCGCCAGATCGGGTCATCGAGCCCCCAGCGGTCGCGGAAATCCTGCACCACATTCTGCGGCACATCCGGCCCCAGCAACACCTGCGCCGGGTCTCCCGACATGCGTAGCACTACAAAGGCAAATGTCATCACCGACAAGATCGTCAGCCCGGCCCGGAAGAGGCGGGAGGTTACGAAACGTATCACTTAAGGCTCCTGTTCAAACCAGTTCCGGCCGTGCTGCGTGGCCAGCGAAATGGCAGGCCGCGCGGCACTCAACGCCGGCACCCTGGGTTTCGGGAACGGTGTGGCGACAGATGTCCTCAGCCTTATGGCAACGCGGGTGAAAGGCGCATCCGGGCGGGCGGTTGCCGGGGTTTGGCGGTTCACCCTGAAGAATGATACGGCTGTTAAGTGCACGGCCGGGTTGGGGCACTGAAGAGACCAAAGCCTGCGTATAGGGGTGCTGCGGGTCGCTGAATATCGTATCAGCGGGGCCCTCTTCAACGATGCGGCCCAGATACATCACCGCGACCCGATCGCAGAGGTTCCGAACGACCTTCAGATCATGGCTGATAAAGACCATGCCAAGGCCCCGGTCGCGCTGCAGGTCAGCCAGCAGGTTCACCACTTGCGCCTGAATGGAGACGTCAAGCGCCGAAACAGGCTCGTCACAAACCAGCAGCTCAGGTTCGGTCATCAGTGCCCGCGCGATAACGACACGCTGCCGTTGCCCCCCTGAAAGTTCATGCGGAAACTTATCGGCTTGGTCGAGGCGCAGACCGACTGATAGCATCACTTCGTGGACGCGCGCCATGCGGCTTTCAGCATCGCCAATGCGGTGAATATCCAGTGGTTCGCGCAGCTGCTCTGCCACGCCAATCCGCCGGTCCAACGCGGCCAGGGGGTCTTGATAGATCATTTGAATGCGTGCCCGCAGGGAGCGCCACTCGGGGGAGCCAAAAAGAGGCATAGCCTTTCCGTCAATATAGACAGCGCCGCCCTGCGCGGTATCAATCCCCAAAAGCATGCGTCCTAGAGAAGACTTGCCCGAGCCGCTCTCGCCCACCACCCCCAACGTTTCACCGCGTCTGACCTTGAGGCTAACCCCATCCACAGCCCGTACATTTGAGGGGCGCCCCAGCAGACCACGGCGGGTTTCATAGATGCGGACCAGCTCGCGGGCCTCTAGCAGGGGGCTCATTGATACTCCTTCTCTCGCTGCACAGCGTCCTGCGCTACTGGCACGGGATAGGCGCAAGCCAACTGGCGGCCTTCCGGCTGGGGCAGCAGTTCTGGTCGGTGTTGCGTGCAAAACGTGCGTGCGCGTGCGCAACGGGGCTCAAACGCACAGCCTGTCGGCAGTTGGCGCGGATCTGGTACGGTGCCAGGGATCGGGACCAATCGCCGCCGCGGGCCAGAGAGTGAAGGTATCGCGTCGAACAACCCCTGAGTGTAAGGATGGCGTGGTGTGTCAAAAAGCTGCGCGACAGGGCCTTCTTCGACGATCTTGCCCGCATACATCACGCAGACGCGTTCGCAGACCTGTGCCACAGCTGCGAGATCGTGGCTGATAAAAACTGTAGCCATCGACATCTCATGACGTAAAGTGATCAACAGATCGAGAATCTGTGCCTGTATTGTAGCGTCAAGCGCCGTTGTGGGCTCATCGGCGATTAGCAGGTCAGGCTCGCCCGCAAGCGCCATCGCGATCATCAAGCGTTGTGCTTGTCCGCCGGAAAATTCATGGGTGTAGAGATTGAACCGGTTGCGCGCGTCGGGAATGCCGACAAGGTCCATCAATCGCAACGCCTCGGTCTTCGCTGCAGCCCCCGCAAGTCCACGATGCAATCGCAATGCTTCGATGATTTGCCGGCCTACCCGGATCACGGGGTTAAGCGCGCTCGACGGGTCTTGGAAAATCATGGCAACGCGCTTGCCCCGCACCCGCTCCAACGCTTGGCGCGGCGCGCCTGTCAAATCCTGGCCTTGCAGGTAGACCGATCCGCTTACGCTGGCTTTACCCGGCAGCAGGCCAAGCGCGGCGAGCCAAGTCACAGACTTGCCGCAGCCACTTTCTCCGACCAGCCCTAAGGCTTCGCCAGGAGCCACATCAAGATCGATGCCATGCAGTACCGGTACGCCATCAAAGGCAACCCGCAGGTTTCTGATCTCGACCAGATTGTTCATGAGAAGAAGTCCTTAGCGATGCGCGCAAGGGCGCGCCCCCAGATTGGGAGCGCGCCGCTATAGTTTAGGACTGACCGGGCCAGTTAGAGGCGCGGAAATCCATGGCAAAGGCGGGAGCCGCCTTCCAGTTTAGGTTCGACCGCATGCCTGTGAAGACCGCGTTCTGGTGCAGGATATTGTAAGCCGGGTCTTCGCGCTCGGCGATTGTCAGCATCCGTGCGATGGCTTGTTTGCGCTTGGCGCGGTCTGTCGAAGTCTCCATCACCTGGCAAAGATCGTTGAACTCTGCATTCGTCCACTCGCGGTTTTGCTGGGCTGAGCCATTCGGCCCAAATTGCACCACCATCGGCGAGATCGGATCGTTGATCGTGTTGGAAGCAGACCAGTCGCGTACCCCTCGTGGACTGTCTTGGGCAAGAATCTGGCCCCAGTTTTCCTTCATCTCGATCTCGACGTTCAGGCCGACTTGGTTCCACATCTCAGTGAGGATCTGTCCGTTCGGCACCTGATTGATGTAATAGTTGTTCAGGAGACGGAATGGGATCGGATCGCCTTTGTAACCCGCCTCTTGAAGCATCTGGCGCGCCAGCTCTGGGTTGTATTCGGGGGCGTCCCAACCTTCGATGAACATGTCAGAGGTCCGGAAACTGTCGAACTGAAGGCCTGCAGGTACTTCTGTTAGATTGGCCCAAAGGGCCTCAACGATGGCCTTACGATCAATTGCATGGGTCATTGCGCGGCGCACAAGCGGGTTTTGCAACTGCTCATGGTCTTGCGTGAAGACATTGACGCGGTGGTTCCAGATGGTGGAGTTTTGAACTTCCAGACCCGGTGCATCCATCACAGTTCCAATCTGGTCAGGCGGTAAATCGCAGGCGAAGTCGTATTCGCCGGACAAGAGACCATTTACGCGGCTTGCAACCTCGGGCACCTCCACGAAGGTAATTGTTTCCAAGGGAGGACGACCGCCCCAATAGTCTTCATGCGCACGCAAGGTGAGCGAGACATCTGGCTGAAAATCGTCGACGTAATAGGGGCCTGTAGTGACCGGTTGCTTTGCCCAAGCATCATAGGATTCTGCTTCGTCCCAAGCGCGACGGCTGGCCACAATGCTGCCGCCAGCATAAAGGCGCCCTTCCATTGTTACATCAGGCGTCGCGTTATGAAAGCGCACGGTATATTTATCGACGGCTTCCACCCCGGCCAGCGAGGGCCATTTGCGCCGCGCGATACCCGGCAAAGCGGCGGGGATGTCCTTGCCTGTGGAGCGGGTAAAATTCTCTGCGTAAATGGTTTCGCCGCCCGCCGGTTGAGTGTCTCCAAATAGCCGCTCGGGGGAGAGTGAAAAGACCACGTCCTCGGCAGTCATCTCATCGCCATTGTGGAACTTTACACCTTCGCGGAGCTTCAACTCGACGGTCTTTTCGTCTAGGCGCTTCCACTCAGTCGCCAGACCCGGCACAGGGCCTTGGTTGCCCATCCAGTCGCGCAGGAGCAGCCCTTCCCAAAGGTTAGGGTAGAGCGCGCGTTCGCCGACATTCGACTGTTCGTTCCAAGGGTCCAGCGTGTTGTTGATGACGACTTGCTGTACTGCAATTCTGATCGAGGGGCGGTTTTGCTGGGCCCGCAGGTGGCTCGGCAGGAAAAGCCCAGAGGCGGTCGCCCCCATCAGGCCCATGACGTGACGTCGGTTCATATTCATTGTGCAGCTCTCCGGTCGGTTCGCGGTTTGCGAGGCAGGTATTGGTCCGGCGGATAACGCATCTGCGCCCCGCGGCTCGCTTCCGTAAAACACCCGATGGCTACAGCTATGTGATGCTCATATTACAACTCTATGACAGGAGTATTGGCCTTCGCGGCGCAGGGCGACCCCCCAATGGGGGCGTGTACCAACTCCTGAGAATGGCTAGTTAAATCAGGAGGGCAGGCTGAATTTAAAATCTGATAGAAGGCGCAATTTTAGGTCGGCTCAGAGCAAATAGCTGAACAGGAGGGGCCCCCTGTTTTCAAGGCAGCAGGTGAGTTGTGGAAAGCTTCACCAACGCGGGCGTTCATGTCTGGTGGCAAAAATGACTGGACGGAACGCAATTTAACAGATGCTGCGGTAGTGTCTAAGGTCTGCTATGCGCAAACCGTTTGGAGCTCCACCCCGGGCGCGTGAAGGCCGTTGGGTGAGAGGGTGAAGATCTCGAAGCCATCTGATGTCACGCCTATCGAATGCTCGAATTGGGCCGAAAGAGACTTGTCCCGCGTCACCGCCGTCCAGTTGTCCGCAAGCATCTTCACGTCGGCACGACCGAGGTTGATCATCGGCTCAACGGTGAAGATCATGCCTTCCCGCAGCTCTAAGCCGGTACCAGCTTTGCCGAAGTTCAGGATATTAGGTGAATCGTGAAAAACCTGGCCGATGCCGTGACCGCAGAAGTCGCAGACCACGGAACAACGTTCGGAATGTGCATGGCTTTGGATCGCGTGGCCGATATCCCCCAGATGCGCCCCCGGTCGCACAGTCTCAATCCCCCGCATCATCGCCTGATGGGCGATCCGGATCAGCCGCTCGGCTGCACGTTTAGGCTTGCCGACCACGTACATCCGGCTGGAATCCCCATGCCACCCGTCAAGGATCAGTGTGACGTCGACATTGACGATGTCGCCGTCGCGCAACTTCTTACCGTTCGGGAAGCCGTGGCAGACCACGTGGTTGACCGACGTGCAGCAGGCGTATTGATACCCTTGGTAGCCTAGTGTCGCGGGCGTGGCGTCATGGGCGGCCGCGAAGTCGCGTACGAATGCATCAATTTGCGTCAGAGCGGTGCCATGGTGGATAAGATCGGATACGCCGTCCAGACATCTTGCAGTTAAGGCGCCCGCATGGCGCATGCCTTCGAATGCATCTGGTCCGTACAGTTTGACGGCTTCGGTTCTGCGAGCGTCTTGCGCCTTTGGTGCGACGGGCACGTCGATATAGCCTTTCATCATGCCGTCTCTCTCATCCTCCATGGTAGCAACAGCAGACAGATTGACCTCATGTTGCTTAGGTATTATACGAATCATGTATAATTCGTATAATGCAAAGTGGGAGGTGCGTCGATGGGGATCGTAAAAATCGGGGACGGGCTGCACGAAGAACTGCGCAAGTCCAGTGCTGTCATGTGCCGTTCGATCAATGCTCAGGCTGAATTTTGGATGAAAGTCGGTATGCTGGCCGAAGCAAACCCGACCATACCGTTTATTGAAATCATGGCGCGACAGCTCAAGAATGCCGATGTGAAAGACCCGGAAATCGATGCGGCCTGAACATTAAAGCTGCTGCAACGAACTTCCAATTTGGGGTGAGCGCTCGTCGATAAGGCAACCCCAAACGGCAATCCCGTGCCGTGAGCCGCCCTGGGTGCTTGTTGAAGCTAAGGGCAGTAATGAGCCCATACTGTAAAATGCTGCACGCTCCACCAATAACCGCTTTATGAAGGTGTGGAAAATGCACTACAGGCTGAAGCGTGCGAGCGATGGTGATCTTCAGGAATAGAAAATGGATAAAGTTTGAAGCAGTTTGCGAAAGAGCTTCGCATTGATTTTGTCAAAGGTTCTGTTGCACATCGTCTTCGGTTTGGTGGTGGTCGTGGTCAAGATTTGGCCAAGGCTATGGGGCTACGGGAGGGTAAAACCCCCATGATCGTTGATGCGACAGCCGGATTGGGACGGGATTCATTTCTTTTAGCTTCTTTAGGTGCCCAGGTCACTTTGATCGAACGCTCAGAGAAAATGCATTCATTGTTAGTTCAGGGCATGAAGCGCGCAGCAAGAGAAGGTGGCCAGCTCCGCGAAATAATTGGCCGCATGACACTTTTGAAAGGCGACGCCCTGGATTTGATCCCTGAATTATCTGCCGAAGCAATTCTGATCGATCCAATGCATCCTGAACGTAAAAATTCTGCACTGGTGAAGTTGGAGCTGCGTCAAGTCCGTGAAATCGTCGGCGCAGACGATGACGCTGCTGATCTTGTACGATTGGCGATCGCACATGCACGTAAACGCGTGGTGCTAAAGTGGCCCGCTAAGGCTGATCCTCTAGAGGGTGTTCAGAAATGCACCCATCAAATTATCGGTAAAACAACGCGATACGATGTTTTTATGGTAGGTTGAGTGGGCCTCGGCGCAACAGTGGAAATTGGCAGTTTTGTTCCGCATATCCGACCTTGCTATACAAGTCAGTTTAGGGTTTCTATCCCGCCAGTTACTGGAAATTATTACAATTTTAACAAGAAAGTTGGTGGAAACCACATGCAGGTTAGTGTTCGCGACAACAACGTTGATCAAGCCCTCCGGGTTCTAAAGAAAAAACTCCAAAAGGAAGGCGTACTCCGTGAAATGAAGCTCAAGCAGCATTTCGAGAAGCCTTCCGAGAAAAACGCGCGTCAGAAAGCCGAAGCGATCCGTCGTGCCCGTAAGCTGGCACGTAAAAAGCTGGAACGCGAAGCATGAGCTAGTTCAGCACTTGATGTTGAACAAAGAGCCCCCGTTGCCCGATGGCAGCGGGGGTTTTCTCTGCCTGATGGGTGTTTTTGATATCGGCAGCCCGGCAACAGCGTTGTGACCTAAGGGTCGCCGGTCGCCCTTTCTTGAACCTCTTTCGTCAAATTGCTGCCTGATTTGCCCAGCAAACTGGACAGAATGTCAAAAGTCACGAAGTTCCGCCGCCGCAAAAACGGTTTATCATCTTTTCTGCCGGTGATTGGCTGCGCAGTCTTGCTGTCGGCGATAGTGCTGCGACCTGAAAATCAGACTGCCGTTCAGCAAGATGCCAGCAAACCGCGCATAATAAGAGGGGGAGGCGCATGGACAGACGGTAGCGCACGGAAGAGTGTTCGTCGAACACAGGAAACTTCGACTGCATCGCCCGGCGCGCAGCTTGTTGACACCGTTACCCGCATCCGGGATGGCGATACTATTGTTGTTGGCCTTATCCCGATCCGGATTGCTAATCTCGACTGTGCTGAACGCGGCAGTAAATCTGGCGATCGCGCTACGCGGCAAATCACTGGGATAGTTAAAGGTGTTCAGCTTCGCTGCACCTTGGAAGGACGGCGCAGCTATGATCGCGAAGTAGGAGTTTGTAGCTTACCTGACGGACGTGACATTGGGGAAATATTGATTGTTGGTGGCTATTGCCAGCGGTGGCGCGGATGACGCCTTTGATGCCGTGCGGGTTCTGGCCAACGGCAGTATCGTTGGTATTGTCACGCGGTCTGACTTGATCGGAACCCTTGCGCGGCGCAGTCTGACAACAGAACTTCTATCGGACATCAATAATGTGAGGTCAGAGAGGGACTGATGATGGAGGATGACGTCACAGGCGGCTCGGACCCGTGCATGGCCCATCTTTTGATCGATGGGAACCCAGTCGATCCAATAAGGATGCGAGATGTGGCCCGGTTTCGAACGGCAGAGCGTGCCCGTTTGATGGAGGCGCGGCGGCAATTGTCCGTTCAGCAGCGTGCCGCGATGACCGCAAATCTTATCACAAAACTCGAGACACGCGTCGTCCCGCAGCAGGGCATGAAGATCGCTGTTTATTGGCCAATTCGCGGGGAGCCGGACCTGCGCGATTGGATGGCCAAGGCGCATGCCGCTGGTGCTGTTGTTCTTCTCCCGGTTGTCGCGGAAAAAAACGCGCCGTTGAGTTTCCGCGCCTGGCAGCCAGGTTGTGCAATGGAACGCGGTATCTGGAACATTCCGGTACCCACGCGCGGCGCAGAAGCGGTGCCGGATGTCGTGATCTCGCCATTGTTGGGCGTGGACGAAGCCTGTTTTCGGCTCGGCAATGGGGGCGGATATTACGACAAGACCTTGGCGCAGCTCGATCCTTTGCCAAAGGTTATTGGCGTCGGATTTTCCCATTGCCGCATTCCGACAATTTTTCCTATGCCATGGGATATTCCGATGGACAGCGTCGTCCTTTCTGATGGATCGGTTTGTGATAGGTTCTAACCCACCCAGCAATAGTGACTTCCCAAAAACCGACCTTCTCGCGAGTGATGCAAGCGACCGCTTTGTTTGAGCCTGGTGAATTCAGCGCCAGCTTGTCGAACGGCAGCGTCTGGAGCTGGGCGCTCGTGCTGGTTTCGGCGAGAACGATGCTGCGCGCCCAACTAACCGATGCTGCGTCGCGCTCCAATTTGCCCTCGTGGTGAACGGTTTTTGCGTTCTGCGCTACGACAAGGCTTCGCGAGATGTATTTGATTTACTACCCTATCAGGGTATATGTTATATGGAGAAAGCAGTGATCCTGATCGACGACTCTGATGACCCGGTTGTAATCATATCCATCGAGATAGCCGAAGGGCTCTTGAAGGTTATGGCTGAAGTCGAGGTCGACCAAGAGCGCCGGCATATTCTGGCAAAAGGGCTTCACCTGCACGGCGAAGGCTTTGATCCAAACGGCCTGGGAGCCAGTAGGCTTCGTCAGATTGCTGCTTCAGTACTTGAGGAGTTAGATTATGAAGAATGCAGAATTGAAGGAGGTGTTCGGACGACTGGGGCCAGTCCAGGTCGTCGACCGCAACCAGTCCGGTTCAAAAGAAAGCGTCGTTCTTCGTCCTAAGGGTGACTCTGCTGAAATCAATGCGATTGCGGCAACGCAAGCTCTCGCACAATGCGGCCTGAAGCTTCTGCTTGCCAAGCGGGCAGTGGAAAGCGTGATTGATGAGGGTGAAGCACTGTTGGTTCTGCCACAGGTGGCTTCGCGGGAGCGTCTGGCAAATGAACTTGCGGCGGTCGGGGTGCACCCTGAATTTATCCGAAGGTCTCCCAAGCTGAAGTCTAAGAACGCCTCCAAAGAATGGGTCAAAAAAGTCCGAACATCAGTGGGCCTGACCCAGAAGCAATTTTCCGTCATGTTTGGCGTGGATTTGAAAACCCTTCAAAAATACGAGCAGGGTGACAGTGTGCCTGCGGCCGCTGTTCAAGCGTATCTGCAGACGATCGAGGCAAACCCTGAGAAGATGATGCGCATGCGCATCGAAGGGTAATTCACACGAATGGATGCTGAAATGAACACTCTAACCGTTCGCTTGAGCGCGGCCGCCGACGCCACGCCCACGCTGAATTTCGCAACTTAAGACGACATGCACCGGGTTTTGGCCCCTCCCTGGCCATCGTGAAGGCGTTGGCCGGAGAGGGGGCCTTGTCGATCCGGGAGGTTTCTCGGCGTGTTGATCGTGGCGAACAGGCCGTGCATCGAGACGTGAGAACGTTCATCAACGCTGGTGTCTCGACTGGACCAACGAGGGGGGCGAGTTCCCCTATGACCGCATTCATTTTGCATTTGATGTGATTGCCGCGGCCTGCGCGCCGAAGATAGCGGGGCGAATGACTGCAAGGTGCCCATTTGTCAGATGCCGCACGGTCCGCGAATGGCGGCTTATGTGCGCTTGACCGTCATAATATCGTTTTCTATTTTGTTACCATTCGTAGAGGAGTGAACGACAATGGATAAACGCCTCCGGTAATCCGCCTACAGGGCGGCAATGCGCTCTGAGCGATCGACGCTTGGGATCCAGCGAACACGAATCTCACGGAGATTTTATGCTCAGACTACAGAACAAAACCGCCCTCGTAACAGGGGGCGCCCGAGGTATTGGTGCCGCCATTGCAATCGCATTTTGCGATGAAGGGGCTAACGTCATACTGACAGACGTTGACGCCAAGACCGGGCAATCCATGGCCGACAAGATCGGCGCAACCTTTGCCCGCCTTGACGTGGCATCCGAGGCTGATTGGAATGTCGTAGCAGAGCGCTTTCCCGACCTCGACGTGCTGGTCAACAACGCTGGCATCACCGGTCTTGAAGGGCCGTTTGATAGCTTACCGCCGGCTCACGATCCTGAAAACGCTTCCTTGGCTGACTGGAGGGCCGTTCATGCCGTGAATAGCGACGGCACCTTCCTCGGTTGCCGCTATGCCATCCGTGCCATGCGGAAAAAAGGTGTGGGAAGCATTATTAATATCTCGTCCCGCTCTGGCCTGGTTGGCATTCCAATGGCCGCTGCTTATGCCGCCTCGAAAGCTGCAATCCGCAACCACACAAAATCGGTAGCGCTTTATTGTGCCGGTCAAGGCCTCGCCATCCGCTGTAACTCAGTCCATCCGGCAGCGATCATGACGCCGATGTGGGAACAGATGCTTGGCGACGGTCCTGATAGGGCGGACCGGGAGGCGTTAATGGTGGCCGACACACCCATGCAGCGTTTTGGCGAGGCGAAAGAGGTCGCAGCTCTTGCCGTCATGCTCGCCTCAGACGAAGCCGCCTACATGACGGGCACTGAACTGACGATTGATGGTGGAATTCTCGCGGGGTCAGCAGCAACGCCCGGCGGGTGATTATTAATAGGAGTGGGTGTGCTTCTACCCGCTCCTATTTCATACATAGCGGTCATTCGGTTCGATGCAGTGAACAGCAGCTGGACAGAGACCCACTACCAAAACCTGCACACCCAAAAGTGTATCTCCTTCGGTAGCCTTGCTGTCTCGCAACAACAAATCAATCGGATACGTCGCAAAACCGCCCAAACATCAGGTTCAGCCCTAGTTTGTAGAGGCCTGATTATCGCTCAACCTGCCAACAACCTTTAGCGTTGTCAGGCCGAAAGTTGCTAATGCAGTTTGTTCGTCGCAGTGTGAGCAAATGAAGACCGCATTTGAGTTCGAGCAGATCATACATCTTCCTCTCATGGCCAACCTTGCCACGGTCGCAGAGGACGGCGCCCCGCGAAATGCGCCGGTCTGGTTCCAGTGGGAAGAAGGCTCGCTCTGGATGCTGGGCTCAAAAAGCAGTGCTTCAATCGAACGGATTGCGCATGACCCGCGTGTGGCTGTCGAAATTGTGCAATACGACAATGCGGGAGGCATTTTGCGGCATCTTGGCATGCGCGGTCGGGCCGCAATACATCCAATGAAACCCGACTTGTTCAAGCGCCTGCTTACCCGCTACCTCGGCCCAGAGAGGGATTGGAACTTTTGGTTTGTCTCCGAGATCGCCCGCGTCGATGATCCGTCCGGGCGTCTGATCCGCCTCGAGCCTGATACGGTATTCACCAACGATGTAAGCCTATTTCGAACAGGCCCAAGCCTCGCTACCCAGTAGAATTATGATCCAGATTTCCGAGAGCCGCTCCATCCGCTGAGGCGACCGCCAACCTGTTCATCTCTGGCAGTCCACCCGCTTGTTAAACAGCTGAAAACGCGTCAAGCGTTAACGGCAGCTTTAATTCCAGTCATAGCCGATATCTTAACGGCGCGGTCAGCGGCTTTGTCTATCATCGCACCTGTGGAGACATTGCGAACCTGACGGGCAGGGCGGTCGCGTGTCTCAAACTTGGCAAGGCCTGGCAGGATGACAGTTTTTCCTGCGACCATCTGTGCTGTAATGACGGCCACAACGGTATCAAGTGCGGCTACTGCTTCTGCTTTCGTCATTTCTCCATGTGCGGCAATCTCTGCGACGAGCTCGGATTTATTCAAAGGTTTGGTCATGGTATTCCTTTTTTTAATGCTTTTGCCTTTGGGTGTGTGGAGGCGGTTTTGTTAAAGCTGGCAATCATGGGTAGCAGTATGGCGACGATCGGCGAGACACCCTACAAATGCAAGAAACTTATCGCCCAACATAAGTGCCAGAAACGGCCGCAGTTTCCCAACAGGGGGGTGTGGCGTCGTGACCCCCCGCCAGTGATCCTAAAGCTGTGAATTGGCGTGCAAACAGTGCGGCGAAAGCCGGATGAGAGCCCGAAGCTACAAAGATGCTGCCGGATGGCGGAGCTCGGCACTTTGTAATTTTCGTGTTAAACTCGGATTATGACCGATACCAACAAGCCAACGCATTCATCGAGCACCAACCCTTATATCCCCAAAGGGGATGGCGATCCATCTGTGCAGGCGTACATCTCTGCAATGCCGGGCTGGAAGTATGAGCTTGGAAGACAGATCGACACCTTGATTGTAAAAGCTTTTCCCGAGGTTCGAAAACAGGTTCGGTGGAATACCCCGTTTTATGGCAAGGAGGACGGCTGGTTTCTCGCCATGTACTGCTACAAGAGCTATGTGCAGATCACGTTCATGACGGGCTCTTCACTTGATCCAGTGCCGCCGAAGGCCTCCAAAGTCGAAGGAACCCGCTACTTGGATATTCATGAGGATGAGGGGCTCGATGAAGATCAACTGGTAAGTTGGATTCAGCAGGCTTTAAAGCTGCCCGGTCACAAGCTCTAAAGCGGGTTCTGCCCTGTGATTGCGCTCTCATAGAAAAAGCGATGTTGTGCAATGACGACAGCTATTGCGAGCGAGAATCCCGGGGCAAGTAAAGTAGTGGCAAGAAGCCAGCCCCCTCCCAAGGCTTACATTTTGTTCCGGTATAAATCACGCCGCGATCCAGACGACGGTTGCTTAGAAACGTCCTATAGCGGGAGCACACCCGTTCAAACCCTTTTTAAATTGGGCCCATTTAGGAATCTCATGGTCCACGTTTGAAGCGTAAGCGCCGTCCCCGTCGCATTGATTTCCACGGTTCCGTTACGCTGATGGAGCGGAGAGTTTCTCTCTGTGCATTCAGAAGGAGACGGCGATGGCAGATGGCGGGAATGGGTTTGATGGCTGCATTGAGGTTTTGCAGCGAACGCGGGGATATCGACGCTGGCCAGATGATGTGAAGGCCCGGATTGTAGCCGAGAGCTTTCAGCCCGGTGTGCGGGTGGTGGATGTCGCGCGACAGCACGACTTGGCCGCGCATCAACTCTCCGAGTGGCGGCGGCGGGCACGCCAGGGGGAGTTGGACTTGCCGGCGGACGCCATGGCCGGGGTAGCGCCTGCTGCTCTGCCAGCCTTTGTGCCGGTTACGGGGGGCCTGAGGACGCTGGTCCGCCAGCGGCTGCCCGCCGGGCCGCCGGCA
Source organism: Sulfitobacter sp. DSM 110093 (assembly GCF_022788715.1). Lineage (NCBI taxonomy): Bacteria > Pseudomonadati > Pseudomonadota > Alphaproteobacteria > Rhodobacterales > Roseobacteraceae > Sulfitobacter > Sulfitobacter sp. DSM 110093. Next base: position 148,097 of record NZ_CP085168.1, read on the forward strand.
TCATCACGATTGAGCTTGGAAACGATCTGGTGTTGCGGATGCCGGGCGATGTTCCGGCGGAGCGAGCAGCCGCGGTGGCGCGCGCCTTGCGAGGATCGACATGATTGTCGCGGGGCAGCGCCAGCCTATCTTGATCGCGGCTTAAACCTAATGATTTACAGGTCCCGGCGCTTGCCTAGTAATGTTGCGGGCGCAAAACTCATCATAAAAGCCGATGCTGTGTGCGCCCATATCTCGCCTTAAAGTTATAATTTGGCTAACAATTTTAAAGTTTGAGTGACTTCAATTACTGAACTCGATAAGTACTGGATCGGAACGAAGTTGCCGATTTAAGCCAGATTTAATAATGAATATTATCAAAATACTAATCGTTGAAGATCAACCTGACATTCTTGAGATCATCAAGCTTTCCCTTGAGCTGTATGATAGTTTCGAGGTGGCCGAATGTGACTCTGGCGAAGCCGCTCTCCTTAGAGCGTCTGAATTCAATCCAGAGGTTCTTTTACTCGATTACATGATGCCAGATATGTCAGGCCCTCAAACACTCGAAAAGTTACGGCAACTTCCAGGCCTTGCAGATGTTCCAGCTATCTTTTTGACCGCTCGGGTTGGTGAAAGTGCCGAATCCGAAATGCTGGCACTTGGTGCGATAGAAGTTATCACTAAGCCATTCAAACCCAGAGAACTTGGTGCTCGGATCAGAGCCGCAATAGCGCGATGATTTCACCCTATACACTCATTTAGGTGTTACCAGCTTGGGGCTCTTTCAGGACCACATCCTGGCACATTGCGATGCCGTTTGGGGAGGGCGGCAACCACCCCATCTTACAACAACGAGCGACCCAACATGGGCATCGGCGGCATGACACCCGCAATGAAACTGAAAACAGCCGCGTGAATTCTACGGCTGGACCCCATTAGAAATGGGGGGATTACCGATCAATTGCACGCCGCAAACGCGTTTTCGGTATCCTTCACGAATTTCGGCCACCTCCTGATAGACAGGGGGGCTCAGCTATCACGACCAGTTTCCTCTTAAACGGCACCGAAAGCAAAGCACGTCTAAAGCATCAGATGCTGAGGGCTTTCTGGTCCAGCCAGTTGGGTCCATTCTAAATGGGGCTCACTTCCGTACGAAAATCTGCACACAGGATACTATGCGTAGACCAGTGCGCCGATTTTCTTGCCCTCGCCAAGCATCCGTCTCAGGGCGCGGTAGATCCCCATATTCTCTTCGATCTGACTGGCTTCAAGATCCAAAGCAAGCGTTGCTCTTGCGTCGTTTTCCCGCCCGGCAAGCCCATAGACCATGGCCAGGTTGTCTCGGACATGTGGCGCCACGACCGGATCGCGCACCAACTCCTGCAGGATTGCAATACTCTTCGTCTGTTGGCCACTCAGCGCCAGCGAAAGGGCGTAGTTGTTGCGCAGCACATAGTTGGCCGGATATTGTGAGAGCCCGCTTTGATAGGCCTCCTGAGCCTCCGCATGGCGCGATAGCGTATCGAGGGCCACGCCCTTGCCCGTGATGGCTGAGATATTGCTTCGGTCAATTTTCAGGGCCTTGTTGTAATTGGCCAGTGCGGTTTCTGCTTGATGTTGGGAGAGATGGACGCGGCCTAGGACCGATAGGACCTCGACGTTGCGATTATCGAGCTCATGGGCACGGTTGAGGACCGCTGCAGCACGGTTTTGCTGTCCAAGGCGTGAGTAGCTGTCGCCCAATCCCAGTAGAGCGGACACAGACTCCGGCTCCTCTTCTACGATGTTTTCAAACAAGCGCGCGGCGGTCTGGTGGTCTCCGGACTTGGCCGTAGCCTGCGCAAGCCTCAGACTTGATGAGGCAGGTCCTGCGTCAGAGGTCGGCCGGCTTTGCTCTGTGGGTACGGTGCAGGCCGAAACAGAGACAGCCAGGAGTAGAGCGCCGAGGGGGCGGAGAAGTGATTTAGGGAGGGGCAACTTTATCTCCAATTGGGAAAAATCATATTTGAAAGGTGGCATGTTCATCGGACAAGTAGAAGTTTGTCGCAAGCGAGACCATGCAAAGCCAGATCAGCCTCTCCAATGCCAAGGCCGAGTGTCTCCATTAGTTCGTCGATCGCATCGTCCAGAGCTAAGGTTAGACCACTCAAGATAGGGGGAATGCCGCTTTGAAGGGTATTCAGAGTACCTTCTAAAGTCGCTTCAACTATAGCGGTGAGAAAACCAAAGTTGATCTCCAAGAGTTCGAGGTCAAAGTCCCATGAAACATCAACTTCTTTCATGACCGCCGAAAGGACTCCGGTCAAAAGGTCACCAGAACCAATTTCCTTGAATGGCGGAGGATCGTAGTTAGAAACTTCGGAAAGGATAAATTCTGTCTGTGCTTGTTCGGAAATACCTAGGGGTATTGCCGCTTCCAACAGCACAGCTATTTCCACTTTAGCCAGAAACAAATCTACCTCAATCTTGAGTAAATCTGCGGGATGAAGTTTGTCTTTGTTCAATGGGGTCGTGTTATCATTGAAGTCTGGCGGATCGAACTGCCCCAGGAATACCTCAGCCACATGTGTCCCTGTTACGCCGTTCAGAGGGTCTGTGCCGGTATCAAAACGGGCTATGACATCATCGGGTTCTGAGACGCTGCAGTCGATATCTGTCAGTGAGGCGGTGGCACCGGCAACCTCGATATAGAGCGGCAGTAAATTAACAGATAAGATGTCAAGGCCCAGAGGAGCGAAGATCGAGGGCTCTAGTTTCAGGTCCAGCTTAAGACGTGTCTGTGCCGTATGGAGGGTCGTACCGCGCTCTCCGATGGTAATCCATCCTGATTTTGCTTTCTTCTCGCCCACCACCAGGTCGAAATCTACGGAGACCAAACCGTCGATGCCGACATCGAGGTCTGACTCGATATGTCTTTCTGCATTAATGATATCCACCGATGCCTTCAGTAGATCGAGCGCTTTGACGGTGATCTTGGGCAGGAGGTCAGGAGCGAGGGCCTTCACATCTTCTCCTTCGATCAAAATGAGATCGGAGACGTTTAGAAGTTCTGAAGCTCCACTGTTGATGATGGTGGTTAAGGCGGTTGTAACTTCCTCTCCAAGACCTGTGTCGAGAAGAGCTCCGGCGATATTTGTAAGATCAGCCTCTTTCGTGAGTAGAACCTCATAATTTCCCGCCGTAACATCAAGTCGTGACGCTAATGCGTCCGAAAAAGACAGCAGGTCGATATCGGCATCTGCCAAGGCCTCATAATCAAGGACATCGAGGCCCACCGTTGTGCCCAGAGCCGCAGACAGAACCGCGTTTAGAATTCCCTCATCAATCCTGAGCAATCTCGAGCCCAGACTGAAAGAAGCGCTATCATAGCGTGCAGCTGTCGCCTCCGCTTGGATGCGCGTCGTATCTTGATCCAGAAAGATCTGTGCAAAATATAGGGGCACCTCTTTGTTCAGGGTGACCTGCGCAGCGTTATCGCCTGGCTCAACCCATGACCTCCCCGGTTCGAGTTTCGCATCTTCAGTGCGGATGAAGCGACCATATTTGATATCCGTGAGAGCATCCGGCTCAAGGCCATTCCACTTCACTGTTTCGAGAGCATGTTCGTCCGGATCCGACCACAAGTTCGAGGCAGCGCTCACGGCCGTCAGATCAGCCTCTGTTTGCAGTTTTTTCTGTTGGAAATAAAGGAGACCAACATCAATGGCGAGCGCCATGAATCCCATGAGGACGGTCAGCATGAGGGCCGCGATGATGATCACGACACCGCTTTCGTCTTTGCCAAAGCGCTTCAGGAAGCCTTTAATATACAAGATGGCTACTCCTCGAGACCTTGGTGATTTTAAGGCCAAGGAAGCCATCCACTAGGTCGATTACAGAACCAGTCAGATCATAAGTGAGGGTCACTTTGATGCCTGGCCCAGGCGTCACATCCATCGAAATTAACTCGGTGACATTGTCACCCTGTAGGATTGGGAAACGTGTTTTGGCTTCTTCGATAAAAACGTAGGCCTTGTCCTCGCGTTCTTCTCTTCCTAGCCCTCGGACAGAGTATCGTGCGGTTTCAGCGGCAAGCTGTTGCAAGCTATGCGCAATCGAGAAGTATTGCCCAAAGCAGGCAATCCCCAAAAGGATCGCCAGCAAGAGCGGTAAGATCAGTGCAAATTCCACGGCGACAGCGCCGTCCTCATTCCTCCAAAAACTGCATCTATGAGGCATCAGTTCAAAGCCCCTCCCATGATATTGTCGAGAATGTTGAGGGCGGCCGGACCGATCAACACCACGAAGAGCGCGGGCATGATGAAAAGGATCAAGGGGATCGTCATCAAGGCCGGGATACGCCCCGCTTGTTCTTCGATCCGCAACAAGCGAAGCGCGCGTTGGTCGCGCATTAGGGTACGCAGGGCTTGCGAGATCGGGGTGCCATAGCGTTCGGCCTGCATCATCGCATTGGCAAAGATTGATATTTCCGAGAGGGGTAAACGCTCCGAGAGCCTGACCCAAGCCCCGTCACGGTCTGGCATGACATTAAGCTCGACATATAACTGTCTGATTTCGAATGAGAGTGTTGGAGCTACAGCATGTGACTCGCGCGCCACTCGGTTGAGAGCAGGCCCGAAGCTCAACCCCGCCTCAGTCGCGATGACCAGCAGCTCCAACATGTCCGGGAAAGCTTTTTGGACCTCGGTATACCTTTGCTTTTGACGAAATTTGAGGACCGCATCTGGGAGCTTGGAGAGCAGAAGTGCAGCGGCGAGGGCAATCATGATTTTCATGAACACCCCCATCTCGCTGGACGCATCAAGTGAGAACCAAAGCCAGGTAAAACCTATACCTCCGATCGGCAGCAACAACTTCAAGAAGGAGTAGATCAGCAGAGCGTCTCGCCCGCGGAACCCTGCGGTGCGGAGCAACTTGGCAGAGGCTTCCGCCTCGCCCCCATTGACGATGGAGAACCGCTCGGAGGTGTTTATGGCAACGCGCTTTGCCATTCCCAGCAGGAAGCCAGAGCTTGATCGTCTCGGCATGGTCCGATCATTGCGTTTCAGGTTCATGGTGCGGTTCAGTCGCGCCATGCGCTCGCGTCCGTCGAGAGCGTTCAACACCGCTGTCTGTGCAAAATAGAGGATTGGTGCTGCGATGAGTATCAGAACAAGGGGGGGAATTTCACTAAACATCGAGACGCGACAATCTATACATGCTGAAAATACCCATGCCGAGGAAGGCAACGCCGACCAGCGCAAGGATACGTCCGCGCGCATCTATGAAAAGTGGCTGAAGGTATTCGCCGTTCACCATCCAGATGATGAGGCCAATAGCGAAGGGAAGGGAGGATAGGACTGCGGCACTGACCCTGACTTCTGCTGATAAAGCAGCAGCCTTCTTGCGCAGCTTACGGCGCTCTCGCAACATATTGGCAAGGTTTTCCAGTGTCTCGACCAGATTGCCACCGGTTTCGACCTGAAGCCCAACAGCAATAACAATGAACCTTGCTTCCTGGGAGCCGATGCGATCAGCAATACCGCCAAGCGCCTCGTTCAATCCTATTCCCAGACGCATTTCTTCACAGCAAAAGCTAAACTCTTCCTCGGCAATGCCCTTGGCATGATTGGCCACCACCCGCAGGGCAACCGGTGCCGGCTGCCCGGACCGAAGCCCGCGGGCAAACACATCAAGGCAATCAGGCAATGCTTCGTTAAACGCTTTAATCCTGCGTGAGCGCAGATGACCGAGCCAGACAGTGAAAGACAGGTAGCTGGACAGCCCGGAAATGAGCAGAGCCAAGGGCAGGGGCGCCAGTTTAAGAATCTGGAATGCCGCGACCATCACGATGGCCATAATCACCATCACCGCTATGGCGCTTCTGGGTTTCATCTCCAACCCGGCCTCTCGCAGACGGGTATCAAGCAGGCGCGCGAAGCGGCTGTTGTCGACCTTGCCAGTCTCGCCTTCATCCTCAATTTCAAGGCGCCGTGTCGCCCGATCAGAGAATTGAAGTGGATGGTTCTTGGTAAACTTGACCAACCTTTGAAGGCGTGTCTGACGCGCACGGTCGAGTGTAATGGCGAAGACCAATCCGGTGGTCGCAAAGACACCGAATATGAGGAGGAAGAAAGCAAATATCTGCAGCATCCTAAATCTCCAATGTACGGCGCAATGTGCTTTCCAGACCCATTTCTGCCGCCCGCGTCGTGAAATAGGGGGTGCTGCCTGTTGCTTGGAACTCTCCAATGATGGTCTCGCCCGTGCGGGTCAGATCGGGGGTGAAGCAAAACAGTTCCTGCATGCTGAGCGTGTTGCCCTCAGCGCCCACGATTTCGCAGATTGAGGTGATCCTACGTACCCCATCTCGCATGCGCGATATTTGAACCACCAGGTCAATCGCGGAGCTTATCTGCTGGCGAACGAATTCACTTGGAAGGGCGGTCCCTGACATGGCGATCATGCTTTCTAGGCGTGTCAGCGCCTCGCGGGGGGAATTGGCATGAAGGGTGCTCATCGAGCCGTCGTGGCCGGTGTTCATTGCCTGCAAGAGGTCCAGCGCCTCCTCGCTGCGCACTTCGCCGATGATGATCCTGTCGGGGCGCATCCGAAGCGTATTGCGGAACAGATGACGCATGGTGATCTCGCCAAGTCCCTCAATCGAGGGTGGCCGCGTTTCCAGAGATACGACATGCGGCTGTTGAAGCCGCAGCTCTGCAGCATCTTCGATTGTCACAATGCGCTCGGCCTCTGAAATCTCGCCTGATATCGCATTCAGCAGGGTGGTTTTACCGGACCCTGTTCCTCCCGAAATAAGGATGTTCAATCGCATCTTTGCCGCAAGACGCAAAAACTCTGCCATGGGTGAGGATAGGCTGTCGCGCGCCACAAGATCTGCCAGCTGCAGCTCGCCCTTGGGGAACTTCCGGATTGTTAGCGTCGGTCCCTTCAGAGCAAGCGGAGGGATCGTCACATTGATACGGCTACCATCTGGCAGGCGGGCATCAACCAGGGGGGTGGTTTCATCAACACGACGGCCAGCCAGCGATACGATCCGTGTTGCAATATTGAGGACATGTTGATTGTCCCGGAAGGTGACGCCTGTAAGTTCTAGCTGCCCGTTCCGCTCAATGTAGACTTGCTTGGACCCATTCACCATGATGTCGGATATTGTGTCGTCAGCCAGCAGCCGCTCGAGGGGGCCAAAGCCCATCATATCGTCGAGGACATACTCAACCAGCTGAGTGCTTTCGGCCCCGTTAAGTTCTAATTTCTGTTTTCTGCTGACGCTGCGAACAGCCCGGGCGATGGTCTCGCGCTGCAGATCATCCGGTCCTGAGGCGAGCTCGGTAAGGTCGAGAAGCGCCATAATTTCCGGCATGACGCGCTGACTGAGGCTGTTGAGGTGGCGATCAAACCCGGCAAGAGAGGCGCTCCGGGCAGGGTGTGCTGACGTGTCCGGCAGGGCCCCTGGTTCTGGTTCAGACAGAGCGCTGGCCTTCTCACTAAGAGATCGAACCAGCTCGCGTTGCTCATCAATAGGTATTTCCTGGCCCGTCTGCGCCTCATACCAATCTATGGCCCGGCTTACGACGTGAGGCCCAGGCTCCGCGCCACTTGAAATGAGCGCATTGATTTTCTGAAGCAACTCTGCCGGTATTGAGGGGGTCTTTTGATCAGGGAAGCTTTCCGTTAGCGTCATTTGTTATGCCTCTTCCCCCCAAAGAGGCCCTTCCGTTTTGACTGTGAGCCCAGATTTACAGGCTCTTCGAGATCGTTCATCAGGCGCGTGATGGCCCGGCTATAGGGCCCTTTTTTTGAGATCCTCCTCACGGGCTGACCTTTCAGCGAGGCGCGGGCCAAGTCGGATGCGCTTTCAGGCAGCTCATGCAGGTCACTGATGTTCAGCGCCTGTTTGACCTCTGCTGGCGTGAGCCCTGCACCTCGGCGTCGCTTGGACATCAGGTAAGAAAAGCGCGGTGGGTTCGAGCTTTTACTGACCCTTTCAACCAGGCGGCTGCAGTTTCGGACTGAGGAGAAACCTGGTCCGAAAATGAAGATGATATCATCCAACTCCTCTGCCAGCTCTGGCTGTGCCGCCAATAGGCTTCGCGGCAAGTCTACAACTGTTAAAGGGAAGCTCTGGCGGCAACGACGTAGAAGGGATGGTAGATTTGCCTCCATCTCGGAGGTGCTGGAGGGATCATTTACGCTGGCGGAGTAAAGATAGAGCCCGTCCAAGGGCGTTGCCATTGTCGAGGTAAGAAAGGTGTCATCAACCCGCTCTGGCACCAACAGGGCGTCTAAAAGCCCCATTGTCAGATCAGTATCGAGGTCAGCTGCAATCGAGCCGAATTCGAGGTCTGCATCAAGCAGAGCAACGCGGTTTTGCAGATCACCTTTGGCTTTTGTGCTCCCCGCTGCATCAAGGTATGCCACAGCGAGGTTCTCGGCGATGGCGCTGGCGCCCAAGCCCCCGGAGACCCCGCAGACAGCAATACAGCGAGACTGTGCCTTGGTGCGTGTGTCTGGTGCGACCGAGCCCAGCAGCTTCGATATCTGCAGCTGACGATCACCCAGTGGAAGCGGAAGGTATTCCTGAGCCCCGGCATCAAGAACATCCTGATATGTCGGAATATCATTCACGTGACCGACGGCGATCACCCGTGATCCGGCCTCCTTCAGTTCCTTGATCCGGTCCATAGCTGGCCCGAGCGCAGCCCCCAACTCGACGATAAGGATATCGCCGAGAGGGGCTGTGCCAATGAGGCGGGCGGCCGTGGCCGCGGTGCCCGGGTGGATCGTAAGACTTGCGGTTTCGCCAATCTGGGCCACAAGCTTCTCGGCTGCGTCTCGCGCATCTTCGGATTCAACGAAGGCTTCGATCTGGGTTCGCTTAAACCGTGCGTTAAGTTTTACTTTGCCCTGAAACACGTCAATCCCCTCAAAACAAAACGGTCAACGCGCTGCCGTGCGTGCTGTAGGTGCTGGTGATAAGATGTCCGCAGGGCGGTGGATCATATGCGCGAGATTGATGGCATTGGCGCATCCTAGGTCTTCAACGCCCGGCTGACATGTGACCCTGATCCCCTCGGCGCGTGCGACCCTGATCAGCCCTATTTGATGTCTTTCCAATGGGCGCTTGGCAAAGCTTTCCTGCATTGAGAGCTTAATGCGTGACGGAACCAGAGACAGGGCCGCGGTTACATTCTGGACACGGGCAGCGTCGGTATTGTTATCGCCACTGGTCGGGATTGTGATGATCAACACATCCTCACTGCGCAGCGCTCTTGCCTGCAGGAAGCTGTTGAGCTTGCCGCGCTCATGACTTGTCAGATTGGCTGCACCATGACCGAAATGGAATTGATGCTGCGCCTCGACATAGGGGGCGTTTAGACGGTCGAGAACCGAGACACTGGGCTCAGGCGCCGAACAGGCTGCTGCAAGGGATAGGGAAGCCAGGGCAGCCATCAAAGATATTCTGGAGATACTCATTGCAGAAGTAGCCCCGCTTTACCGTTGATGCTCTTGATGGAAATTGCATTGCCGTCTTCCACAGGCACGCCCACCGAAAGCTCTCCTGTCAGAGCGCGCTGCAATGTGCCGGCCGGTCTAAACCCATCGACGGGTGTCTTGAACTTCTTTGGGTCGCCTGGTTCGACCAGATAGGGGGTCACAATGATCACCAGCTCACTCTCGCCGCTCTGATAGCTAGTAGAACGGAATAGGGCGCCCAGAAGGGGAACCTGACCGAGGCCGGGGACCTCATCAATGGACTGCTGCGATGTGGCTTTGAACAGACCAGCAATTGCAAAGCTTTGGCCGCTGCCAACCTCGATTGTCGTCGCTGCGCTGCGCTCCAGGATCAGGGGGAGCCCTTGGGTATTGGAGGTGCTGCCATTTGAGAAATCCAATTCACGGACCGTGGTGTCGACCTCAAGCTTAATCTTGTTCGATTGAAGTACCTCGGGCTGGAATTCCAACTCCACGCCATAGGGTTCAAAAACGACCTCTACTCGGTCATCCGAAGCCGCGGTTTGATAGGGGAAGCGGCCCCCGGCCAGGAACTTGGCCCTATCGCCTGATCGCGCCGTAAGATTTGGCTCTGATAGGATGGTCACCAAACCCTCTTGTTGGAGCGCTTCGAGGCTGACGCCCTGCAATTGGGAACCGACAGTGAAGTCGGTGTTTAGGGCAAAGCCACCGGGCGCACCGACCCCGCCATTCAATCCATTCCCCAGGGCAGTCCAGCTTGTCCCAAGATCCTCGGTGACCGTTCTTGAAACCTCGGCAATCTTCACCTGCAAGTTCACCTGTGCGGGATTATCGAGCGTCAGGCTGTTGATAATGGGTACCTCCTGACCAGAAAGGGCCCGGACGACAGTCTCAATCTGCGTGGCATCTCCAAGGGAAGGTACACGCCCGGTCAAAACCACGGCACCTTCGGTTTCCCGCACCTGGTAATTGCCAGCGGATACGGCGGAATGTGCGGCCGAATTTAACGCCCCAACATTCAAAGCAACCTTCACGACGCTCGAAAGGGTGACGTTATCAAGCTCATCGAGCGCAAAGAGCGTCGTGTTTCCAGGGCTTTTTCCGTAGATATAAACAAGGTTTGCAGATTTGACCTCGATATCTGCAATTTCCGGATTTGCCAAAAAGACAGTTTCGGAAGGCTGGTCGAGACGGATCAACTTCCCCTCGCCGGGGAAAAGACTAACCGGTTTCCCGGTGGCTTCAATCACGGTTTGTGCAGGGCTTATGTCAGGGATGAGCATGACGGAGCCAGCCGCGATTAATGCGATGGCCCTGGTAATATTTGGCAGCATGGATGAAAATCCTGAGGTCTAAATCTAGCGGGAGATGGGCAGATCATTTCCCGTTTGAGCTTCTTGTTTAAGTGGCGATTGCGCCTGATCCTCCGCAGCAAAAGCGGTCTGTTTTTGACCGCCCTGTCCCCGGAATACTGTGATGCGTTTTTTGGGCGGCGGCGTGTAGCTATCCACGGTTTCCCCCGAAATCCGTGTTGAGAGCATGGGGTCATCGCGCACGATGATTGGCTGGCCGCCATCACCTGCGGAAGACAGCACAAATATCAGCTCTCCTGTTTGCTCTGCGAGCGCCAGTACCTTCGTACCTTCAGGGTGCAACTCCAGCGTCATCATGCGCCCGTCATTGCTTCGATTGCCCATCTCATTGAGCGCCAGCACCCGTACATTCTCAAGGATGCTTCGCACAGCGCGCACATCCCCCTGGGAGTTGTAGGACACCATCACGTCGATCCGGTCATTTGGCTCTATTAGGCCGCCAATTGAGGTTTGCCGGCTGAGTGGCACTGAGATCGCCCGCATGCCGGCTCCCAGATCCCCGGTGAACCTGCTGATCTTTTCTGGCTGCGCTACCGGTTTTTCGGGCGGCTCGGGAATAATAAGATCGCTCGCCATGATTGGCGATCCCACTTGAATTTCCTTTTCTGCCCGAAGACCTGATAGACGTTTTCGATTGATTTCAGAATCGAGAATAAAATCCGGAGTAATCAAATTGGCAGGTATATTGATCACTTCAATAAAACCGATCGATAAATCAGTGTCTTTCAATATGAGTTCAGAAGCCCCCAGAACAGCAATGCTGGGCATCTCATTTACAACGGCAACCTCCCCCGGGGAGGGGGAGGCCGGCTGGCTCTCAGGGCGAATGCTGATCCAAGTGACGGCTACGGCAAGGACCGCAGACGTCGATAGGACAAGCAATACGCGCTTCGGCATATCATTGAAAATACTCAATTTTTAAATTCCTGAAATGTCAAGGATCTGGTCATTCAGGAATGGTGACGGCAGTCTTAATAACTTCGAAAGTAGCGACGAGTTCATCACCCAGTAGCCCTACCACCGTAACGATACCTGCCGCGATAAGAGCCGCAAATAGACCGTATTCAATTGCCGTGGCGCCGTCTTCGTCGCGTGCGAAAGTTTTGATGAATTTGATAATCATGGAGAGCAATAACCTCGTTGTTCAGCCTCAATACACAGCGCTTTTCGCGCTGCCGATGAGCGGCAGGCCGCTTGATTAACTCAAGGCACAACTTATGAGGTAGCGCAATAAGGGATAAGCCTAAAGGGGTAATAAAGTATGGTTTTTTACTGTATGGGGCAATAATAAGACGCAGAAATATACTTAATAGTCTGATACTATATACTTAAGAATGGTATGTATACTAAAGATAATTGGTTTTGTTTTGAGTTAGAATTACATTCATTTGCCCATGTGGAATTAACCGCCTTGCTGTGAGTAGGTCCTTTTGCGTCGGCACAGGTCAAGCACCGGGGCAGGGGCCGCAAGATGAGCAATAAAATGGCAGTGCCACAAGGGATCAGCCCGGTTATATGCGGGGTTTGGCGCTTAGGGGCGACCATACAGGCGATCGCCTGTTGCATTGAGCGCTGCCACCCCTTTCTCGGGGCGGCTTACGAGAAGTGACGTCACGGACAGGGTGGCTTCTCGATTAGACGTTTCGCGCGTTCTGGGCAGCCGTCAAGCTATGGCAAAAGGATCATCCAGAACGCCGACCAGGGGCATTAAGAAGTCGCCGTTGGTGGCATCGAGGGCGCTTGCATAGAAACTGTCTGCAGCGTTGATGGCCGCATCTACTCCTGCTTGCGACCCGTTATAGCGGCTCATGACGTCGATCGCATTGTCGACGTCTGACATACCTTTGATAACAGCAAAATACGCGCCCACGTCTGTCTTTGTCTCGAGGTATTGTTGGTCGAGTGCAGATTGGGGGCTGGGGTTGCTTGGGTGCTTGGCGCCATTCAGGATCGCGAGAATGAAGATGCCCGCCGTAATGTCAGGGTTGTCCTGCAGCTCATTCACCCAGTAGTCGAACCCGCTTTGATCTGCTGCGCGCCCCAGTACATTGGTGTAAACGGCGGCAACAAAGGCAGGTACATCTGTCAGGGTGCCATCCGCGTCTAAGGCCGTCTCATATGTGCTACGTGTCTCAGATTGCACGAAGAAGCTTTCTGCCATTTCGGGCAGGGTGTAGCCTTTGGAGAACTCGGTGCCCCAATAGTTCAAGCCCATCGCGTCAGGGGCGCGGTTGAAGTAGGCGATGTAGAGTTCCACCACATTCAGCATGTCTGCCTCAGCGAGCCCCGCCGCGCCTCCGAAGAGTGACAAGTCAAACTCATCGCCTTTAATGCCGGTATCGAAGCTCAGAAACTCAATGTCGGCCAATGTGTCTGTGCCATTCTGGTCGGGGCGTCGATCGGTGAGGGTGGTGCGCTGCGCGCTGAGCGTCAGCGTGTAGCTGTTTTGGTGGCCAGAGTAGCTGACCGTATCAATGCCACCGCCGCCATTTACGATCTGGTTTCCGTAACCTGCGATGACCAGGTCAACGCCGCTTGTGCCGATGTAGTGTTCAATCACGGTCCCGGGCTGGATTTGCAGGCGGGGCAGGGGTGAGACGGGGGTGATGGGGTCTGACCAGGTCTGTTGGTTCCAATCATAGATTTCGATTGCTTGTTCGGTGTCGAGAAATAGACCTTTGCGGAAATCGAATATCGCCGGACCGGTTTGGTTCAAGCCGCTTGCGTCAACGGTATCCGTGCCGCCGGTATCGACCAAGGTGGTGGGCGTAAGGATCGACATGTTCCAGTGTGTGCCCTCCTTGCTCATGCCTCCATGCTCATTGACAGCGAAGACATTGTCGGCGGACGTTATCCGCGTGCCGTAGATGTTTTGCAGGGCGGCAATATCGAGCGCTTGGAGCCCTGTCACAAAACCTCTTTGTGTGGAGCCGCTGTCGAACAGGACGCTGTTATAGGACAGGGCGGTCATGAGCCGCATGTCGTGCATGCTTTCGGAAAAGGCGGGCATCTGGCCTTCCCAGGTGTGGCTCAGGCCAACCGCATGGCCGATCTCATGGGCGAGAATGTAATGAAAGTTCTCGGGCTCTGCTTGAAGGCGCGCGTCGACATTGAGGAATACGCCTTGGTCTCCGCGGAAGGGATAGCTCGCATAGCCTCCCATCTCCATGTTGTGAAAGCCAAAGCCCATCTGTCCATCATTGCTCCCCACTTCTTCAAACGTCAGGTTCGTGAAGCTTTCGATGTAGCCCAAGTAGAACCTGACAGCCTGTTGCTCAGCTGGTGAGAACGTCTCAAAGACAAAAGGCGCGTCCTCAAGGTAGCTCTCTGATTGACGGCCATCTGCATGTGTGAGGAAGCTGTAGGTGACGGTCGTTTCGTGATACCTGTAGCCACTGTCCAGAGCGGACCAGTTCTCGTTGAGAAAGATGGATTTCTCCGTGTCAGACAGCTGAAAATATGACGTCATTTTGCTTCCAAAAAATGGGCGAGAAAGAGGGGGCGGGTGTGTGCAGGCATTTTGTCAGATCCCGCAGGGCCCGCGAACTAGAAAGCCTCTCCTAGAGATGGCTCGCGGCATAAGTGTGGCTTTATGAGCGCTTGGTCTTAAGAGAGTCTTGTCGCACGTGAGGCCTAGCGCGCTCTTATCTAAATACCGCCTGTCCGTCGTCATATAAAGTGGGACATCAGAGCGGCTTGAACATTGGAGGCTCTGGTTCGGTTGTGTGATTGATTATGCTGCTTGTTTTTGATGTTGCAAGCGGCGCTGTCGGATCGTCAGGTTCTTGATCTTCTTCCTTTCTCTCAGAATGGCTTTGTCCCGGCCAAAGTAGACGTCAGCGGGTGAACGGCATCGGACCTGGGCCAACCTTGCAAGGTCAACATCAGTCTGAAGAAGTCTTTGCACAGGAGCGCCGGAATACGGTGTTGAAGCGGGGTGTGAACCTTGCGGATATTACTGCAGCCCTTGGCTACTTTATCGATGCGCCTGCGGTCACAGGACAACTGCTTTGCACCGATGGTAGCGAGCATCTGCAGTGGCAAAATGCCAGTCAGAACAACTGACTGCGGGACGTACTGCAACTTAGCAAGCCCGATGATCTGAAGTGTGGCGCCGTGAGCGCCAATGGCGTGTCCACGCTGTGATAGAGCGCAGCCTACAATGCTTCGTGGTGCGTCCGTAGATGGTGGAATACCGCGTCCTCTGAGCGATATGCCGGACAATACGCCTTTCCTTACCAAGGCAACTTCAAAAAAATTCTGAAACTTTTGAAACTTATTAACGCAAGCTACCGTGTCTCCAATATTCTGCCTACAGGCCGAATTCTGACAACAATTACAGTAAGTAATGTCTCGTGCGCGAAAACGCCCAACAAGGATTGCCCGATGAAAATCAATAGTACCTCCCTCTCACGTCTGCAAAATAGCGCTGCAGTTATATTTTTGATTAGCAGCTCATCAATGGCATTTGCCGATGGGGCAGCACCTTGCAATACCGGGACAGGGACGAACTCTGCAGAATGCGGCGTGAACACGACAGCTGATGGTAATTTTTCTGTCGCTATTGGTGATGGGGCGAACACCGCCGCAGACTCCGTTGACGGTGTTGCAATTGGCTCCGAGGCAACGACCACAGGCCCATCGACGACGGCCATCGGCGGTGAAACCGTGGCCACCGGCCCCGGCACAACGGCAATCGGCTGGCAATCTGCCGCCACCGCAGAGCGTGCGCAGGCCTTTGGTCACCTCGCCACGGCTCAGGGTGTGCGGTCATTGGCCATTGGTGAAAACGCCGATGCACAGACGGACAATGCAACGGCTATTGGTAACGAAGCAATTGCAACAGGTATTGATGCGATTGCATTGGGCGATACCGCTGCTGCAACAGGCCCCTCCACGACAGCTATTGGCGGCGAAAGCGTTGCCACGGGCGCCGGCACAACGGCAATCGGCTGGCAATCTGCCGCCACCGCAGAGCGCGCGCAGGCCTTTGGCCACCTCGCCACGGCTCAGGGTGTGCGTTCATTGGCCATCGGTGAAAACGCCGATGCACAGTCAGATAATGCAACTGCCATTGGCAACGAAGCGATTGCGACAGGTATCGACGCGATTGCGTTGGGCGACACCGCCGCTGCGACAGGTCCCTCCACAACAGCTATTGGCGGCGAAAGTGTTGCCACAGGTGCCGGCACAACTGCAATCGGCTGGCAGGCAATGGCCACCGCAGAACGTGCTCAAGCCTTTGGTCACCTTGCACAAGCAACTGGCGTACGCTCAACTGCTGTTGGGGAAGGTGCTGTAGCGTCAGGTGCACAATCGCTGTCCTTTGGTAACCTCTCCTCGGCTCAGGGTACCAACTCGGCTGCCATTGGTAATGGTGCCGTGGCAACACGCGACAACCAGTTCACACTCGGTAATGCCAATAACACTTACACTGCGTCTGGTATTGCTACGCAGGCAAGTCGTGATGCACAAAGCGGTCCGGTCGCGCTGGTAACATCCGACTCTTCGGGCAATCTCGCAACGTCGGATGTGAACTTGGGCCAGGTTTTGTCCCTTGGTTCAGCAGTGCAGAACAACTCGGCTGCGATTGCCAACAACAAGTCCGGTATCGCGATGGCAATGGCCTTGAAGGCACCCTATGTTCCTGAAAACAAGCAATTTGCAGTGTCCACAGGATTGGGCAGCTTTGAGGGATCACAAGCGATGGCCGTTTCGATGGGTTACCGGTTCAACAACAACACTCAGTTCGATGCGGGTGTCACCTACGGGTTTGATAACGATCAAGTCGGTGGTCGTGTTGGTGTAACCTACGCGTGGTAAGTCTGACCAATTTCTTCAACGTCACAGCACCGCGAACATTGTTTGCGGTGCTTCTATGTTTTGGGCTGGTGGCGGGATCGGCAACTGCACAGGAAGACACAAGCGTTGAGCGCAGTTTTGCTGTTGCATTGATCCGTGACGTCATGATCGCAATCAATCACGGCAACTGGACAGGAAACTATACAGTCCTGCGTGATTATGCGTCACGCGACTTCTCGGAGGCGAACGATCCAACACGATTGGCCGGTTTATTTGCCCCTGTCCGTGAAGCAGGTGTGGATATGCTGCCCGTGCTGGTCGAGGAGCCTGAGATACTCAATTCGCAAGTCGCTGCTGGAGGCGAACAAATTCGTCTTACCGGCTACTTTCCTGTGCTTCCCGAGCACATCAGTTTTGACCTAGTTTTCATCAACGAAAAAGCACGGTGGGTCTTGCTGGACGTTTCTGTCGGCAAATTCGATGCTATTGAGGAAGCCGAAAAACCGCTCGTGGAATCGGATTGAGCATCCAGCAATTTATAGCAGGCTGCTACAGAAGGCAGCTGTTCCGTCGCTACGGTTTGAAAGCGGTTCTTTGCGGCTTCGGACGCCGGGTCAAATTTGGCCCCTTTCGTTAGGCAACAAGACGTTTCCGTGGCCTGTTTTACAGGCCGCCATGACCGCCGGGAATTGTCGCGGACCCTGTCGAGGCCGCCAAACGCAGTTTGAACCATGTGGTCCCACGGACTTGGCCCAGCCGAAGGGTTCTTCAATCTTCTGACGATGCTGCTGGTACAGATCAGACGTGCCGACGCGATGGAAGGCGGTCGATGTTGAGCGCGTCGATAACGGTATCGAGGGGCGCCAACGCGCCACTAACGAACCGTTTGAAAGCCGCGTAGTATCCACGAACACCCAGGATGCAGTCTTTGGGCGGGGCTGACGGGCTTGGTCGCTTCGCTTGACACAAAAGGACCGCATACCTAGCAGTAGAGTAAAGTTGATACACTTATAACGAGATAAAGCGTAAAGCCCATTTTTTGGCCGGTCATTTGATCGGGCGAGATAGGAAGGTAATTGCGCGCAGGCAATAGGCAGCTGAATAATGAGTATATTTGGGTTCAAGAGCGCTGTGCAGCGTGGTGTTACGGCGTTGCCGTTGGCATTGGTGTTGATGGTGCCCCGCCCGGCATTCGCGGAGACTTTGGCGGATGCTTTGATTGGGGCGTATGAGCATTCCGGGCTGTTGGAGCAAAATCGGGCCTTGCTGCGGGCAGCAGATGAAGATGTGGCCAGCGCCCAGGCGATGCTAAAACCTGTACTGCGTTGGGCGGGTGGTTTGACACAGAATTTTGGCTCTCTACGGAGCTCCGGTATTCAGGCTGTGCAGTCAACTGAAAGCCTCACCGCATCAATAAATCTGATCGCAGAGCTGTTGATTTATGACTTCGGTGCCAGCCAGTATCGGGTCGAGACTGCCAAGGAAACGGTGCTGGCAACCCGGCAGACATTGCTCGACATCGAACAGCGCGTACTCTTGCGGGCTGTGGCAGCCTATATGGGGGTTGTTGAAGCCTCTGATGTTGTGGCGCTGCGCAACAATAACTTAGGGTTTCTCGTAGAAGAGCTGCGCGCGACGCGCGACCGCCTTGAAGTTGGGGAAGTGACAAATACTGATGTAGCGCTTGCCCAAGCGCAGCTGGCAGAGGCCCGCAGTGAGTTGGCCGGTGCGGAAGGGGAGTTGCTGCGCGCGGTGGAAGAATACCGTACGGCCATCGGCCGCAAACCCGTCAACCTTAGCCCGCCACCGCGCCTGCCTGACGTCGGAGGAAGCTTAGAGGCGGCTAAGGCCCTTGCCGTGCGCCAACACCCTTCGGTTTTGGCCGCGCAACACCAAGTTAGCGCCTCTCGTTTGGCAGTAAGTGCCAACGAAGCGGCGATGGCGCCCAAAGTGACGCTTCAGGGCAATTATGGCCTGACCGAGACGTTCAACGACAAAAGTTATACCCGCAGTGGAAGTGTGGGGGTGGAAGCCAACCAAACGATCTATCAAGGGGGGGCGCTGTCTTCTGCTGTGCGGCGGGCGATGGCGCAGCATGATAGCCAGCGGGCCAATCTGCATGTTGTGAGCAACAACGTCGTGCAGGATGTTGGCAATGCCTATGCTGGGCTGACCTCTGCACGGGCGCAGTTGGAGGCTTCAGAGCGACAAATTCAAGCAGCACGCACGGCCTTTGAGGGGGTGCGCGAAGAAGCAAAGCTGGGCGCACGCACCACGCTTGACGTTCTCAACGCCGAGCAGGCGCTCCTGGATGCGGAATCAACGCGTGTGGCGGCGCGTGCCAACCTCTATGTTGCAGCCTATTTTGTGCTGTCGGCCACGGGGCGTCTAACAGCGAAAGATTTGGGATTGCCGGTACAGCTCTATGATGCGGCGGCCTATTACAATCTGGTCAAAGACAGCCCCGCAAAATATTCTAAGCAAGGCCAGGCGCTTGATCGCGTGCTACGCAGTCTCCAGAAAAACTGAACGCGCGCGCGGCACCGCTGGTCTATGGTATCTTCGGTTGTATCCGGGGCAATGTTGCGGCGAAGGCCGTCCACAGTCGAATTCTTTGGGGCTCATTGGATACTTGATGAGCGCTTGTCTGAGTGCAAAGCGGTGCGGGATTATTAGCTCTTCGTACAAGAAGAGCTTTGATTTTTTTCGGAAGCGCCGTGGTTTTCCGCCAGCGCTTTGCAGTCCGGGGCAGCCGTCAAGAGATTGGCGGTTGTTTCTTTTTTGCTCGAAGGTCTCGCCGCGGCACATTACGCCGTGATGTTGATTAGAAGCTAAGAGCCTTCTCTGCCTCGCGGTGTTCAAAGGCGTCTGCGAGAGTTTTTAGGTCTTCTCCGCCAATACCGAATTGCCGCATGAGAGGTCTCCACCGATTGGCGATCAGTGAGGCCATCTCGCGCGCCCGCCTGCGCGCCTCGTTCTGCGATAGATCGAAGAACTCCGCAGCGGCTACCGCAAGATCGAGTGACGCCTCAAATGGCTCTCCTTCTATGATCGCCGTCTTGAGATAGCGATGGCGTTCTGCCTGTGGGTTCACATCGAAGAGCGGGGAGAGACGCCAAAGACCATCGTCGGCATAAATGAACCCGTGGTTCTTCAGGTGATCGTCCGTGTTGGTGACAAGAACGTTGAATGTCATTCGCGCCCAAAGCTCATGCAGATCTGCCCGCGCAGCCTTACTGATCATCCGGATCGCCTCGGCGATCTCTGTATAGGAGCCTTGCTCTGATCCTGATCTATCAAGAGCTGTGCGCGCAGAAAAGTAAGGGACACGCCTGCGCGCCCGCCGATCAAAGCGTCGGATCAGGGCCACTGGATGGTTAGATCTTTCCAGCATCAGCCGTGCGTCTGGTGCGCGCAGACCGCATTCCCGCGCCAACTGGAGCGTCGCGACCTCAATGCGCTCCACAGGGCTCTGGTCTCCCGGGGACGAGAACTTAGCGATCCAGAGGACATCGCGGTCCTGCACATTCGCCTTCGGTCGGGCGCCGCCCATCGAGCTGCCGGCGTTTGCGAGTTGGCGCAGACCCTCGCTCGATATCTCGCGGCGCTGCTCGATCTTGGCCGCACTCTCCCGGAGTGCATCAAGCTGCATGAGGTTCGGCACCGGGGCGCGATGTCCACTGATGATCTCGCCGTCTTCTCCGATGAACCGGAGTGCGCCTTGGCGCGTCGCATCATCTGACAGGGTAAGCGTGTCGAATTCACTGAGACCCGCGCCGTGAACGCGCGCCATCAAGAGACGCCCCCATGCATCAGGGGTCGCATCCTGAAGGGCGGAAGGCAGGCTGTCGTGCTGATCGCCTGTGGATGCCAGGGATGCATAGGAGGGCGTCAGCCCGAGCGGCAGCTGAGGTGCGATCGCGAAGGACCGCGCATCGTTGAGCCAACTCTCGAAATATTGAAATTCGGAATGCTGACGGCGCGGCGCCTGCGTGAACCGCAGCTTCCCAACCGGTAAGAGCGCGCTTCCAAGGCAGACATGGGCGACCTTCTGTTCTGCGCGCGGGGCCATCAGAAGCCTACGCCTTCATCGTCATCATCTTCGTCCTCATGGCGGCTACCCGGCGCGCGGGCGCCTCGGCGCTTTACATAGGATACCCCCCTCTGGGGAATCGCGTCGAGGGCGCGGGATAGGCCCACAGCATCCTCTTCTATCCGCAGGATCTTCGCGAGCGCATCGGGCTCGCCGAGCGCCGCAAGCACCGCGGCCAGCTTCCCGATGCCCACGCCAGAATCGCCCCGCTCTAAACGCTGGATCGTCTTCTCCGAAACGTTTGCGCGTTCTGCGAGATCGACCATAGCAAGACGACGTATGAGGCGCGCTTGTTTGAGGTTGCGGCCAAGGTGCGCCAAAGCTCTCTGGGCACGAAGATTAGACATTTATCGTCTCATATGACTTTTAATATATATATACCGGTCATATATGGCTGCTTGCTTTTGGTCAATCATCGCTAACCCGAGCGTGTTTTCTAGTGCGAACAGATCGCACGGTGGATGGCGGCAGAAAATGAGGTCGCGCACGAGGTTTGGGTTCGACAAGCTATTGGCGAAAGAATCTTCGCCGATGCGCATCTATGCACTCTCCCTCAAAAAACGCCACGTTTTGTGGACGCCGAAGATAAGGTTGGCCATCATTTCGCCAACCCAAGTTTCATCTGCACCAAAAATGCAAAGAGCTGGGGTTTCCGGGGCTTCTCGCGATCTTGGTCTATCCGGTCGAGGGTCGCGTCATTTGTGGTCCAAAACTCTGCGCCCCTTCATCCTGGTTAAGCATTGCCCGACTCAACGCTTTGCGCCAAGGGCTGTTTGGGCCAGAAAATATGCGATGGTGTGCTCAGAACGCCCAAACCGACGTTGAAAAAGCTGCGCTGCACGGCGCGCCGTAGCTCTCAGAAAGGGTGGGGGTCGACGGAGACGAAACGTCGTACAGAGCACCCCTTTTTGGCTCTTGTGTCAGGCATTTGTGCCCAGAAGGGCAATGGTTGCGCTTGTCCGTCCTGCAGCCGGTGTAGTCTGCATAGTAGGGTGTCGTGGTGCATTAACTGAAGCCCGTATCGGTCTGTTTCGCCCTATTTCTCTCGTTCTGTTCGGGTTTTGGCGGGAGGATATACTCTGTGCCGCTGCGCTTGGCGGTATCTTCTTGAACTGCCCTGCAATCTGATCTGCGGACCCGGGGGGACGCAGTGGTTGCAAGGGCATGCTTATCAAGGAGGGGGTATGAAATTTGCTATACAGTTTATTATTGCGAAAGAAGTACAGTTAAAGTAATACCCTACTCTATGAGCCCAAGGCTCTGTTCGGTCGTGCCTGTAAGGCAACGTTGGTGGCCGAGGCATTTATCGAGCAGTGAACGTGGTTCACAAATTTCTGGAGGTAATTCACCCATGGCTACGCAAGCCCAAATCGATCAGATCGTACAGCTGTACATCGGCTACTTTGATCGCGCTCCCAACCCAACGGGGCTTAACTATTGGATCAATGAGCTAGATAACAACCCTGACATGTCCTACCTGGACATTGCACAGTCGTTCTCGGTTCAGCCCGAAGCGACAGGTCTTTATCCTTTCCTGGCGAACCCACAAGTGGCTTCCCCAGAGGCCTTTATTACAGCTGTTTACTTGAACCTGTTTAACCGCGCGCCCGATGCCGATGGCCTGGCGTACTGGGAAGGCGAATTGGCTGCGGGTAAATCCCCTGGTCGTATGATCATTGACATCCAGTCGGGTGCTCAGGATTCTGCTGATGGTCAAGACCTGACCATCCTGAACAACAAAACAGCCGTTGCGCTTGATTGGGTTCAGTCGACCGCAGACATCTCGGGCTTCTCCTACTTCAACGAAGACGGCAGCATCAATGCAGCTGCTGAAGCTTCCGCCAAAGGCGTTCTGGACGGTGTCGATGCGACAGAGGAATCCGTTGCTGAAGGCCAAGCCGAAACTGCTGCCTATTTGGACGCTTACGGCGAAACGGGCGCCATTGCTCTCGAAGTTGGCGTCGACAATCTGACCGGCACCTCCGGCGATGACGTGTTCAATGCGCCGATCGAACAAAACATGCTGGGCGCCGTGACCAACACCTTCGAATCCGGCGACACGCTGGACGGCGGCGAAGGCATGGACACGCTGAACGTGGACATGACGCTGACCACATCCGGCACAATTCCTGTTGGCCCCGCGATTTCTGCTACAACAAACAGCATCGAAGTTGTGAACCTGCGCGAGCAGACACTCAACATCGACACTGGCTTCAACGGCTCCAAAATCGACGCCGAGAAGATGATGGGTGTCGAGCAGTGGTGGTCTGACAACAGCCGCAGCAACATCCAGATCGAAGACATCCGCTCCAAGCCGATGGACACTGCCTTTGGTCTGAACGAAACGGATCCCGGTGCGGGTTTGAACGCCTACATCAACGCCAACTACCTGGAAGGCGACGTGGAGTCTGAATCCATCCTGACGCTGACCATCCAGGAAATTAACGCAGACGTGTTGGTTCCTGGCGCTGAGCTTTCCAACA
This sequence comes from Sulfitobacter sp. DSM 110093, assembly GCF_022788715.1. Classification (NCBI taxonomy): domain Bacteria; kingdom Pseudomonadati; phylum Pseudomonadota; class Alphaproteobacteria; order Rhodobacterales; family Roseobacteraceae; genus Sulfitobacter; species Sulfitobacter sp. DSM 110093. The sequence goes on from NZ_CP085168.1 coordinate 171,307, forward strand.
TTGCTGTTGGCAAAGTGACCTTCGATCTGGACGGTACTGAGTACGCGCTGGAATCTGCGGACATCACCGCAGCGAACACCTGGGCCGATCTTGAAGCTGCTTTGACAGCACAGATCGATGGCACAGCTGGCCTCGAAAACCTGACCGTGTCCCATGTTGGCGACGGTGTCTTCACCATCTCTGACAGCGAAGGCGGCGCATTGAGTGCAGACCCAGCCACAGCTGTTCTGCTGGGCTTTACTGGCATCGACGTGCGTAACCGCGTTGAAGTGGGTGAAAACCTCGAAACGCTGCCAACACGCACCACAGTATATCTCGATGACGCCGGCAACGGGTCTCAAGGTGGTGCTGTAAACGTCGCAGGCATGTCCGGCGAGCGCGGCATTGAAGTGATGGACGTTGTTGTCGATGACGACAGCCACATCTCGGCTCTGAGCTCGGTAAACCGCGGTGGTCTGAATGGTGAACAGCAGCTGGAAGTTGTGAACGTGACGCGCGGCAATGCCGACGGCACGCAGAACACCGGCGATCTGAAAATCGGCGTTCGTACCATCGACGCTGGCGGCGAAGAAACCACCACAGATGGTCGTTTGGCCGGTGGTCTTCAGAACGTTCGCGTCTTCAATGCTGAAGGTTTCGACGGTCAGACGATGATCGCTGCTGCTCTGAACTCCAACGACGTGTTCGACAAATATCTCGACCCCGACAATGGCGTTGTCCAGTTCACCTACCACATGGGTGATGCAGGCTCGAACACCAGCCTGTTCGTGCAGAATGAAGTTGCCGCAGATGATGACTTCACTCTCGACCTGATTGGTGGGGACGGTGAAGATCGTTTCAACCTGCGCGGTTTGGACGTTAAAGACACCACGTCTGTGGACGGCGAAGGCGGTGTTGACACTGTCGAGGTTAACACATCGGTTGACGGTAGCTTGGATGGTGCCGGTAACATGCGTGCCTGGGAATCTTTCACCAACGTTGAGAACCTGGTTATCGCAGGTAGCGGTGAATTCACTTACGATCCAGCGGTGTTTGACTTCATCGAAGGCAACATGATGGGTCTTGAGACCGTAGTCATCGCGACTGATGGCGACGGTGGTCTTGGTGACGACACCACGCTGATCAATCTGGATGAGGGTACGGACGCAGTCATCTCTGGTCGTAACCAAACGCTGAACGACAACGCGAACAACAACGCTGATCAGGATTTCCGTACAATCATTCTGGACGAAATCCAGGATGAAGTCGGTGTTGATACGGCGACTGTTGTGCTGGAAAACACAGCGCGTACGAATGGTGAGCTGACCGTCAACAACTTGACAGTGAGCAACCCAGAAGTAGGTGTCGATGCACTGGAAATCCAGTCCAACGGCCGGGCCCAAACTTCCAACCAGGTTACATCCTTCAACGCCGCGGCGCTGAATACATTGACCCTGGTAGGCACGCAGGACCTGACCATTGCTGTAGACGCTCTTGCGGATGCTAACGGGGCGGGTTCTGGCGCTGGTGCGGCTGCAACCATTGATGGTTCTGATCTGGCTGGTGATCTGGTTCTGGCCACTACTGGTGCTGTTCTGAACAACGCTGGTGCTGACAAAGTGACTGGTACTGCAGGTGCAAACGATACGCTGCAGCTCTCTGGTGTGCTTGCACCTGGCGCTGTCATCTCGGGCTTCGAAACCATCCAGTTCGGTGCGCCGTTCAATGGGTCTGCTGATGCTGCTTCCGGTGTGTTCAACGCAGCAACCGCGAGCGGTGTTGAAGAGTATGTGATCAACCTCCTCAGTGCTGATCTGGAGATGAACAACACTGCAGGTGATGAAGAGATCACAGTCAACACCAACCTGACTGATGTTGAAGGCAACAACCTGACGTTCATCGCAGCAGCCGAGGACAACAGCAACGCTCTGAACCTGAACTTCCGCGACCTTGATACGTCAAGTGTTGAAGGGGCGAACAATTTCGGTGCGGCTGAAATCTTTGTTGGTAACTATAATACTATCAACTTGGACCTTGATGACGATAATGCCACAGGGATCAATGCCTATACATTCGACCTGAACCTGTTGGATGACGATGGTGACAACGACGCCAGCGGTGCTGCCTACGATATCGATGAAGTGTTCGCTCGGACACTGAATATCACCGGTGGTGGTAACGATGATGGTAGCAATGTGGATACCGTTAGCTTCGCACCAGGCAGCCTGTCCAACGTTCTGTCCTTGATCGACTTCTCGGACTACGAAGGTGCAGTTGGGACTATGGTCGTAGACATTCAAGATCAGGCAGATGTGGATCGTAATATTACAATCCGCTTCAATGACCAGTCTGCGAACGTCACCGAAAACGATCTCGGTGTAGATGATGCGATTGTGACCTACGAGTTCACGCAGGATGTTGCGGATGCCTCTGATATCTGGACCATCACAGGCTTCGATGACTTTGCAACTGCGGGCTTGACCAGCTTGTCCATTCTGGATGTCTCTGGTCTCGGCATCACCGGTCTTGCTGACTTGAGCATCGTTGATGATGGGACCGACACGACCATTACTGCAAATGACCCTGCAGCGTCCGGTCTCGACTTCGAAATCTTCCTGTCCGGGACTACCGGCGGTCTCAACAACGAGAACTTCACGTTCGCGTAAGCTAAATCATAAGGCAGGGTTTTCTCTGTCGACGGAAAGCCCCCAGAATTTCTGGGGGCTTTTCACTTTTAATAGGCCTGTAAGGGTTTTCCATTTCCAGGTGATGCGTAATCAAGACGCACGCCATTTGTGGGTAGGTGGATAAGCGCCAACGCGCTTGGCTGGAGCGCGAAAAAAGATATACCGTCTTTACCTGTGCCCCCCTTCAAAGATACGGGAGTGCGGGTGCACTGGAGGGAGCAGGTAAAGAGCGACTATGGCGACGATATATTATGATCTTTCTGAGCTATTTTTGTCTGCGGGCTCCAAATTTAAGTATTACGGTATTGCCCGCACAGTACTTGAGGTTGGGTATGAACTGGCCAACGCCTCCGCTGATGTTCGCTTTGTCATATTTTCCCCTGCACACGACCGATTTTTTGAAATCACACCGCGTATCGGCGCCGCCTCGGCGAATGGTGTGTTGGATCTAAACTTGCCGGTTGAAGCGAAGCCTGTCCGGCTCCGATATAGCCACCCAAATGCGCATGGGTTGCGCGATACACTTCAGCCGCTGATGCGCCGCATCGCTAGAAAAGTCAGTTTGAGACGATGGCGTCGCTCGGTCCCCGAGGGCCGTACGCGCGACGTTGACCTCGAAGGCCAAATACTTGTGTCTTTAGGGCGCCCAAAAATGATGTCTGACTATCTTGTGGCAATGGATGAAGCGGGCGTTCGAACGCGGTTCTTTCCTTTGTTGCACGATATGATCCCGTTGCATGAATATGCCCATCCGCGGCAAAGTATGTTTGCCCGGAATTTTGCGCATGATAACCGCATCGTAGTACAGCATGCTGAAAAACTGCTGACCAACTCTGTTTTTACCAAAGATGAGATTGAACAGTTTTCGACTGCAGGGCGTATGTGCTCACTTCCGCCTGTGTTGTCGGTGCCACTCGCGCAAGAAATGCGTAAATCAGATGAGCCTATCAATCTTGATTTGCCCGAGACGCCTTATTTGCTCGGGGTCGGGATGATGACAGGTCGAAAGAATCTCGAGTGCCTTGTGAAAGCAATGCATCACTTGGATGAGACGGGCCGCCCAGTGCCTGATCTTATTTTGGCCGGGGCCAAACGAAAACGCACTTTAGAATATGTGAACCGGCCCGAATACGCCTCCATCAGGGATAAAATACGGTTTGTTCTAGACCCGAACCAAGCCGAGTTGGCAAAGATTTACGAGAATGCACTGGCTCTGGTCATTCCCAGTTGCATGGAAGGGTGGGGGCTTCCACTTGGAGAAGCGCTCTGGCTGGGAACACCGGGAATAGCGTCTGATATACCAGCTTTGCGAGAGGTCGGTGGGGATTTGGCTGAGTATTTCGACCCTGCTGACCCGCGGTCACTTGCTGATATCATCGACCAATTGAGCTCTAATCCAAATAATTACGAGATTCTGAAAGCCAAAATCGCGCAAAGCCGCACTGATCTGCGCACCTGGCAACACGTTGCACAAGATATCCTTGTCGCCGTTTCCTCCAGCGAGAGCTCTGATCTCGAACAAAGCTAACGAAGTGCCAGCTTTCCATTTGGGGCGAGATTGATAAAGATTGCTACGGATTCTGCATTTATGTGCAATACCGCACTTTATGCAGGGCGCAGCGAGGAGGGAAATGCAAAAATGTTGATCACTCTTCGCCCCATTGTGGGCGCAAACTAGAATAGGCGAAATTGCGCAGCTTGATTTTTTAATTGGCTGAGGGGCTTTTGTTCCCGCGGAAACTTGCCTACAAAACGGCAATATAATTTTCTATTGAGGAGGGGCTGTTTGATGGCCAAAGTAACGATTGACGGTCGTGAGTACGATTCTGATAATTTGAGCGATGATGCGAAACAGCAGCTGGCAAATGTTCAAATCTGTGAGCAACAGGTGCAAAAGCTCCAACGTGAGATCGCAATCACGCAAACGGCTCGCCAAGCTTACATTAGTGCTCTGAAAGAAGCTCTTCCAACCGACAGCTAACGAGGTCAGATTGGCCGACCTGCTTAAGGCGCATTTGTTTCGCGTAAGTAGGTCATCTCAACGCAGCTATAGATGGGCCATATTCAGGCCCATTTTTTCTATGACACAAAGGGTTTTTGACGTAGGGTAAGGCATCCACTGTTCTGAGGATGGGAACCCACTTTAGCTAAGTTATTCGAGGGAAAGCTGCTTTATGTCGGCACCAACTGCATTGAAACAGGCCTATGGGCGGTTCCGCGCCATTCTGATGGCTACGGTAATCTTCAGTTTTTTCGTAAACCTGCTGATGTTTGTAGGTCCGCTCTACATGCTTCAAATCTATGACCGCGTGCTCTCCAGTCGGAGTGAGTACACGCTGATCATGATTACGAGCGTGGCGGTGGGGCTTTTGGTAACCTACGGGCTACTCGAATTTATTCGCTCAAGAATGCTGGTCCGGGCAGGTTTGGAATTCGACGAAGCGCTGTCAGGTCCTATGTTTTCCAGGGTGGTTCGCCTGCAATTGGCAAACCCCAATGGCGGTGCGCGCACCGCATTGGGAGACGCCGACCGGGTGCGTGATTTCATCACCGGTCAAGGCATTTTGGCCTTTTTTGATGCACCTTGGACGCCCCTGTTTCTGGCGCTGTGCTTCGCTTTCCATCCTTGGCTTGGGGTTGTGGCCACCACAGGTGCCGTCATCATCTTTATCTTAGCCTTGCTAAATGAGCTGCTCACGCGCTCCGCGCTGAAAGAGGCTAATAATGCAGGCCAAGGGTCCGCGCATTTTGCCAGCGCTGCTTTGCAGAATGCGGATGTCATTCAGGCCATGGGTATGGGCAAAGAGCTGTCTGGCCGCTGGCTTAAGCAACGCGAAGTCATGCTCAGCAGCCAAGCCTCAGCAAGTGACTGGGCCGGATTTATCATGTCCTGCTCCAAGTTCGTGCGCATGAGCCTGCAGGTCGCCATTCTGGGGACGGGCGCTTACCTTGCCATGAACCAGCAGATCTCCCCCGGCATCATGATCGCAGCCTCGATTGTTATGGGCCGCGCACTTGCCCCCGTTGAGCAAGCTGTGGGCCAGTGGAAGCAGTTCATCTCCGCGCGCCAAGCCAATGAGCGCTTAGGCAAGCTTTTTGATAGCGTTCTGGATGAGACCGATAGGTTGGAGCAACCAGCCGCAAAAGGCGCTCTGTCGCTTGAGGGGGTCTCAACCGTGGTGCCAGGGTCCCGAGACCCGCTCCTCAAAGGCATTACCTTTAGTCTTGAGGCCGGCAATGTACTTGCCGTGATTGGGCCAAGCGGATCGGGCAAATCTACGCTCGCGCGTGTGCTTGTCGGTGTGACAGGGGCCGCAGCAGGGGCTGTACGTCTTGACGGGACAGAGCTCAATCACTGGGACCCGGATCAGTTGGGCGGCTCGATCGGCTACCTAGCGCAAGAGGTTAAGCTCTTTTCCGGAACGGTTGCCGAGAACATTGCCCGCTTTACCACGGGAGCCACCGATGAGGAGATCATTGCGGCAGCCCAGCTTGCCGGGGCCCATGAGATGATCCAGGGCCTTCGGGAAGGCTATGCGACAGAAATCGGCGATGGCGGCGCGCAGCTTTCAGGTGGGCAACGTCAGCGTGTCGGGCTTGCGCGGGCAATTTTCCGCACCCCAAGCTTGATCGTTTTGGATGAGCCCAACTCCAACCTCGACAGCGAAGGCGAAAACGCTCTGGCACAATGTTTGCTTGCGCTGAAAGCGCTCGGCAAGACTGTTGTGGTCATCACTCATAAGGCGAACTTGCTGTCCACATCTGATAAGACCCTCATGTTGAGCAACGGCGCTGTTCAAAAGATGTTGGACACAAAAGACCTGTTGAAACCAAAACAGCCTGAAACACCGCCTCAGCAAGCCGCTGCCAGAGTTACGAACATTGGTGCCTGATGCGTAGAGTTTTAGTTTCAAATAGGAATATCGCATCGCTTTATTCCCAAACAAGAAGTGTGGGCTCATGAAGACTTCTCCACGGTTTTATGCCCGGCTGGGGTATTTGGTCATCCTCCTGATCTTCGGAGGGCTGGGAAGCTGGGCTGCGACGGCCGTGATCGATAGTGCTGTGGTCGCTCCAGGTACTGTTGCTTTGGAAGGGGACAGGAAGGTCGTCCAACACCTAAATGGCGGTATTATCCGAGAGATCCGGGTAAGAGAGGCCGATCAGGTTGAGGAAGGTGATGTGCTCCTTCTTCTCGATAGCATTGAGGCCAGATCAAACCTAAATTTGCATATGCAGAGGCTTAATGTTGCACGGGCGACCGAAGCGCGGTTGCTCGCTGAGCAAACCTCGCAAGAAGAAGTCGAGTTCCCCGAGGACCTGGTGAAGTCAGAAGATCCAAGGGTGCAAGGTGCCTTGCGTACGCAGGGTCAAATATTTTCGGATCGACGATCCATTTTGCTCTCGCAGACAGAAATCTTGGAGTATCGGTTGGAGCAGCTAAACGAGCAGATCGTTGGGCTTGATCAACAAAAAGATGCTATGGAGCGTCGGGTTGCGCTGCGCCTAGCTCACTTGGACAGATTGCAATCTGGCGAACAAAAAGGGGTGATCGAAAGCAACCGTTTGGTAGAACTCGAAGACACCCTGATTGAGACTGAAGCCAGTTTGGGGGAGGTTATCTCAGAGGCGTCCCAAGTGCGGGGAGCGACGGGCGAGGCCCGCTTGAACCTGCTTAAGCTGGTGCAAGAGTACCGTGAGCGCGCCAATATTGAGTTGAAAGATGTACAAGCTGAGATCTCGGAGCTTACAGAGCGTGTTTTAGTGGCCAAAGACACGCTGGACCGTACCGTCATCCGAGCGCCGACATCTGGATCAGTCCAAGACTTGCAGGCAACCACTGTCGGGTCGGTTGTGCGGTCAGGTGAAGTTCTGATGGAAATCGTGCCGATGGACGAAAACCTCGTCATCGACGCACGTGTGGCGCCAGTGGATATCGACAGCGTTGTCCCAGGCATGGAGACGGAAGTCCGTCTAAGTGCTTTCAAAACAAAGCTGTTGCCCATCGTCTTCGGCACCGTCCAATCTGTTTCAAGCGATGTGATAAGTCCCAAGGACCCCAACGATTTGCCTTATTATCTGGCACGCATTCATGTTCCTGAAGCGAATCTACCTGAGGGTATCAAGGGCAACCTGACACCCGGGATGCCAGGAGATGCCGTTATTGTAACCGGGGAGCGGACAGTGCTGAATTACCTCGTTTCTCCCTTGTCAGAGGCTGTTTCAAAGAGCTTTCGAGAGGAATGAGAGGCGTAAGAGCTATGTGCACGTATAAGAGGAGGATAGCGGTCGTAGAGAATCTTTGAACGTCATTGATGTAGCAGGGAAAATGGTGCTACATTACTTTACGTTTATTGAATCCTAGATATGGAAGCCAGGCCGATGCTCGCTGATTGCGACAGTGTAAGAAAGAACGCGCAGGACCAACGCCGTGAAATGGGCGCTTGGCTGAAGTGCCTCCGCGAAACGCAGGGGCTTTCGCAGCGTGATCTCGCGAACATTTTGTCGCTCGAGTATTACACATTTATTTCTCAGCTTGAGAATGGCCGTGGCAAGATACCTAGCAGCAGGTATGTCGAATGGGCGAATGCGCTTGGCCAAGAGCCTCGTTCGTTCGTAATGACCTTGCTGTCTTATTATGACCCGATCACCCATGATATTTTATTTGGAACAAAGGCGCAGGCCCACTGAGTTCATAACTCCGGTCGGTTTGCTTTACACTCTGAGGCACACCTATGTCGGAAGTCATTAAATTCCCACGCCACAAGACCGATGAAACGACACGCAAACGCGGCGACAGTGGGACATATTCCCTCTCCAGCCTCGTTGAAGGCGCCATGCCGTTGGAGACTTTCCAAGACAGCCCTCTCTTGCAATTGGGTTCGCGCCAAAAGCGCATAGCAGGAAGACCGCCTCGCAATAAAGACGCGGCGGCGGGAGTGGCCAGCTATGATTGGTCCAATCAAGAACTCGCCACATTATTCCGCATCAATCGGCTTTTGAACCTAGCTGACCTTACGATTGCAACCGATCGTGGTGTTACTGATGAGGGCGATCCTTGGTTCGTTTTCCTGGACCCGAAAGGTGAGGTTTTTGTTCACCTTTGCCGTATTCGCGCGATTTATATGCTCGACAGCCCCTCTCAGAGCGCTGTTGTCAAAGGACATAGCCTCAATGATCTTGTTGATGCCTATATTCAGCAGCTGGGGATGGCCAAAGAGAATAAGTCTAAGGCACGGCAAAACATCATCCAGCTTGCAGAAGCAAAGGATCGCAAAGTAACTGTGCATCCCGCTGCAGCTTTGGCCGCTTTGATTTGGACAATTTACTTGCAATCGGATGAAGCGAGCGCCGCGGTCACGCCGGAGGAGGATGTCGTTGAGGAGGCTGCGCCTGAGATCCTCGCAGAGCCCGTCTTTTTTGACGCCACGGTTCCAGAAGCAATAACAACCTTCTCTCTTGCTGAAGAGGCCACATTGCTTTCGGCAGAGACGCATATCGGGCATGATCCAGATCATGCGGAAAAATCAGTAAACCTCACATTGCCTGCAAACTACGTCGGCATGGGCCTCAGCGCCCTTGCACTGACCTATGGTCTAGATCCGTTCCTCGGAAAGGTTGCGCAGACTGCTGGGTTGTTCTCCAACGGTACTTCTGGAGAAAAAGACAAAATCAGCGAGACAGATCAGAAGTCGCTCGAGACCATGTTGCTGAGCATCTCTGGTGCCGATTGGAACATCCTGCAGGACTTTGGCGAAAATGCAGAGGGCATCTGGAGCTCTCTGCTGGACTTCGATCTCTTTGCAAGCAGCCTTGTGAGTTCACAAGTTGAGACCATAGTGTCAGAGCTCATGCAGGCCATGGAAGTCACCGCAAGCCTGTTGACCACCGAGCAACTCTCGAAAGCGCCTTTATTGGCTCTTGCGGTGGGTAGCGAGGTCTTCAGCAACATGAGGAACAAGGCGTATCCTTTTGAAGATGAAGGAAAAGGGGATTCTTCTGAGATGGCTCTCACTAAAGCCTCTCAGTTGAAAGAGACCGCTGAAAATGACAGCGTTTCAATGACTGACATGCCAGAAATCCATGTCGAGAGCAGCTACGTACTTGCGAATTCCCTGCCTTCTGATGTTGCTGCTGTGTTGAAAGAATTTGGGTTCTCCACCACAGGCAACATCATAACAAATGCCACGGCGCAGGATTATCTATCAGACTTTGGTCAGGCTTCGGCAACAAACGACACTGGCGTTATTCGACCTGAGGGCCAGCTTGAGAAGTACGACCAATCTGTAAGGGACTTTATCAGCTTTTTGATGGCAAACGCTGAAGATGTACAAATGATCTCTTATGAAACAGAGTTGGTGATCATTGATGAGGCCACACTCCATCAGGACAGCTCGTTGACGTATATTAAGAGCTGGGATCTTGATGATGGTGGTCGGATTTCCACGATTGGGCTAAAAGCTGATTTTGAAGCTTTTGACCTTATCGCTTGATCAGAGCCACCGGCTAGGTCTGACGGCCGGTGGCAGGCTTTAGATGCCTAGTGGGTGTTGTCACGTTAACTCGCTGGAGGCATTTGATGGACCGGAATGACTTCAAGAGAAGCATGTTCGCCCATGGCATAATGGACTTCCTGAACATTCGGCCGATCAATATCGGCAAAAAGGTAAGCGCTGTCTTCTTCTAATGCTCAGAGAGGAATTCCCCGCTCCATCAGCTTAACGGAACCGTGAAAATCAATGGGCCGCAGACGGCGCTTACGGTACACCTCATGGGTCTGACCGTTGCAGATACATAGCGACGTTTTCAGCTGGCATCTTGAAGCCGCGACCGTCGGAGACCCGCTCAGTGCTGATAGGGTATTTTGGTCTGTTAGGGTTGATCCCAACGATCCGGTGGAGGTCTCCACCGGTTTTAAACGTTCGGCGATAATCAGATGGCTCCAGCCCAAAATGAGGTGCGAGGTAACCACTCGATTGGGACCACCTGCCTGATCTGCTGATGATTTGCTAAGAGACGTGCTTAACGACGTCGTTAGCGACGTGTCTTAGGTGGGGGTCGGCTATGCGTGGTGAGATACTGGGGTTTGAACGTCGGCGGCGCTGGAGCGACGAAGAGAAGCTTGGAATTGTCATGTCGGTGGACACGGATGGTGCGACGGTCACGCAGGTGGCGCAGCGCCACGAGATCACGCGGCAACAGATCTATGCGTGGCGGCATGATCTGAAGAACAAAGGACTTTGGTCGCCTGACGCAGGTGCGCTCTTCCTTCCTTTCGATATTCCTGAACACGGCGTTCCCGCCATCGCTGACACACCCACCGTCGCGGCCCCGATGGCTGTCGAACTGCGCTTGCGCAACGGCCGCAGCCTGCACTTCGACAGCAACATGGCTGCCTTGGCGCTGACGCAGCTAATCCGTGCTGTGGAAGCAGTATGATTGGTCCGGGCACTGGCGTTCGCGTCTACGTGGCTTGCGGTGTCACGGACATGCGCAAGGGCATTGCTGGTCTTGCTGCGCTGACCCAGGATGTCCTGCGCCAGAAGCCGACGGGCGGTGCGGTCTTCGCCTTTCGCGGCCGCAGGGGAGATCGGCTCAAGCTTCTGTATTGGGACGGTCAGGGCTTTTGCCTCTATTATAAAGTCCTGGAACGCGGCCGCTTCCCTTGGCCTGCAATGACCGAGGGGGCCGCCCGTCTGACGTCCGCGCAGCTTGCAATGTTGTGGGAAGGCATTGACTGGCGCAGGCCGGATTGGGGCGCGCCGCCCGCTCGCGTGGGCTGAATATATAGGCTAAAACGCTTTGTTTTTATGGCGCTATCACGTGCATTGTGGTAGCCATGTGCATGTCGAATGTAACGCAAAACCTCCCCGATGATCCCGCCATATTGAAGGCGATGATTGCGGCTTTGCAGGCGGAAAATGCCAAGATCTCGGCGACATTGCGGGTCCACGACCAGCTGGTTCAGGCCCTCCGCCTGCGGATCGCAAAGTTGCAGAAGCTGGCCTTCGGCAAGTCATCGGAAAAGATCGAGCGCGAGATCGAGCAGCTGGAACTGGCCCTTGAAGACTTGCTACTGGCCGTGGCCGAGGGCGATGAAGCGCCCATCGACGAAGGTCAGGACGAGCCGGCACCGGATGATCCCTCTGCGCCCGCGCTGCGTCGACGTCCACGTGTCTCGGATGCGACACCGCGCGAGCGTCGTGAACTTGATCCCGGCACATGCTGCGCTGACTGTGGCGGCGATCTGCGCGTGGTGGGTGAGGATGTCAGCGAACTGCTGGACATGATTGCAGCCCAGATGAAGGTGGTTCAGATCGCCCGGATCAAGAAGTCCTGTCGCCGCTGCGAGCGGATGGTGCAGGAGCCTGCACCCAGCCGTCCGATCCCGGGCAGCATGGCAGGCCCGAACCTGCTGGCTCATATTTTAGTCGCGAAGTTTGACGATCATCTTCCCTTATATCGCCAGCACGAGATCTTCGCCCGCATGGGCGCAGACATCCCCGAGACCACCCTTGTGGGCTGGTGCGGGCGGGCCATGAAGGCCTTGTCGCCACTGATCGAACGGATCGAGGCTGACATCATGGGCAGCGACCTGCTGCATGCGGATGACACGCCGATCCGGGTGCTGGACCGATCTTTGCGCGACAAAGGGCTTGGTAAAGGCGTCAGGCAGGGACGGATCTGGGCCTATGTGCGTGACCAGCGCCCATGGGCGGGGGATGCGCCACCTGGAGCCGTCTATCGGTTTGCGCCGGATTGGAAGGAGGAGCATGTCTTGGACCACCTGGCTAATGCCAGCGGTATCCTTCAGGCAGACGGTTACAAGGGTTATGCCAAGCTTTACGCGCCTGGACCTGATGGTTTGCCTCGTTTACGCGAGGCTTCCTGTTGGGCGCACCTGCGCCGTGACTTCCACGACTTCTGGGCATCGACCAAATCCGAGATCGCCCGCGAGGCGCTCGACCAGGTCGGCAAACTCTATGACGTTGAGCGCGATATCAGTGGCCAGCCTGCTGACGTCCGTTACGCGGCACGTCAAAAGTTCAGCCTGCCGAAGGTTGAGGCGTTCTTTACTTGGTCCGAGCAACAGCTCTTGGGCATCCCGGGAAAGAGCAATTTGGCCAAGGCCTTCCGCTATGGCCTCAACCGTCGGGAAGCCTTCAGCTTGTTCCTGGAAGACGGTCGCGTGGCCATCGACAATAATCCAGCTGAACGCGCCCTGCGACCGATTGGAATCGGAAGAAAGAACTGGCTGTTTGCCGGGGCCGACACCGGTGCAGAAACACTCGCCCGCGCCATGACGATCATTGAAACCGCAAAGCTAAACGGCCTCAACCCACAGGCCTATCTCGCTGACATCCTCGACCGCATCCATGATCACAAGATCAACCGCTTAGATGACCTGCTGCCGTGGAACTGGGTGCCGATGGCTGCGCAAAACAATCAAGCTGCATAAGCGCGGTATCAATGGAGCGGTTACGGTGCGAGCACCTCGAACATGGCTTTGTCCGGCGAGTAGATTGTGCCGTCTTCCATCGGAATGCCGACGCGAAAGCCGATGCTGAAGCTATGACGCAGATCGATATCACTCAATTCACCGTCTTCGACCATCAGGCCATGTGTTTCCGCCACGGTCAGGCAGGCTTTCATCATATCCCGGCGCAGACGCTCACAAAGCTCGGGCGTCAGATTGCGCGGCGGTGACATCTTGGTGCTGGTCGGCGCCGGTGGTGTTTCCTTGGGAGGCCTTGGTTTGCGCGTGTTCTTTTTCATGGGGTTTCTGCCTCGGTAGTGTTGATCGCTGAGACCATTTGAGCCTTTGCTTTGTAGACGGTGCCGCTGCCCGCCGGGATTTTCGCGAAACGTTTTTGACCTTGGTGGTATCACATCTGTCGATCGAGACGACGGGGCAGTTGGAGCGGGCACTCATTGAGCCGTTAGGGTTGGCATTCAAGGGATGAGCAATACAGACTTCGTAGAGTTTATCGCCTAACATGAGCGAAGGTCTGCCGCTGCGGAACTCTAGATGGCGGTAGACCATCGGTCTTATACGTAATCAGAAACCTTCTTTTTATGGCGAACGATGCGGAATTTATGGCGAACGATGCGGAAACTGACGATCGGCTTTCTTGTTGCAATGGGTATCTCGGCCTCTGATTTGGGGGCCGAGCCCTTTGGAATCTGGCTTACGGAAACCGGCCGAACTGGCGCCTATTTGCACGTTGAGGTTGCGCCCTGCAAAGGAAATCGGACGCTGCTTTGCGGGTATATCCATGAAACGTTTAGAACCCCGCATACAGAGATCGTCGGGCGGCCAATTTTCTGGGATCTTGAACAAGTAAGCGCAAACCAATGGGTGAATGGCAGGGTTTGGGATGCCGAAAACCGCAAGGTGTACAGGGCTAAGGTTACCCTACACAAAACCGAACTGCGCGTTGAAGGCTGTCTTGGCATAATATGTGACGGACAAAGCTGGAAACGTGTAAGGTAATGCACACGTCGGGGGAGGATAGAAGAACACCATGACATCCATCGCTCTTCGGTCACGAAAGTACTCTGCGCTCTCAGACTATCAACGCCGCATGCTGTCTGCAGCGCTTGATCCCGATACGCCTGCTGCATTTCATTTGGATCAAACAATTTCATGGGCCTTGCGGATCACCCCCGGAGTAAGCTTTCGTACTCTGCGCCGCGCATTCGATGAGCTGGTTGAAAGGCATGATTCATTGCGGCTGCGCATGGTCGAGATCGGCAGCAGCTGGCATGCTGAGATCCTGCCCAAACATCCACTAGGATTGATTGTCGAAGACCTAGGAGAGATGTCCGAAGAGAGACAAAGGGACGTGATCGCAGCCTATTGCGCGACACCGTTGACGGCGTTGTCTGAGGCGATGTTCGAGATGCAATTGTTGAAGTTCGGGGGCGCGGGAGATGTGATCCTGGCGCGGATCCATCATACGATCATTGATGGTTACAGTCTGGCTTTACTGTTTGAGGAGCTGCTTAAACATGTGTTGAACATGCCTGTCAGTGAGGCGCCTCTATCCCATGCGGATTTCATGGCCTACCGCAATAATCAGTTGGCGGAGAACGCGTCTATAAAGGATGACTTTTGGCGCGATGCCCTCTGCCCGCTGCCGCAGCGATTGAAACTTGGGCGCCAGGCAAAAGGACTCCCCCCTTTGTCGATGCGCAATACAGGGCCAACAAATACACTAAAAAACTTTCTCAAGCCGCAGACGATTGCCCGGATCGATGCTTTGTCCAAAAGCACCGAAGTGTCAGCTTTTTGCCACTTGCACGCGGCGTTTTCAGAGACCCTTTGTGCTCAAGCGGGACAAGATGCGGTGCTGGTTCATAGCATTGTGGGGCGTCGAGATGCAGCAATTGCGTCCTTCATCGGCGCTGAAATGCTTTTGTTTCCTTTGAAGTATTGCCAAGGATCAGGAGCGGCTTGGGTCTCCCAGCAAGTCGCGGCCTCATCTGAGATGGTGCCTACCAAAGCGTTCTCTAAGGAGACCAGGCTGGGGCGAGAGCTGCAGACTGAAGAGGGGGATTGGTACCGGTTTCTTGTGCATATCCCTACGCCAACAGGTCGTATTTCGTCTTCTCCATTTCGCAAGGTTTTTGAGGAGACCCTTGGGGGGAAGATCAGCTTCGGGTTTATCACCTTGGAAAGAATAGAACTGCCCAAGAGCACAGAGACCGATTTTGAAGCCCAACTTAATATCTATCCAACAAAAAGTGGCCCGCAAGCTTCTCTCGTTGCTGATGCTGCCGGCTGGAGCAATGATGACCTTCAGCAACTGGCACAAGAGATAGAGGTGCGCGTGCAAGGTTAAAATCCTGACCTGCGATAGTTTCGTAAGGGCTTCACAGAAGGCAAAGCACTTTCTTATATTTTCGAGGGATCAGCTTCAAAAGCGACGATCTTAACGCTTGGGTTTTGGTAGTGCACTTCTGACAAACTGGGACCAGTTCTCCTTTGTTGCGTGAAGCAACCTTACCATGCAATGTTTTCTCAATCATGAGATGCCACTATTGAGCGGGCGCACCTGTGGGGAAGACATAGAAAGCATATGACAGTTCCGACACCTGCTCTGCGACAAGGAAAATATTTTCCCCTCTCTTACTACCAGCAGCGTATGTTGGCGGCGGCCCTTGATCCAGAAACCTCGGTGGGGTTTCATATCAACCAAACGATTTCATGGGCCGTTCGTATCACGCCTGGTGTGAGTTCTCGCACCCTGCGCCGTGCCTTTGATCAACTTGTGCTCAGACATGATTCCTTGCGGCTTCGTTTTGTTGAGTTGGGTAATGTCTGGCGCGCCGAGATCCTGCCAAATCACCCGATCGGATTGATCATAGAAGAGTTAGGGGAGATGTCCGAAGCGGCGCAAAAGAAGGCCATTATGGCGCGCTGTGCAAAACCGCTGACGGCGCTTTCTGATCCAATGTTTGAAATGTGCCTGCTTAAGTTCGGCGGCGCGGGAGATGTGATCTTGGTGCGGGTCCATCATGCGATCATCGACGGCTATAGCATTGTCCTGCTGCTTGAAGAGCTGCTCAAACACGCACTGAGCATGCCTGTCTCTGAAAGCCCTTTGTCTCACGGGGACTTCATTTCCCACCGCGGCAAACAAATACTGACGCGCGCAGAGGAAAAAGATGCATTTTGGAGAGAGGGGTTGTTCCCCTTGCCGGAGAAGTTGAACATTGGCCGCAAGGCGCAGGGTTTGCCAGATTTGTCCCCAAAAAATATAAGTAAAACCAACACGTTGAATGACGTTCTGGCGCCTCAGGTCTCCGCTCAGGTGGAGGTCTTAGTCAAAAATACGGGTGTTTCGGCTTTTTGTCATCTGCACGCGGCCTTTTCCGAAACGCTGTGCGCTCAGGCCGGCCAAGGGGCGGTATTGGTCCACAGCGTTGTGGGGCGGCGAGAAGCGGCGGTAGCTTCTTTTATTGGTGCCGAAATGCTCGAGTTCCCCTTGCGCTACTCCTGTGGATCAGGGGCCGGCTGGGTGTCGGAACAGATATCAGCCTCTGCTGAGATGTTGCCGACCTCGGCCTTGGATGATGATACCCTCATGGGACAAGAAATCCGTGCTAAGGCGGATTGGATGCGGTTTCTCGTTCATATCCGAACCCCTACAGGGCGTTTCTCAACCTCTCCGTTTCGGAAAATCTTTGAAGAGGCTATGATTGGGAAAATATCTTTCGGCTTTTTAACGATGGAACGCATAGATCTGCCCAAAGAATCTGACAGCGGATTTGAGCTCCAAATGAACGTCACTTCCAGCCCCCAAGGGCCCCAAGCATCTCTGATTGGGAACGCAGCCTCTTGGGGGCAAGCTGATTTGGGACAATTGGCGCAGGAGATTGATGCCAGAGTGCAGCGCAACTGACGAGAATGTTGGCCCTCCATTTATCAATATTTACCGTAGGGGCGTGCCCCCTAGGTTGTCTTGTCTCTTTCCAATCGTTACTTAAGAATGGCAAGGGAATGAGCAGGTTAGGCGGTTTGCGGTTGCGATGTGTGGTTGCCTCCCGAACCTCATGCAATACTTAGACGCGAACGCTGAACTCTTATGAAAACCGCTACAGTATCGCAACTCCTCGACGAACTCATCGCGCGGATATCCCCTCTGCCAGAACCATATCCGTGCTTTGTTGTCTTTGTGTCGGCGACGGATGGTGACAGCCGCGCACGGGTTAAAACGATCACGGCTTCAACCTTGGTTGAATTGCGCGAGCGGCTAGAGGAAAAGGCGTCCTTGCAGCTGCTTGGCGCGCGCCATGTGCGTTTGGATTGGGCGACTTCGGTGCAAGCGACGTCCTTTGCCAACTACAAAGCTGCGCTGCAGAAGGTAAAACGCAACTACAGCCGCAAAGGTATGTCTCTAGATACGGGATTTACGCAGGCGATAACTGAAGGTGAGCTGAACGGCAGTGCCTTGTTTTATAAAGGCGCGCAAGTTCCGCATTGCGAGATGAATCTCAATAACTTTGGAATCTACTGGAAAAGACGTTTTGGAAAAACGTTTGAAGCACCAGCGGATTCCGACACCGTTTATCTTTTTACATCTGATGGGCTGTTTCGTGATCTTGATCGCAACGAAATTGTTTGCCTCGAGCCTTCTGGGCTTAACGGTGGGCGGCGCATTTTCGACCTCATGGAGCCTGATAACCTTGATTTCCTGATACGTGAGAGCGCTGAATATCTTGCGGCCCAGGTGAACGAGAACGGCCTATTTCACTATGGCAGACATCCATGTTTTGATCGCTCGATTAACCATTACAACACGTTGCGCCACGCCAGCAGTACCTATGCATTGTGCGAAGCCTATGAGTTGCTACAAAGCCATGATTTGCGTGAGGCCATTGATCGGTCTTTAAGGCAGATCGCGGAACACCTTGTCAAATACCGCAGTGGTCCGGGCGGTGCGTCGGCCTTTTTGATGGACAGGGGCAATGAGATAAAGCTGGGTGGTAATGCCGTTGCCATTTTGGCGTGCTGCAAGTTCTTCGAAGTGACAGGGGACAAGACTGTGCTCGAACTGGCGCATCGATTGGGCGCCGGAATCTTGTCGATGCAACGAACGGATGGCAGCTTTTACCACATTCTGGATGCGGAAACCCTGACCCCGAAAGAGGATTTTCGCACAGTCTATTATGATGGGGAAGCCGCATTTGCGCTGATGCGCCTGTACGGTGCCACCGGCGATCAACGCTGGTTGGATGCGACGCGGCGTGCTGTCGACTACTTTATCGCCAAGGATTATTGGCAGTACAACGATCACTGGCTGGCGTATTGTGTAAACGAGCTGTCTCGTCATTACACGGACCCAAAGTATATCGCATTTGGCGTCCGCAACGTCCGAGACTACTTGCCGTTTATCCGCGATAGGATCACTACCTTTCCTACCCTTCTGGAACTGTGCTGCGCCACCCGCCTGCTGTTGCAAAGATCGCTGCAGGATGCATCGCTCGTTCCGGTCATTGATGCGCTGGATCTTGATGCGTTTCGCGAGGCGATGGAACATAGGGCGCAGTATCTAACCAACGGGTTCTTTTTCCCCGAAGTCGCGATGTATTTCAGAAACCCGGCTTCAGTCACTGGAAGCTTCTTTATTCGCCACCACGGGTTCCGGGTGCGCATTGATGATGTTGAACACTACCTGTCCGGGTTGATCGCATATCGCTCTTATCTGAAAGAACGCGACAGTTTTATCAGCCTTTGCGATCAGCAAAAGCGCCGGCGGGTCAGTACGACGGGTCGGGCGCGCTGGTCGACAGCAGATATAGCCGACCTTTTGCCGGGGTCAGAATGGCTGACTTCCCCAAGTGAAAAGCTGGAGCTGAATGGCGTTTCGATCTTCGCCCCAAGCTTTCGCGAGGATGATATCGTGTTTGTACGGCATGCAGATGACAGTTTTGGAATTCCCTATAAGGAACTAGAAAGAAAAGGGATTATTCCACGCCTCGCGATTGTGAGTAACAGCTGCGAAGTCTTTGGCAAAGCGGGCTCTGTCTTACGTGTTCCTGATATGCGCGCCGCGTTGATGGCCTTGGCAAAAGACGCGCGTAGATCACTCACTGGGCCGATCGTCGGCGTAACGGGGAGCGCGGGAAAGACCACTGTCACGTCAATGATTGCGCATTGCCTTGGTGCAATCGGCAAAGTTCACGCCACCCGTTTTAGCGCGAATATGGCGCGCGGTCTTGCTTGGAACCTGTGTTGTGCGCCCACGGATACGCAATATTGTGTTCTGGAAATGGCCATCGGACAAATGCAAGAGAACAGCCGACTGGCGCGACCAGACATTGCGGTGTTCACCAATATTCATCCTGCACATTTGGCCTATCATACGAACACGGCCACTATCGCTCAAAAAAAGGCCCGCATTTTTTCAGAGATGCCCGACCAAGGCGTGGCGATCCTCAATCGAGATATGATCGAATATGAGATCGTAGAGGCTGCTGCAAAACTCAAGGGGTTGAAGATTGTAACTTACGGGTGGTCGGATGCGGCCAATATTTTTCCGACATCTTCAGCCGCATCGGCAACGCAAGTCATGCTGAACGTTTTTGGAGAACGTCATATAGTCCCCATACAGGGCCCGGGGCGCTATGCGATTGATAATGTGATGGCTGTCGCCGCTGTCGCCAATGTACTGGGTCAACCGATTGGGCCTATGCTTGAGCATTTGACGACCTTTACGAAAGACATCGGGCGCGGCCAGATTATCGAATGGGCCACAACGAAAGGCCCCGCAAAGATACTGGACCATTCTTATAATGCAAACCCTGCATCGATGCGGGCAGCGTTGGATGAGATGTTTGCTATGCCATGCAGTGGGAAGCGAGTGGCCATTCTGGGGGATATGGCGGAACTTGGTGAGGACAGTCGGTCAGAACATGATGCACTTCTTAACCTACTCAAAAACAAACCTTTGGATGCCGTCTATCTTGTCGGTGACGAGCTTAAGGCGAGCCTTCCATTGGTTGGCAATGACCGTAGGTTCACCATTTTAGACCCGAAAAATCTTGAGAATATCCTGACTCAACAGGTCTCCACGGGTGACATTATCTTGGTGAAAGGCTCAAACAGCACAGGCCTTTTCCAGCGCCTTTCGAGATTCAGAAAATCTTAGCCTGCCTTAATACTGGTTGCAGGAGGGGTAGGCGATCTTCAAAGTCAAAATGTTTGCCTGAAGCCATAGCCGCGACCGGTGCCATCTGATTCCGGCACGTATTTAGCCAGCAGGCGAATGAGAACTTTTCCCAACAGGCGTCTGGACGGCAAACAAGCCCTACATAGCATGTAGGGCTTGTGATTGTTCGATTGATCTGTCGGTTAGACGATGTCGTCTTGTCCACCGCCCAAGCCACCAAGCAAGCCGCCAACGAGACCATCTTCGCCGATTACGCCGTCGAGTAGACCGCTGTCACCGCCGAGCAGACCGCCAACGAGACCTTCTTCACCGGTTACGCCGTCGAGTAGACCGCTGTCACCGCCGAGCAGGCCACCAAGTAGACCGTCTTCACCGGTTACGCCGTCGAGCAGACCGCTGTCACCGCCGAGCAGGCCGCCAACGAGACCGTCTTCACCGGTTACGCCGTCAAGCAGACCGCTGTCACCGCCGAGCAGGCCACCGACGAGACCGTCTTCACCGGTTACGCCGTCGAGCAGACCGCTGTCACCGCCGAGCAGGCCACCGACGAGACCGTCTTCACCGGTTACGCCGTCGAGCAGACCGCTGTCACCGCCGAGCAGGCCGCCAACGAGACCGTCTTCACCGGTTACGCCGTCGAGCAGACCGCTGTCACCGCCGAGCAGGCCACCAAGTAGACCGTCTTCACCGATTACGCCGTCGAGCAGACCGCTGTCACCGCCGAGCAGGCCGCCAACGAGACCGTCTTCACCGATTACGCCGTCGAGCAGACCGCTGTCACCGCCGAGCAGGCCGCCAACGAGACCGTCTTCACCGGTTACGCCGTCGAGTAGACCGCTGTCACCGCCGAGCAGGCCACCAAGTAGGCCGTCTTCGCCACCTTCACCGCCGAGCAAGCCATCGAGAAGGCCGCCGTCACCGCCGTCACCATCGGTTGCCCCAAGCGTTCCGGTTCCCACCAGACCACCGACCAGACCATCAGCACCGGTGAGATCCGACAAGACACCGTCGTTGCCGACCAGGTCGCCAAGCAAGCCTTCAGAGCCCGTGACATCACCAAGGATGCCTTCGTTTCCTGTAACAGGACCGAGCAGACCATCGTCAGCAATGACACCGTCAACAAGACCAGTATCTTCAGATATCTCTCCGCCTCCGATCACGGGCTGACCTAGCAACTCTTCGCCGACATCACCCAATGGCGTTCCGCTACCAAGGAGGTCGCCAAGCAAGCCCTCAGAGCCGGTAACCGCACCTAAAAGACCCTCGTTCCCAGTTACATCTCCAAGCAGACCTTCATCGGAAAGGATGGGGTCGACAAAGCCGTGATCAGCGTCGGCATCCGCATCAGCATCAGCGTCGGCATCCGCATCAGCGTCGGCATCCGCATCGGCATCAGCGTCGGCGTCTGCATCAGCGTCGGCATCCGCATCTGCATCCGCGTCGGCATCCGCGTCGGCGTCTGCATCAGCATCCGCGTCGGCATCGGCGTCTGCATCCGCATCGGCGTCTGCATCAGCATCCGCGTCTGCATCGGCATCAGCGTCGGCATCCGCATCAGCATCAGCGTCGGCATCCGCATCAGCGTCGGCATCCGCATCGGCATCAGCGTCGGCGTCTGCATCAGCGTCGGCATCCGCATCTGCATCCGCGTCGGCATCCGCGTCGGCGTCTGCATCAGCGTCGGCATCCGCATCAGCGTCGGCATCCGCATCGGCATCAGCGTCGGCGTCTGCATCAGCGTCGGCATCCGCATCTGCATCCGCGTCGGCATCCGCGTCGGCGTCTGCATCAGCATCGGCGTCCGCATCCGCGTCGGCATCGGCGTCTGCATCCGCATCGGCGTCTGCATCAGCATCCGCGTCTGCATCGGCATCAGCGTCCGCGTCGGCATCGGCGTCCGCGTCGGCATCCGCATCGGCATCAGCGTCCGCGTCTGCATCAGCGTCGGCATCCGCATCAGCGTCGGCATCCGCATCAGCGTCCGCGTCGGCATCAGCGTCGGCATCCGCATCGGCATCAGCGTCCGCGTCCGCGTCTGCATCCGCATCAGCGTCTGCATCAGCGTCGGCATCAGCATCCGCATCAGCGTCTGCATCAGCATCGGCGTCCGCATCGGCGTCTGCATCAGCGTCGGCGTCCGCATCTGCATCCGCATCAGCGTCTGCATCAGCGTCGGCGTCCGCATCTGCATCCGCATCAGCGTCGGCATCCGCATCAGCATCGGCGTCCGCATCAGCGTCGGCGTCCGCATCGGCGTCCGCATCGGCGTCAGCGTCCCCATCGTCATCATCTCCACCGCCGCCGCCCGACATTGCCAACCCCAAGCCAGCCAGACCTGCCCCGGCAAGACCAGCCAGCTCTTCTGAGCTGAGTTCTTCTTCGGGCTCGCCTTGAATGTCGACATTGGTGTTATCGCGCAGCGTGAGGCTGTGCAGAGAGCCATCTACTGCAGGTTTATAGAAATCATTGATGGTGATCGTATCACCATTTTTCAATTGCACGGTCAGCGTATCGCCCTGTCTGCTATAACGTGCGATGTCTGACTGAAGCGCGTCGACAGGGACGCTGATCTGTGGTCCGGCTTGTAAAACGGTATCGGCCATGGGGGTAATTCCTCTCTTCACCCCATAACAAGGGCGGCACAGTTAATATCAAAAGTATATAAAACATAACTTTGGTATGTTATCAATCGGATATATGTGCTTTTGACGGTAAAAGCTCCAGGTTAAGGTCCCAGCCTGACGAGTGATGTGTGCGACGTAAGATCAATCCGGCAAGTGGCAGCTGATTGGGTCAGATTGAGAAACAACGCGATATTGATCCAGAGCGACTTATTGCAGACATCACTTAGGGATTCGGGCCAGTGCTAGCTTGTTGGGCGGGATTAAAATCCCGGACAAAGCGGATCGTACAGTCAGGAGAGATATCGGGCCGTGTTGACCTCGAAGGCGACGCGAGAGCAAACAGTAGATTTGTCCAGGAGGCAAACCATTGAAGCCGCTTCAAAGATCTGGTGGTGCTAACCGGGGTACAATGGCAGCGAGCCAATCAATGCTTGTGGATTTTTGCAGACCTACCTTGGTATGTTGATGCCACCGGTTCGTGATGACATCGTGAAGGTCGCTCTAATGTTAAAAGGCCTCATCGGCCTTCTTTGCTGGAGCTCAAAACCAGTTTCGAACCGCAGAGGCCCTTCAACAAGTGTATGTACTTTAATGATCAGCTGAGATTGCCCAATGAACGCTGCTAGATCGCCCGCCCTTAGGACGATGTGAGCATGCACGTGGGGGAGGGTGGCAAAATCCAGGTCGTGTGATGCGGCCTAAACGGGCCTCTGCATACAGCCCTCATAGCGCCGTCCCGAGGGCCGGTTCAACTTTGGTCCGCGTGTCGGATCAGGGCAAGATGTCGACTTATTTGAGAAAAGTCTGGGTAAATTCTCAGTTTTGGTGGAGTATTTACAGAAAAAGCATCGCGATCACTGTCGGCCTAGCGGCCGTAGAACAAGTTCGAGGGGCGCAATATTCTCTGAGCGCCTCAGATCCGAACAGGGACAGAAGGTAGATGAGATCTATGCCATTCGCAGCAAACGATAGTACCAAACCTCATAATTCCACCAAGATCGCAATCGTCGGCATGGCGTTTCGGTTTCCCGGCGCAGAAGACAATCCAGACAGCTTATGGCAGATGCTTTGTGAGCAAGGCACCGGGATTGTTGAGATCCCCAACGAGCGTTTTTCAACCGAAAAGTTCTATGATTCCAACCCCGAAACTCTAGGGAAATCCTATACGAAATGGGCCGGAATCCTGCCGCAGATTGATCAATTTGACCCTAAGTTCTTTGGCCTTGCACCTCGAGAAGCCGCCAGCATGGACCCCCAGCAACGGCTCGTTTTGCAAGCCGTCTATGGGGCACTTGAGAACGCGCACATTAAGATGGATGACGTGGTAAGTCAGCGTACCGGCGTCTTTGTTGGGGTCTCCCAATCTGACTACAAAACCATTCGCGAGATGAACACGGCGGATGAGGAAAAATATGCAGGCACTGGCTATGCAATGTCCATCGTCGCCAACAGGGTGTCTCACCGTCTCAATCTGACGGGTCCCAGCGTATCGGTCGATACGGCCTGTTCATCTTCTTTGGTCGCCTTGGATGAGGGGGTGCGTCATCTGCAGGCGGGCAGTTGCGACATGGCATTCGTCAGCGGCGTGAACGTAATCGCTCACCCTGGGGCTTTCGTCGCTTTCTCAAAAGCTGGCATGCTATCGCCCACAGGACAGTTGTCGGCTTTTGATAAGACGGCAAATGGATATGTGCGAGGTGAGGGGGTAGGGGCATTGCTCCTGAAACCTTTGGATGCGGCTATGCGCGATGGCAACCGTATCCATGCGGTGATCGAAGCCACAGCGGTCAATCAAGATGGCCAGACGGGTACAATGACGGCTCCCAGCCCGGAGGCCCAGATAGATGTTATCGAACAGCTGTTCGCAAAGTCAGGACGTGTCCCATCTGAGGTTGGCTATGCTGAAGCACATGGGACCGGTACGCCGATCGGTGATCCCATTGAAGCAGGGTCCATCGGCCAAGCTATTGGACGACGCATTCCAGACCGCAAATTGTATATTGGCTCAATCAAGCCCAATGTGGGTCACCTTGAATCAGCGGCGGGTATGGCCGGTATCATCAAGGCAGTTCTCTCCCTACAAAAAGGAGAGATCCCGCCCAATCGCCGGTTTGACGATCCCAATCCGGCGATCCCGCTGGATGCACTTAATCTAGAAGTTCCTCGGAACATCACCCCGTTCCCAGCGGTTGGAGGGGAGCGGCGTGCGATCGTAAATTCCTTTGGCTTTGGTGGCACCAATGCCTCTACCCTTATCGCTTCGGCGCCAAGCACGGCGGTAAAGGTTCAAAAAGACACGGCCGCTGCTTTAGTGTCGACTGCTTCACCAACAGATGAGCCTGTTTTGATCCCTTTGACCGCCGCCTCCCCCAAGGCGCTTTCGGGGGCCGCGCGCAATCTTTTGAAGGCCCGCAAAAATGGTCCTTTGGCAGAAGTTTCCCTAAGCCGCTTGGCGGCAAGCTTAGCAGATGGTCCGGCAATGTATTCCTACCGGGCGGTTATCTTATGCAAAACCGAACAGGATCTGCTCTCAGGCCTTGAGGCGCTTAGTGCGGAAGATCTGCCCGATATGTTACCCGAACATGTTCACATAGGGCAGGTCAAACATGCGCCGAAGCTGGTGTTTACCTATTCAGGGCAGGGCAACCAATCATGGGATATGGTGCGTGATTTGATGGCTCATGCGCCTATTTTCAGGGCGGCCATTGAGGATTTTGACGCGGCCTACGCCGCTGTGAGTGGATGGTCAGTGCTGGCAGAAATGGCCAAAGATAAAGAGACCAGTAATATTGATAAGACATGGGTGACCCAGCCCGCTCTTGTTGCTGTGCAGTATGGGTTGTCTGCCTTATGGCGCCACTGGGGTGTTACGCCGAACATAGTCTTGGGCCATAGCGTCGGCGAAGTTGCTGCCACCATTGAGTGTGGGGCCACGTCACTCGAGGATGCGGTCCGTTACTTGTCCAAGCGCAGTACAATTTTGGATCATATAACAAGCATGGGCGCGATGGCTGCAGTGGGGCTGCCGCCAGAGGATGTCGAGGCGATGCTGCCTGACAACGGCCTGATTGATATTGCAGGACGCAATGGGCCGGGGGCTACGACCATAAGTGGTCAAAAGGCTGCGGTTGAGGATTTTGTCGCTCACTTCGAGGCCACTTATCCTGACACCTTCATCCGTTTGTTGAAAATTGATGGCGCTTGGCACTCCTACCAGCTGGAAGAAGCAGAGGACTGGTTGCGACACGAAGTCGGAGAGATCAGCTGGTCTCAGCCTAAAATTGACTTTTTGTCCACTGTGACAGGCAAATTAGAAACCCGCCTAGATTTGGATTATTGCTGGCAAAACCTGCGTCAATCCGTGCGCTACATGGATGCGATTGAGGCCGCAATTGAGATGGGCGCTACGACCTTTCTCGAAATAGGACCCCACACAACACTCAAACCTTTGACCGCGAGCACTGCCCTGGCCTGTGGGGCGGCTATCGATGTGGTTTCATCCATGAGCCATAAGTTTCCTGATCTGGATTATTTTGCAGCCTCGGCAGCTGAGCTTTTTGTACATGGTGTCGAGCTCGACTGGCGGGCCCTTTATGGTCCAGGCGATAGCAGCATTTCGCTTCCAAGCTATGCTTGGGATACTGACCGGTATTGGGCGGATTCCGAGGATTCAAGCTACCAACTCTTCACCTGCGCCGATCATCCTCTTCTGGGGCTACGTACCCGGGGACCAGCAGATGTTTGGGTTCAAGACATCAACATATCCTCCCCCTCTTTTCTTAAAGATCACCGCTATGTGGGAGAGGCATTGTTTCCAGCCGCCGGGTATGTGGATGTTATGCTGGCTGCAGGGCAGGTTTTGTTTCCCGACAAAGTGCTCGAGCTGGAAAACGTTGGCTTTCATAAGGCGCTATTTTTACCTCCTCAGGGGACGGTACAGCTGCAAACGGTCTTTGTATCCGACCGCGGTCGGATCGAAGTAAGCAGCCGGTTGCGAAACAGCAGCGAAGAATGGGTGTTGCGCGCCAGCGCGGTGTTGCGCCCAGTGGATGTGGCCCCACCTGGGAAACTGCAGAAGCTGCATCAAGAGGATGCAAAACTGCGCACCCCGGACATTTCTGCGTTCTACGAAGGGTTAGAGAATGCTGCTGCTGTCACATACGGTCCCGCCTTTGCTACGATTCAAAACCTTGTGGTAGACAGCGATCGCGGCGTTGGCGTGATTGCCGCGCATGAAAGTTGCCGGGCGACTTTAGATAAATATGTGGCCCATCCGGCGCTTTTAGATGGATGTATGCAGACCCTATCGGGGCAGCTTTGGGTCGATAGCGACGTGGCGGCCGAGCATCAGCTCGCGCTGCTACCTACCGGAATTGCACGGGTACGGTGCTATGGTCGTCTGCCTGCGGATGTCACCGCGAACATATCCATTGGGGAGGGCATCTCCTTTGAGCAAGGGCGCGGTAAAATAGATATTGCTGGGGCCGATGGCACTATTTTGTTGAGCGTTTCGGGCTTGAGAGCCAAAGAGATGCCCCAGGCCTCCGCGGTCCAGGAAGACGTGCAAACGCCGCCTGACTTTATTGTCGAGGAACTCGATTTGGTCGATCTGGATCTGAGTTTGAAAGAGACGCCTGGGCGCTGGCTCGTCTTGGGGGAGCAAACAGCGCAAACCGTAGGTCTTATCGAGGCGCTGCAAAAGCAAGGCGCAGATGTTACCCGCTTGGGTCATGATACGCTTGGCGAGGATATCACGGATGCTTTGGCCGATCTCCTCATGCCTGCTGCCAGCAAAGATGATGCAACTCTTGCTATTGAGGGCGTTGTTTTTGCTTGGCCGCTGTCTGCACCGGATTTAGCCGAGGATTGCACACCGGCTGAGATCTATGATGCTGTGCGCGGACCGGTACAAACGCTTCTTGAGATGGGGGTTGCGCTGCATGACATACGGGGGCTTCACGCCTTACCGCGTATCATTATTGCGACCACAAACGTGCGCCCGACTGCTGAAAGCTGTTTGACACCCTCCAGTGTGGCGGGTGCTTCCGTGATGGCCACAATGCGCACCCTTTCAACAGAGCTACCCGAACTTAACTTCCGCCATATCGATGTATCCAAGGGGCACAGCGACATGGAAGCGCGGCTGGCGTCAGCCATTTTGTGCCCGATGGAAGAGACCGAGATCGCACTGCACGGAGACGCGATTTATGCTGCGCGGCTAAAAGTGCGAGCACGCGATGACCTCCCGCAGCGTCAGCTGACCATCGGAGCAGAAGATGCGCACAATTTTAAAGTCACCATGCCCCAGCCTGGGGTCATTGACCGGCTAGATCTTTTTGAATGCCCTCGCCACCCTCTGGGGGCGGATGAGGTCCGCATTAAGGTGCGGGCAGTTGGGTTAAATTTCAGAGACATCATGGCAGTGACGGCCTTGTTGCCAGAAGATGCGGAAGCAGAGCCTGCTTGGCAAAACCTGGGGTTAGAGTTTTCTGGAGATATTGTCGAAGTAGGCGAGAAGGTCACAGCTTTTGCCCTGGGAGACAGGGTTATGGGTATGGGGCGCAATTGCTTGCAGCGTTTTCTTGCGATCAGCGCGGAGGGGTTGATCCCGATGCATGATGCTTTGGATTATGATGCTGCAGTCACAATCCCTTCAGCTTTCGCGACGGCCCATTATGCCCTCAAAGAGGTGGGGCGGTTGTCTGAAGGTGACAAGGTTCTGATCCATGTGGCTACAGGTGGCGTCGGGTTGGCCGCGCTTCAGATTGCTCAAGCCGCAGGGGCAGAAGTGTTCGCAACCGCAGGCAATGACGACAAACGTGCCTTGCTACGCGAGCGAGGTGTCGCGCATGTGATGAACTCGCGCAGCCTCGATTACGCAGATGAAATCATGGCGCTTACCCAAGGCACAGGGGTGGATCTGATCCTGAACTCTCTACCGGGAAGCAATATTGATAAAGGGCTAGACATCCTCGCCCCTTACGGTCGGTTTTTAGAAATCGGCAAACGTGACGTCTATGCGGATCATGCGGTGGGTATGAAGGCCATGCGCCGCAATCAGTCCTTCAATATCATCGATCTCGCCGCCATGGGTACGGAGCGTCCCGAGCTTCTAGCAAGTCAGATGCATGCCGTCATGAGCGATATTCGCGAGGGCCGCTTGCTGCCACTGCCCACAACTAACTTCCCCCTTTCAAAGGTGCGTACCGCCTTTCGCTATATGTCTCAGGCGCAGCATGTGGGCAAAGTGGTGGTGACCTTTGATGAAGAGACGTTTGTCGTCCGCGAAGACCGCGACAAACCAATCACCTTTCGAAAAAATGCTAGCTATCTGATCACCGGCGGGACACGGGGTTTCACCTTGGCGATGGCTGACTGGATGAGCCGCCAGGGAGCGGGTCGGCTATTACTTGCATCTCGGTCAGGGCGGCTGGCAGAAGAAGACAAACCGCTTCTTGAAGCAATGCGCGCGCGTGGCACAGACGTGCGCGAGCAAGTGCTAGATACGACAGATGCCATCGCCGTTCATGATGCCGTACTGACGGCTGCTGGCGATCAAGACAAGCCCCTTGCGGGCATCTTACACGGTGCTGCGGTGATCAAGGACACTCTGATCACCATGATGACGCCAGAAGTTCTGGAGGCGGTTCTAGGGCCTAAAGTCATTGGCGCTTGGGCTTTGCATCAAGCAGAGCAAGCCCTCGATGAGCCTCTTGATTTCCTAATAAGCTTCTCTTCCATATCCCAAACTTTTGGGGCCATGGGGCAAAGCAACTATGTCGCGGCGAATGGCTTTCTGTCCGCTTTGGCGGACTATCGATCGGCGCGTGGTAACCAGGGCGGTACGATAGACTGGGGGGCTATTGCAGATACGGGCTTTGTGGCGCGCGACGAGCAGTTGGCAAGTTATCTTGAGACCTCGGGAATGGCTGGGCTTTACACGGCAGAGGCCGAGGTTGCGCTTGGCACTCTTTTGCGAACCGGGCTGGGGCGGATTTGCTATGGGCGTGGAGACTGGGAGAAAGCGGGTCGAACCAATATAGCGCTCTCACGTGCACCGCGGTTTGCCAGTATGATCAGTGGCAGAGGGCGGGATGATAGTGATCTGGCCAAACGCTTGTCTTCGCTCACGGGCGATGCGCTTGTCGCTGAGATCGCAGGTTTCGTGACAGCCACCTTGTCCGATCTGCTTAAGGTTAGCCTGAGCCCGGACGATCTGGATATGCCCATGAGCGAAGCGGGGTTGGACTCACTCTCCTCATTTGAGCTCAAAATGCGGTTGGAGACAGAACTCGGCGTCTCCATCATGGCGTCGCATTTCCTCAAAGCCCCCACGGTGGGAGAGCTCTCAAAGGTGTTGGCGCATGAGTTTGAAGCCCATCAAGCGCGCCTCGCAGACAATACAGAAGATGGAAAGGATGAAGGGCAGGGGGCATCTGCAGCCATTTACCAAAAACGTGCATTTACAGATGGGCAAGCCGGTATGATTGCTACAACGCTGGCGCGGTTCAGCTCAGCGTCAACACGCCGTGCGTTTGAACATCGCTTGGTGTTTGATGCACCTGAAGGCGTAGAAAGCGGGGATCTGCAAAAAGCAATTTATGCTACATTCATGCAATTCCCTTTGATGGGTTTGACATGCGATATCCCGCGGGGCTCTAAACCTAACTTTGCTCTGGGCGAAGCCCCTCAGCTGACCAGCGGACATTTGAAACCTGAAGAACTTCTGGATGTGGCGCGAGGCGAATTGCTGCGGTTTGGCCAGATCGCCAAAGAATCCGGACTGCAGGTACAGATTGCGATGCATGCCGCTTTGGGCGACGCGCAGGCATTAGAGTTTCTAAAAGACGCACTTTGGGCTGAGCTTTGTGCCGCGCCCACTGCGGTAATTCCTGGCAAGTTTGATGCCTCAGCCCATCTTAGCACGCTTGCTTATCATGCAGACACGCCCCAAGGGCTTCGTGATCGATCCTTTTGGAGCCATGTTTTACGCAAAGTACCGGGCCCAGTGGCCTTTAGTAACCGCGGGCGTGCTTTGGGGCCTGAAGCCATGGGTCGAGATCATGGAGCTGCACAGGTAAAGGACGGTCATCTAAAGAACACCTTGTCGGAGGCGGATATGTTGCTGGCCTACGCAGGTGCTCTGCAAAAGGCCAAAAACGGGGCGCAAGCCGTTGTGATCGCAAGAGATGTATCAGCTCGTCCGTCGGGCATGGCCGAAGGTTTTGGCCCCTTTACGGCCACTTTGCCGATCATCGTTCCAGTCAATGAACGCAATGAGTGGGAGGCCGCAGACTTCAAGCGCATTCTGTCTGCGAGCAATGATCACATCGCTTTTGATGTATTCAACGCAGCAGAGGAATTCGACGGGCGACTTCAGGCCTCAGGAGCACGTCTGAACCAGATCGGCTTCGCCTTGCAAAACCAATTGCCACCTTCACGCGACGGCGCCACATACAACGATGTACGGCTAGATGTGGCGGCCAACGAAAAGGGGACATCCTATCAATTTACCTTTGATAGCGCGGTGGTCACAGAGGTAGAGCAGCAAGCTATTATCGCTGCGTTTGAAGCACAACTGGAAGGCATGCTGGTTTCTCCGAACCGTGCGCCGGTAGATGCCGTGGTTGCAAGCTAGCAAGCATGAAAATACCTATAAAAATGCCCTCTGCAGCTATGAAGACGGCCGGCACTCATGCGTGTTAAGCACAAGGCGCATGAGGGTCGCTTAAGCACGCGTCGGATCGCACATTATATCGTCACCCATGATGTGATGTTTTTCATGCTGGGAGCTGTGATCTTACTGATCGCCAGCCTCGGCCTGCTACGCTTAAGCTTTTCCAGTGATAACCGTGATTTTTTTGGTGCAAGCAACCCAGATATAAACGCTGTTCTCCAACTCGAGGATACCTATTCAAAATCTGACACGCTGATTTTCGCCGTCGTGGGCGAGGAAGATATATGCACACCGCAAGGTTTGACGCGGCTGAGAGCCTTCACCGAAGAAGCTTGGTTGCTACCTGATGTGTTGCGGGTGGATTCTGTAGCCAATTTTAACCACAGCTATGCAGATGGCGATGATATCATCATCGAGCCATTGCTCTCCGAAGATACCGATTTGGGCCCGGAAGATGCGCAACGAGTCAAAGACATCGCATTGACGTCGACTGAGTTGGTGCATCGCTTGGTCGCGCCTGATTGCAATGCTTTTGGCATCTTTATTGACCTTGTCCCCTCTGAGAATGCGTCAATCGACCGATTGGACATGGCAGAACGTGCGCGCGCGCTAAAAGCCGACTGGCAGGCACGCGCCCCTGACTTGAATATACATGTCAGTGGCGGGGTCATTGGGGGTGTCTCCATCAATGAGGCGGCGCAACGGGATATGCGCCAACTGGTGCCCCTGTCCTTTGCGGTGGTGACGCTTTTGATGTTGCTGGGATTAGGCACGATCAGCGGATGGCTGGCAACAACCCTTGTGACCTTAGGCGGCACGCTCGCGACCTTAGGCTTTGCTGGTTGGATGGGCATCGCGCTTATCCCTGCTACGGCAACCAGCCCATTGGCCGTCATGGTGTTGATTACGGCGTCTTGTGTGCATGTGGTCTTGGGATGGGCGCGCCGCATGGCACAAAATCAAGATCGCTTGCGAGCGACTTATGAGGCGGTGGAAGAAAACCTCACCGCAGTGTCAGTCACCAATATTACGACCGCCATCGGGTTCTTATGTTTGAACTTCTCTGAATCGCCTCCCCTGGCCCAAATGGGAACTATCGTGGCCTTTGGCATTGTTGTTGGCTGGCTGCTCACAGGAATGTTCTTACCGTTGATTTTGCGGCGGGCCCCGGCTTTGTGTTTCAAACCAGTACATATTCCTGGGCATCAATTGGAAAAGCTTGCGTCTTTTGCCCTGCACAAGCGTGGATTGGTGAGCCTATTTGGCCTCGCGACGGTGCTTGCTTTACTCGGCCTCTCCCAGATCCGGTTCAACGATAGCGCGCTTCGATACTTCGATGAGAGTTTTAGCTTCCGTACGGATAATGATGCCATTGAGGAGCATCTAACTGGTATGGAGAGCGTGCATTTTTCCTTTCAAGCGCCGGAAGGTCACAGTGTTTTCTCTCCAGAGTTTTTGAGCCGTGTCGACAATTTTACAAACTGGGTGCGCACGCAAGATAAAGTCCTTTTTGTAGGCACGGTAACAGACGTCTTGAAACGACTTAACCAAACCTTGGATGGGGGGGCGCAAGACAGCTATCAATTAGCTCCGACACAGCAGGGCAATGCCCAAGCTATGATGCTATACGAATTGTCGCTGCCCGTTGGGCAAGACATGAACCAGATGATGAATATTGACCGGAGTAAAACCCGTCTGACGGTGGTCCTACGCGGGGCGGATGGTCAAGATATTGCTCAATTTGCGCAGCGTTCTGAGGCTTGGTTGCGCGAGAATGAGCCCCAAATCGCGACTGATGCCGTAGGGGTCGGGGTCGCGTTCTCCAAGCTCACACAGCGCAACAATCAGGCAATGATCTATGGTATGCTAACAGTACTGGTGTTGGTCTCGGCCTTGATGACGTTGTCATTGCGAAATCTACGCTTGGGGCTGATCAGTCTTGTGCCAAATGTTGTGCCTGCCATTCTCGCTTTCGGCCTGTGGGGGTGGCTGATCGGCGATGTCAATCTGGGGTCTACTGTGGTGACAACCATGACCTTTGGCATTGTTGTGGATGATACGGTGCACATCATGATACATTACAACCGTCATCGTCGCCGTGGTTTGGACCGCGAAGCCGCCTTACGTCTGACGTTTCGGACCGTAGGTACGGCTCTCATGGTCACGTCTGTCGCAATCAGTAGCGGGTTCTTTATCATGACCCAGAGCGGTTTTTTGATCAACCAGCACCTTGGAGGCTTAACGACCATTGTTATTGTGCTGGCGCTCTTCACAGACCTAATCTTGTTACCTGCCGTTCTCGAAAGGACAAAGCTATGATATTCAAGAAATTGCTTATACCGCTTGTGATTATCTGCTCGAGCGCTGCTTCGGGATTTGCACAAGACGCGCAAAAAGGACAACAGATTGCACAGCGTGCAGAAGCTGCCGGAAACGGCTATGGTGACTTTGCTGTGCAAGGGGATATGACCTTGCGCACGGCAGGGGGCGCCACCAGTAAACGCCGCTTTGCAGCAAAGAACTTAGAGCTAAACGGCGGTCGTGCCACACGCTACATGATGGTGTTTGATTGGCCGGGTGATATCCGGGGAACAGCTTTGCTTACCCACTCATTCGACACCAAACAAGACAGCCAATGGCTGTACCTCCCTGCCGCAAGCCGGGTGAAGAAAATATCTGGGAGCGGACGTTCGGGCTCATTCGTCGGCAGTGAGTTTTCCTATGAAGATATGGTCGAGCAAGATGCATCCAGCTACCGGCATGTGTGGCTAAGGGATGAAGCCTGCCCCAATGGCGCGGGCACCTGCCATCTCTTGCAACGGACCCCCGTCTACAAATCAGGATACTCTCAGCAAGCAGTATGGATAGATACAAATGCTCTGCGATATCAGCTGATTCAGTACTACAATCGCCAAGGGCAGCTGAATAAAACGCTCACCATGAAAAATTATAAGAAATACAAAGGCCGTTTTTGGCGCCCGTCACAAATGACGATGGTCAACCACCTGACTGGGAAGAGTACAACGTTGAACTGGAAGAACTACCGGTTCAATATAGGGCTTCAACCCAATCAACTGACCCGGGAGGCTATGACCCGCGCGCAGTGAAACGGCTTTTTTAAATGCTTCTGCCTCCTGGGTGATATGTCCCGGGCAGCGCTCAAAGGTTTGTTTGCAAAGCATCACGCGAGTAGATACGGCGACGCAGCAGCGCAGTGGAAGGCTAATATGAATAAAGTGCTCGTAACCGGCGGCGCCGGATATATTGGCTCGCATGCGTGTAAGGCATTGAAAGCTGCGGGCTTCACACCTGTTACTTTTGATAATCTCGTAACCGGGTGGCGCGACGCGGTGAAATTCGGCCCGTTTGAGCAAGGTGATCTACTGGACCGAGTGCGACTGGATGAGGTGTTCGCCAAACATCAGCCGATTGCGGTGATGCATTTTGCAGCACTTAGCCAAGTGGGCGAGAGCATGAGCCAGCCCGGCCTCTACTGGCGCAATAACGTCGGCGGATCACTGACGTTGATTGAAGCAGCCGTAGCGGCGGGCTGTAAGCAGTTTGTTTTTTCCTCCACTTGTGCGACCTATGGCGATCAAGACAATGTCATCTTAGACGAAAACAGTGCCCAATACCCGATCAACGCCTATGGCGCATCGAAACGTGCGATTGAAGATATCCTACGTGATTTTGAAGCTGCGCATGAGCTGCAGCATGTGATCTTCCGCTATTTCAACGTGGCCGGGGCCGACCCAGAAAGCGAAGTGGGCGAGTTCCACCAGCCAGAGACACATTTAATCCCACTGATGCTCGATGCTATCGCCGGAAAACGTTCGGCGCTGACGATCTATGGTGATGACTATGCCACGCCCGACGGCACCTGCATTCGTGACTATGTGCATGTCTGCGATCTGGTTGACGCACATGTCTTGGGCCTGAAATGGCTCCAATCCGACAAAGGCAGCCGGGTGTTCAATCTTGGTACCGGCAGCGGTTTTTCGGTGCGCGAGGTCCTAGATCACAGTCGTGCAGTAACCAATCAAACGGTCCCCCATCACATTGGCGCGCGCCGCCCGGGCGATTGCACCAAGCTGGTGTCAGGCTCTTTCCGCGCGGTCGAGGAACTGGGTTGGCAGCCCAAGCGCTCAACGCTGGAACAGATGATTTCCGACGCTTGGCGGTGGCATCAAACCGGCCACTACAGCGGGTGACCGTAGCCGCCCTCGAGCATGTCTGCGCGAAGGTCGGGAGAAACAGTGTGCAACAGAGTGCCTTCAAGCCCGCGGTTTTGATCTGGTCACGGTCTTCGAACAACATCTGGCCCGCGGCATGTATGAGGCTGCAAACGAGGCCGGATACATGTCAGCACCCAGTGACGCGCCCAAATAAGGCCTGGAGATACCTCTTGTGCCAAGGGCGGATATACAACATGCCCCCCTTCAGGTCGGCCCCAACAAGCCAATAAGCATCGCTTTTGCGTGTTCCTAAACACACAAGCTCAATAATTGCGACCTAGGCACCCTCCAATTTGTTTTCAAATTGAATAGAACCGTTCATCAAGTGTGAGACCGGGCATTCTTGGATGGGCACTTCGATGCGCAGAATACTTAAACCCTGGAAAGTTGGGATCTGCGGCCTTGGCGTTGCGCTGGCTAGCTCTGCAACTGCGCAAAACATTACGTTTGAAGGGGAGGCGGGCCTGATCGCTCGTAGCTTCCTGCATGACGGAAAATTGCCCGAACAAAGTACGCAGGGGACTCACACAATTGCCAGCCTCCGGCTTGCTGCGTCCGGAGATCTCTCTTTCGGGCGATGGGTGACCGAGCTGAACGGCAGTAACGATCTGCGCCTTGGCACCCAGTCATTTGATGTAACTAAAGCCTATGTCGAAGGGCGCGCGGGCAGGCTTCGGTACCTGATTGGCAGCGATGTCGTACACTGGGGCGTGACTGAAGCAGCAAACCCGGTCAACATTATCAATCAGTACGGCTCGTTTTTCGAGACAGACGAAGAGCAGCGGTTAGGCCAACCGATGGCCGTCTTATCTTTTGACACGCAAACCTATGGGTCATTTAGCTTCTTCGCACTCGCGGGCTTTCGAGAGCAGGACTATGCGACCGCCTCTGAGCGGCTGCGCTTTAACGCGGTTCCTGACGATAATCGCACCATGTTTGAAGACAAAGATGACCTAGATATCGCCCTGCGTCACACCCATACGTTCAGTTTTGCGGAAGGGTCATTGGACTATGGTCTTTCGTTTTTCTCAGGTACGGACCGGCAACCAGTCTATTTACCTGGCTGCTCATTTCGCTCCTCCACTGTTTCTGAAGCAACCTGCACGGCGATCAATGCAGATATTCGCGGCGCATATGAAAATTTAGGGCAGGGGAGTGACGACCCTTTGGCGCAGCAGGTCTTTGACGCGGCCAATCCTGCTACGCAAGGTTTTTTAGCTTCCGGTGATAGTGTCGGTTCAATTGCTTATTATCAAAACATTCACCAAGTCGGGCTTGAGCTGGCTTATACTACTGGTGACTGGCAGCTGAAGTTTGAAGGCGCGCAGAAATTCACCGATCGGGAGGATTACTTTTCCGGAGTGGTCGGCGCAGAATACAGCTTTGGAGATGCATTTCGGACAGGAGGCGACCTACGCGCGGCCGCCGAGTATATCTACGATGGGCGGTCCAGCCGGCAACCCCAGACGTTCTTAGACAACGATTTGTTCGCTACAATACGGTATGATTTTAATGACTTCAGGGATACAACGATTGCTATGAGCGGGCTCTATGATGTCCATACAGATAGCAACGTCCTAAACGTAAACCTGTCGTTCCGTTTGTCCGATAGCGCCCGCATGGAGCTCTCTTCGACCTTTGTCGATGCCGATGACCCAGAAGATCCATTGACGTCTCTGGATGGGGATGACTTCTTTGAGCTGGGCGTTAAGTACTTTTTCTAATACCAGCCTCTAAAAACTTCTGCGGTATTGCTTAGTGTTTTCGCTCAGGCGGCGCGGCTTTGGCCTCCCAATTTTTTATATAATACTCGCGTGCCTCGTCGATAAGGCCGTATAACTCGACGTATTTTATCAGCGCTTTTTCCAAGAGCTCTATCCGTTCCTCTTCACTCATAATTCGTAACTCTCTGGTTTCCAGTAGTCCATATATCCCTAACAGTTGCGGGCCGCCTTTGGTAAGCTACTTAAGCGCGCCAGGTGTATTTTATCCTAGGCACTCAGTCTCTTTGCGCTCAAAGCCACTTTAACTTTGCGTTATAATGTAATGTAATTTAACGGTTTATAGGAAAATGCGCTCCCTTCAATTCAATCGCGGTGCGTTGGGGCGCCAAGTCGCAAAGACAAACATGGCTGAGAATTTCGGGCGCACCGATAGTACCGATTTCTATCCGAGTGGGGCAGCCCTGCCGACCCCTTCTACGCACAACAAAAGCCGAATTTCACCGTGCATGCCCTGCAATACCAGTTTAGAGATTGAGCATAGGAGAGCCAAATGCGTATTTTAATTGCGGATGACCACAACTTGCTGATGGACACACTTATAATGTTCTTCCAAACGCAGAGCGATATTGAGGTAACCGTCGCCTCAGACCTGCCATCCGCCTGCAAAATGATTGTAAATGACTTGCCCTATGATTTGATTTTGCTGGATTTGAATATGCCGGGCATGAACGGTTTGGAAGGCTTAAAGCATGCACTATCGCTTGAGGGAGGGCAACGAGTAGCCCTGCTTTCTGGTGAAGCGACCCGAGAAATCGTGGAAGAAGCTTTGGAAGCTGGGGCCGCAGGGTACATCCCCAAAACCTTGCCTGCAAAATCCATGATTAATGCTGTCAAGTTCATGGCGATGGGCGAACAATATGCCCCGTTCGACTTCATAAACGCATTAGAAGATACCCCCGTTCACCCGTTGATCGAAAAACTCTCGCCCCGTGAACTGCAGATGCTGAAAGGCCTGACTGAAGGTAAGACTAATAAAGAAATCGGGCGAGACCTTCATATTACCGAGCCGACGGTTAAGCTGCACATGAAGACGCTCTATCGCAAAATTGGGGCTGCGAACCGCACGCAGGCGGCACTTATCGCACGAGAGATAGAGCTTTTCTAACAATCCTATCGACTAAGGCTAAGGCGAAACGATGGAGAGCGGGGCAGGTGGATTTCTGAGATGAGATCGCCATACTATCGCGCCGAGACTGGCCGAGCCATTAAACCCACTTCATGGTTCGGATAAGAGCTCAAGCTCCATCCAAAACACTGACCCCTCTCCCTCCACAGAGCTGAAGCCGACATTTCCACCAAGCAGGTCCATTAGTTGCTTTGTGATGTTCAATCCAAGACCACTGCTCTTGTTTGCGCCCGTTGTACCGGGATTGATCTGGTGGAAGGCGCTGAAGATATCATTCTGTCTCTCTATAGGTATGCCAATCCCATGGTCAGCCACTTCAATCCGGGCTTTGTGCCCAATCCGCTGCAGGCGGACGGTGACCACATCCCCTGAAGATGTAAATTTTGCGGCATTGGAGAGGAAGTTGCTCAAGACCTGAGAGACACGCGCACTGTCGGTAAGAGCCAAGGTTTTTCCTGGTGCCGTAGACACTTCGTAGCTGACCCCGAGGGTCTCGGCATAGGTTCGGCAACTTTCCGCGGCAGCCTCGACCACTTCAGTAAGGTCGGTGGGCTCTTGTTTGACTGAGACTTTCCCTTCGCTCAGAGCTTGGGCATCTAAAATGTCATTAACAAGGGTGAGAAGTCGGTCTCCATTGCGACTGGCAACATCTAAAAGTTTAAGAGCGGTTTTGTCTTCCAGTGTGGCGCCAACCTTGGCTTTCAATAGCGCCAGCCCACCAAGCAGCGACGTAAGCGGGGTGCGTAGCTCATGGCTAACAACGCTCATGAAGTTCATTTTTAGGCGCGACGCGGAAGTTGCTTCTTCCGCGAGAGCGCGCATCTCTCTTTCCCTTTTCCCGGCGAGTCGGAGGTCAATCAGAAGCAACATTATGAAAATGAAGAAGAGCACTAGGATCGTTGCGCCAAGATACGCAATGGCCTGCGACAGGGAAAGCAGACCCGTTCTGAATTCTGTTAGTGAACTGGTTTTTGCCTGTGCGAGCGAAAGCAGAAAATCCCTGAGGGAGCTGTCGAAGCCATCGAGTGCGTTCAAAATGTCCTCCACCATTTGTCTGCGCTTCACCTCACTCATATCTTGAGTGGCAAACTCTGTGATCTGAGGCTCCAGAACTTCAAATCTGTCTTGCAGGGCGGAAAGGACACTTTGGTCGATGTTGAAGGCTGTAATAAGCTCTGCCAGCTTGCCCTCTTGAAGGATGGTGATCCGGCTCCAAGCGATGTCAAAGCGCAACGCGATGTCGGCCGCAGGTTTGGAACCGAGCGCCACTTCGCTGAGTTCCTTCTCAAGCCGAAGCATCTCAAACTGCAATTGCGAACCGATCCATAGAGGATCGCTTTGTTCTGCTGTTTGGATATTCTCGACCCGCTCGCTAAGCTTAAAGATCACGCCTATCCCGAAGAATACGGCCCCTACGAACAATACGAGGAGTGCCGTTCGGATGATTCTGTTTTTTTTCTTCACTCGACAGAGATTTCTTTAAGCTGCCAAACTAACCGATTATTGTAAGCATCGTCCCGAAGTTCAGGGTGTTCGTCCATTGGGTAAATGACCCAAATTGGTCCCTTGTTGCGCACCGTCATACCTTCGCCATCGCGTAGCACCGCCAGTATGACATCGTAGTCAAAGGCATCTGCAGCTGGCACAGTCGAGTTGAAATCGTTAAGTGCGATCATGTTCAGATCAGCATGGCGGTCGATTTCAAAGGTTTCCAAAATGGCGCGGAGAAGCGGCCCTTGAAACGCTGCGGGGTGATCGACGTAGTCGTTTTTTGTGACCACGGTCGTCTGAGGCATCTCTAGCAGCTCTTCCAAGGTGAAGGATGCTGATTGCTCTGGAGTTGTGATCGTCAAAATGGCCTGCGCGAAACCAAAGCTCGGCAGAGTAAGCAAAAATGCCGCAAAGGCTGATCCCGATATTTTCTGCATTCGCATTGCCAACCTCTTTCTGTGCTTTTACTCAGGAAAACTTACCACAGTTTTGGGCGATTTTACGGCGCGCGTGAGAGGTTCCAATGTCGATGCGGCCTGTCTGCGCGGCGGGCAAGACAACTAGCTTTGCCACGATCAGGACTTGTCGGTGTAACGCGCGCGCAGCTCGGCAAATACCTGACCGGCTGGAATACCTAGCCCGCTGTCCAGCCCGGCCTTGATGGCACTCCGCAGAGCCTCAAGATCGCGCAGCTCGGCATCACGGCTGCGGGTCCAGTCGCGTAGCGCCTCACGGACAATCTCACTGGTTGAAGCATACTCGCCACCGGCCACGGTTTGGCGCAGCGTCTCGGCCATGTCGGATGGCAGCGTGATGGTCATTCGTTCAGCTGAAGGCATGGCATATCCTTTCGAGGTTAGGTCACCGGAGTGCCTGCATGAATTCTTCAGCGACATCATCCCATGTCCGAAGCTTTGCCCGCGCGATATGCTGCTCGAGAGCTTTGCGACGTGTCGCATCGACAATCAGTGCCTTACAGGCTGTCGCAATGCTCTCCACATTCAGAGGGTCGCAATACTCTACCAGGTCTCCGCCCACTTCTGGCATCGAGGTAGACTTTGCCACGACCGCAGTTTTTCCCATAGAGAGGCTCTCCCCGATAGGGAGTCCCCACCCCTCATAGAGGCTGACCATAGCGGTGAAAAGGCAGCCATTATAAAGGGCTGCGAGTTCTATATCAGATGGCCGGTTAACAATCTCGATCATGCCATCAAGGCTTTTCGTTCGCCTTATGAAGTCGGTGAAGTCTGGGCTCTGCCAGTTCTGTTTTCCTGCAAAGATCAGCCTTGGTGTGGTGATGGTTTCATCTGCGCACAGATGTTGCCAAGCTATGGCCAGCCGCAGTAGGTTTTTACGGTCCTCTAAGGTGCCAACAACCAATACAAATGGGTGATCGAGTATTTGGCGGGCCTGATCGCTGAGGGCACCTCCTTCGGCCTTCTCGGGTCGATGGAACTGCTGAGCCAACGGCACCACTTTCACCGGCTTCGGTGTGCCTTGCTCTTCGAGATAACTTTGGAGGTCGCCGCGGGTATGGCAAGAGTTGGCCACGTAGTTTGTGCAATAATTGGTGGAACTTTTCAGCCAGCTGTCAAATTTGTGGGAGAAGCCCCCATGCATGTATTCCTGAGCGAGAATAGGGATGAGATCGTGTACAAAGATGGTGACATCAACCTGCTTATCATTCTTCAGGCGCTCTAGCTCTTTTGCCAGCTTGCTTAAGCCGAACACAGCACCCAAGACAACAACTTGGTCGCCAGGCCGTGCCAAATCGTCCACCAGTTGCCCCTTCGGCTGTGGTGGGAGCGGAGTTACCGTATGATTGCGTCTGCCTGCATGATAGCTCTTCCATTCCGCAATGGAGCTTCCCTTTTTAGAGAAATGTGCTTCGTCGCCAATCGCGGCTTTGAAATGTCGAACAAGTGAGTAAACCCAGTACTTTAATGGTCTCAAGCGATACCGCCCAAGCGTCGGGGCTGTTTGCTCCATAAGGCGCGCTTTAGACCCAAAGAACATATGACTAAGCCGATCAGTATCAAAATCGGGCATATCTGTAAGGTGGGAAGCTGGCAGTGCGATGTAATGGTTATCAGGCGTCCAAAATGAGATCATGATGTTCTCGGGGCCAGCTTGCTCCGCGATGCGCTTAATCAAAGCGAGGGACACCCGTTGGATCCCCGAAATTGAAGATTCCGTGCGTACATAACTTAGGATGTCAGATACGTCGAAGAAGTAAGTCGGGGCCACCGTTGTTCGCCTTTGTGATTTAGCTGCTAACTCTCGCATATGGTTTTCGGGCTCGGAGCTTCTGGAGGGTTTTGCGCGCTATAGCTAAATGCCTTTACCCAAGAAAACGACGTCAACCATAGCTATTGCGCTGAGCGGTAAACATAGCGGCGTAGAGCCCATCAAGCGCCATCAGTTCGCTATGAGAGCCCTTTTCTACGACGGTCCCTTCATCCAGCACATAGATCACATCGGCATGAGTAACGGTGGACAGCCTATGCGCGACGATGATGGTGGTCTTATCCACTGCCAATGTATCGATAGCGCCGCGGACTTTTTCTTCTGTGCGCTGATCAAGGGCCGAGGTGGCTTCATCGAGCAGCAAAATGGGCGCGGAGCGCAGGAAGGCGCGCGCGAGAGCAATACGTTGTTTTTGCCCCCCTGATAGCTGTGAGCCTTTCGGCCCCAAGGGGGCATCCCCTCGGCTTCGCATCAATGTGTCGATACCCACCAGTTCAGCGGCGCGCCAAATCTCTTCTTCGGTTGCTTCTGGTCGCACATAGCGAATATTTTCGTAGATCGAGTTGTTGAAAATAACGATGTCTTGAGCCACCACAGAGAACGACTGCCGCAGCTTATCAATGCGCAGTTGATCGACGCAATCCTCTCCGATCTTAACCGCACCTTTGCTGACGTCATAAAGACGTGCAATCAGGCTCAGTACAGTCGTTTTCCCCGATCCTGTGGCCCCAACGATTGC
Source organism: Sulfitobacter sp. DSM 110093 (assembly GCF_022788715.1). Taxonomy (NCBI): domain Bacteria; kingdom Pseudomonadati; phylum Pseudomonadota; class Alphaproteobacteria; order Rhodobacterales; family Roseobacteraceae; genus Sulfitobacter; species Sulfitobacter sp. DSM 110093. Next base: position 214,574 of record NZ_CP085168.1, read on the forward strand.
AGTGATCTTGCCACCTTCAAAGGTCATGTTCACCCCTTCGAAGAGAGGTTGGTCTTCTTTGTAAGAGAAAGAGACATCTTCCAAAACGATGTCGGCACGGGGATCGAAGGTTTCTTTCGCATCAGGCGCATTGGTGATCGTTGGCCGCTCGCGATAAAGCGCTTGCAGGCTGTCCAAGATGATCAAGCTTGCCTGCAGGCTCACAAAGAAACTGGTCATGCGGCGCGCGGGATCGAATATCAGCGCCATGCCGACCATGAAGGCGATAATGGATGCACCATCCATATCAAAGCCAGGGTTGAGCGCCATGTAGCCACCCACACCAATGATCAAAACGTAAATGATGGCCGCTAGAATATCGACCGAGGGGCTCATCAGAGCTTGTACTGCCTGCAGGCGAATTGTTAGGCGTCGGATTTCCGTCGTGGCCTTGTTAAGGCGCATCCGTTCCACGGGCTCTTGGTTGGAAATCTTAACCGTGCGCATGCCATTGCTCATCTCTTCAATGCCAGACATGTAGTCGCCCATGGCATTCTCAGCGCTTGCCTGCACTTCTTTGACGCCGTGTGAAATGTGGCGCACAAGAATGGTCACTGTGGGCATGACAAGGATGACTAGGAGAAACAGCAGAGGGTTTTTCCAAGTCAGATAACCCGAGACAATAACCACCGTGACGGCATCGCGCGCTGCATTGACTGTGGTTTGTCCGATAAAGCCACTAAGGTCCTGGGCCTGATTGACCAAGCGCAAGATGATCTCACCGGATTTAGTGCGCTCAAAATATGCCAAATCGAGGGTCATCATGTGGTCAATTAGATCACGGCGCACTTTGTAGACCGCATCACTTGCCAACCAAGTCGATAAGCGGGGCACGGTGTATGACATCAGCGCTCTTACCGAAAAGATACCCATAACCATGGCGCAGACACCGACCAAGCCTCCAATCGAGCCATTGTCAAAGATAACGCGCAAGCCATCCTCGGTCAGTCGAATGAATTGCTGATAGGCCACCCCTTGTATCAGGATCATCCCCATTACGAGGCCAAGCCAGGGCGTCTTCTGCTTGAAGTAGCCATGCCAGAACCACGAAATATTCTTCTTATCCTGATCGGTAAATAAGGGGCGTCGGCCATTCTTCCGGAACATTTTGGATAACCTGATCATGGGCATGAAAGTTGCGTTTTCTGACAAGTACGGGCTCTCTATAAGAGAGTGAGGATAAAGTGTATCCCTCAACTGCCCGCCAGACCGCTGACCGCCGCAGGGGCGGGGCTTCTCCTAGAGATCGCTTGCAATGAAGCAAAGCGCCTAGGCCTCTCGACTGAGGCCATCGTTGCGTTAAGCAATCAGCTTTAGAAGATCGCGCCCCACATCATCCCAGCTCCGCATGGATGCCTTAGCAATTTTGGCCTCCAAAGAGGCGCGGTGATCCGGATCGGCAATAAGTCTGAGGCAGGCCGTTTTGATGGAAAAGAGATCATGTGGATCGCAATATTCCACCATGTCGCCACCAACCTCTGGCATTGATGATGTTTGGGAGACGACCCCGGTTTTGCCGTAGCTGAGCCCTTCACCGATCGGCAAACCCCAGCCCTCGTAGAAACTGGGTGTGGCAGTGAACAAGCAGTGGCGATAGAGGAAATCCAGTTCCAGATCTGTGGGACTCTCGCAGATCTCTACCCAGCCCCCCAAACGCCCGGTGGCTTGCATCAGCGCATCGAAATCAGCGTTTAGCCACCCCCTGCGGCCTGCGAACACCAACTTAGGCAGGCGGACACCTGGATCATCGCGCAACTGATCCCAGACCTGCGCTAAGGCCCAAAGGTTTTTGCGTGCTTCCATTGTACCAACGCAAAGAACAAACGGCCATTTAAGCAAGGCGCGAATGTTTTCATCCAGATTCCAGCTGGTCGCCAAGACATCATAGGGGGCGGGTATAAGCGTGTCGGTCCCTGCCGCAGAAGTGGACGGCCGGGGCAGGGCCTCTTGTGCCAACGGCAGAACAGCAACTTCCCGCTCTGCTTCGTGGCTTGTTAGAAATGCGCGAAAATCTTTTGCGGTCGCCTGAGAGTTGGCCAGATATAGATCGGTGTTCTTCAAGGTGCTCAGGAGCCATTTATAAAACCGCATCGGGTCCGTCCCCGAGATGTACTCGGGGTTCTGCATCTGGATCAGGTCGTGCACCATTAAGGCGATTTTAACGCCTTTTTCACGCAAGTCGTCGCGCCAATTTTCCGCAACATTCCAGCTTGGATCAAGCCAGCCGGCATCCAAGAGGATCACCCAGTCACCCGGAGCGCATACCTTTGAAGCAGCTTGGGTTTCGAAGGCTGGCGTGTGGGAGGCCCGCCGCGGGCTTGACGCTTGCCATTCTTCTATCGTCAGGTTCCGTTTGCGGAAATGATCTGCATTTCCTGCTTTGGCATTAAGGTCGCGCAAGAGCGTATGGATAAGGCGTTTAGCAGGTTTTTGCGCGTAGCCTTCAAGCGAAGGGCGTTGCGTATTTGTCGGGGCAACGTCAAGCACATGGGCGAGCTTTTGCAGATCGGCGGCTCCCTCTGGAGCCAACACGCGATAAGGTAGAACGCGGTAGTCGCTCGCATCATTCCCGCAATATCCAAGCCAGAGGTCATCGGGAGGGTAATGAGCTGCCAACGCTTCAATCAGCATTACCATAACCCGCTGGATGCCGCTCAGTTGCGCGTGTTTAGAAATATAGTTACGCAGCTCAGTTACATCGACAACTATTTTTGTCATATGTGCAAATGCCATGGCTAGGATAGAATGGTGGCTCTATTGGCAGACTGCCTGCCTCTTAGCAAGCAGTGCCTAAGGCCCTCCTGCGGCTGGATAGGGTAAAATAAAGCCAGAGTTGAGGGCAAATATGGACCGGGACCTTTTCTATCGTGATTTTGAAGCGGCCTTCCGAGGACCACGTGAAGAAATTATCGCCCGCTTAGGCTTTTATGCGCCCTTTGTGCAGCCGTTACGGGAACTCTCAGAGATGCCGCAAGCGGCCTTTGATATGGGCTGCGGGCGGGGCGAGTGGCTGGAAGCTTTAGGAAGCTGGGGGTTTGACGCATGCGGTGTTGATCTGGACCAAGGGATGTTGCTGGAGGCCCGCGATCTCGGTCTAGAAGTAATCTGCGCCGACGCGCTCGAGACATTGTCCACATTACCCGACAATAGCCAAGCCGTCATCTCGGCGTTCCATCTTGCCGAGCATATCCCTCAGGATATGTTGCTTACTCTTTTGGAAGGGTCGGTTCGGGCACTTGCACCCGGCGGCATTTTGATCATTGAAACCCCCAATCCAGAAGCGATTGGCGTGGCGACTCTAACGTTCCACAATGATGCGACACATCAAAGCCCAATCCCGCCGGAAGTGTTAAAATTCCTCTTTGGGTACCATGGGCTTGCACCGGTAAGTCGCTTCAGACTGAATGGGCCACAGGGGGCTGAGCCCCCAGGTTTGAAAGACGTGCTCTATGGGGCCGCTCCCGATTACGCTGTTATAGGTCAAAAGCCGGGGAACGAGGCGGCAACACAAGCCCTCGCTCAGCCGCTCTCCTTGAACATTGGTGCCTCGAGTGAAGACCTTGCCCAAACGTATGATGACAGACAGAAACAGCAGGCCGAACAGATCAGAATATTGGATGATCAGTTGCACCAGCTGCGCAATCAGACAAGCGCGATGCAAGCAGATATAGTCCTTCTGCACCGTCTCAAAAAAACCAAGTTTATGCAAAGATCGCGTAAGTTGCGCAATTTTGCCGCTTGGCTAAAGGGACCCAAAAGGCTGCGCCCGGCGCGACTGAAGAGCCGCCGCCCGACCTCCGCGCCATTGATGTCTTCCATGACCCTTCCTCAAGGCCCCCTCAGTTGGCAGTTGGAAGGGCCTTTTGACAGCTCTTATTCTTTGGCTTTGGTTAATCGAGAGTTGGCCCGCGCATTAGATCGGGCCGGACAAGACGTGTCCTTAATCTCGGCTGAAGGACCGGGGGCCTTTGATCCGAGTGTAGAGTTTCTCAAAGCTGAGCCCGATCTTGCCGCTATGTTTAGACGCTCCAGCGATGGTGCAACCGTCATCACCCGCAATATGTACCCTCCTCGTGTCGAGGACTTGCCTAAAGGCTCGAGTAAAAAACCGATTGTCGGCGGACTTCATTGCTACGCATGGGAAGAAACTGGACTTCCCGTAGATTACGTTGATCACTTTAACGCACACTTACGGCTCATGACTGTAACCTCTGCGCATGTGCAAAGGGTAATGATCGATAACGGTGTGCGTGTGCCAGCTTATGTGGTCGGAAATGGCGTAGACCACTTGCCGCTCAATGTAGCTCCTGAGCGGGCTCCCATTTTGCCGCCTCGGATTAAGAACGCCAAACGGGTGTTCATCCATGTCTCTTCTTGCTTTCCACGCAAAGGTGCTGATGTTCTGCTCAAAGCTTGGTCACAGGCCTTTGGAGATCGCGAAGATGTAGCTCTGATCATTAAAACCTTTGATAATCCACACAACGACATTGCGGCACAGATTGCCTCCAAACCGGGGTTATCACAGGTCCATCTGATCTCAGAGGATATGTCTGCCATAGAGATGTCTGCTCTTATGACCGCCGCTCATGTCGCCGTATTGCCGAGCCGTGCAGAGGGCTTTGGCCTTCCTGTCGCAGAGGGCTTGATGGCAGGGTGCAGGGTAATCACCACCGGGTGGAGTGGCCAGACAGTCTTTGAGGGCTGCCCGCTCCTCCGCTTCATCGACTATGATTTGGTGCAAGCAGATAGTCATCTGGGAGCCGGCGACAGTCTTTGGGCAGAGCCAAAACTGCCGGATTTAATCAACGCGCTAAACGAAGCTGCGGACGCCGATTTACCCACCTCTGCGCAGCAGCAAGAGGCGCGCGACTGGTTGCTTGGACGGTTTACTTGGGATGCTGTTGCACAACGCAGTATTGCGGCTGTCAAACATGCTGCCGCTAAACCAATAACGCCGCCCCGCATTGGTTGGATCAGTACATTCAACACCCGCTGCGGGATTGCGACATATTCAGAGCACCTGCTCGATCACATGCCTAATGATGATATTCTTGTCTTGGCTTCTGATAGTGACAACACTGCCCAGCCTGATGAGAGCCTGCCGCACCCAGTGGTCCGATGCTGGAGTGAAGGGCAAGGTGGTCTCGACCGTCTTACAGCTCAGATCAATGCGGCGAACCTTGATGTTCTCGTGGTGCAGTTCAACTACGCGTTTTTCGACATGTCTCAGCTGGGCGCCTTTTTGGATGCACAGCGCGCCGCGGGCCGCCGAGTGGTGGTCATGCTTCATGGCAGCAATGATGCGCGCGCGCCTGCAGATCGCCAATTGCGGCAAATCACTTCAGCGCTTCGGGGGTGCGACCGCCTGTTAGTACATACATCGGCGGATATGTCCCGACTGCGAGAGATGGGTGTTGCAGAAAATGTGACCTTGGTGCCTCATGGCATTTTGGTACCCGCGAAAGCAGCAGCTTTGCCTGCGCGTAAAGGACCGATTGTACTGGGCACCTATGGCTTCTTCCTCCCAGGGAAAGGCTTGGTTGATCTCATTGATACCATTGCCGTATTGCGCAGGCGGGGCCATAATGTAGCACTACGTATGATCAATGCCGAATACCCCCAACCCGTTTCACGGGCCGAAATTGATCTCGCACAGGACCGTGTAGCCTATCACCAGATAGAAGACGCGGTTCAAATCAATACTGAGTTTACGAGCGACGCAGTGGCTATGGCAGCCCTTCAAGATTGTGATCTCATCGTATTTCCCTATCAATCCAGCGCGGAGTCGGCCTCAGGCGCTGTGCGCTACGGACTGGCAAGCGGGCGTCCGGTGGCGGTTACGCCCTTGGAGATTTTTTCCGACGTTGCAGACATCACTCTGACCCTGCCGGGCCGTTCAGTTACCGATATGGCAATGGGAATCGAAAGCTGGTTAAAGGGCTTGCGTTCAGGGCCTAACGGCATTCCGAACAGTGCTATTGAAGATGTGCAAAAACGGGGCGCCGAATGGTGTGCAGCGCGGTCCTACACTCGCACCGGGGCACGTCTTTCAGGAATGTTAACTGCATTGCACAACACCCCTCCGTCCTCTCTGTTCGACGTAGACAGCTAAATATCTTTGGGAAGGTGACATCATTCGGTAGAGAATGTTCATATCCGCGGGCCGAGTGCGAAAGGCTGAGAACAAAAAAATCCGACTTGTGTGACCGCACCCAACAACAAGTGAATGCGAGGCGACAGCGTGACATTTGCTGAGGTTGCACCAAGCCATCTACCTGCAGACCAGCAATCTTCACGCGGCTCAGTTGCTGCTCGGTCACGCCAGCATTGAAAGCCGAGCATGCCGAGATCAATCCATTTGGGCAACCCAAACGATATCAAGAAGTATCCGACGCAAAACGGCCGTTTGTCCGTTGGCTCCAGTTTTGGCATAGATCTGCTTGGAGCAGCTCCGGGTCGTCTCTAGCGTCCAGCCAAGAGCTTGCCCGGCGTCACGCAAGCTGAACCCGTCACAAAGATGGGCCGCCAAACGCGCCTCACTGCGGCTGAGGCCAAAGCGACTGGCAAGTTGGGCCTCAGGAATGTCGCGCGTGGCTAAACTTTGGCGCAGGCGTCCCACAAGCACCGGCTCACCTGCCAAAGATTCTGCACGGATGACCATTTGCACCACAGGTCTGCGTGACAGTTCGACGAATTGCGCCTCTCCTTCGTGCAGTGTGGCTGCCGCTATGCCCCGACGCAGCGCTTCTGCAGCGTTGTCATCGGGTGCGAACAACCTTCTGTCAGCGCGCAAGTACACACCTGCCGCCGTCGCTAGCCGATCGGCCATCCCAGGAGCCATCTGCTGCACCTTTCCAGATTGCGAGAAAATGATCCAACCCGCGCCTAGAGCGCGACATATATGACGGTCCAACGCTGCGATGCTGCGGCTTTGCTCAAGTTCCTTCCACCCTTTCAGGGCGGGGCCAATGTAAGGAACCAAAGAAGATAATCGCGACGCGTCCGTCGCTCGAAAATCCGCCCCCTCGCGTTGCAGCATTAACAGTGCCACTCCCTCCTGCCCGATTATCACCTTCAGCGCCCGCACGGCGCGGCCGGGCGCATCAGAACCGGATATCGCTGCAGCAGGCAGATCGGTCGTGGAATAAACCCGTCCGGCCCGCATACGCACTATCGTTGCTAGGTCCGGCGCACTCCAGTTGGCACCCACCTGCCAGAGCACAGGCGACCCACTCCGCCATTGGATTTGCAGCATCGCGCTCTCGGCGTGGCTGCTCTGTGCCAACAGATCAAGGAAATCCAGCCAGAATGTCGACGAATTACCTTCGCTGTCACCCATGGCAGCCGCGAAAAGCGCTGTCAAAATCTCGGATTCGCTGGGCATGGGGCCTCACCTTGTCACTTTGCCCCCCATATGGGGGAGGTTTTGAGTGGGAAGCAAGACTAGGTCACTGGCAACGAAGTTCTGAAAGAGGCGCTTATGACGACCAAGACATTGACCCATTTGCAGCGCCTAGAGGCGGAAAGCATTCACATCCTGCGCGAGGTTGCCGCCGAGTCAGAAAACCCCGTCATGCTGTACAGCGTCGGCAAGGACAGCGCCGTCATGCTGCATCTGGCCAAAAAAGCATTCTATCCGGCATCCCCTCCGTTTCCGTTGCTGCACGTCGACACAACGTGGAAGTTCCGCGATATGTACGCGTTGCGCAACAAGGCGGCGCAAGATGCGGGCATGAAACTGCTGGTCCATCAGAACCCCGAAGCACTGGAAAAGTGCATTAACCCGTTTGATCATGGCTCCCTACATACAGATATGTGGAAGACCGAAGGTCTGAAACAGGCGCTCGACAAGCACGGCTTTGACGTAGCCTTTGGCGGGGCCCGTCGCGACGAGGAAAAATCACGCGCCAAGGAGCGAGTATTCTCTTTCCGCTCGGCCAACCACCGCTGGGACCCGAAAAATCAGCGCCCAGAGCTTTGGCGCTTATACAACGCTCAGAAGGCTAAGGGCGAAAGTGTGCGTGTCTTCCCAATCTCGAATTGGACGGAATTGGACATTTGGCAGTATATCCACCTTGAAAATATCGAAATTGTTCCGCTGTATATGTCAGCCTCCCGCCCAACTGTAGAGCGTGATGGAATGATCCTGATGGTGGATGACGACCGCTTCCCACTCAGGGATGGCGAAACACCGCAGATGCGATCAATCCGGTTCCGCACCTTGGGCTGCTATCCACTGACGGGTGCGATCGAAAGCACCGCGACAACCTTGCCTGAAGTTATCCAAGAAATGCTACTGACCACCACCTCGGAACGTCAGGGGCGCGCCATCGACCACGACCAGACCGCTTCGATGGAGAAGAAGAAGCAGGAAGGCTACTTCTAACCGCTTCGCATTCCCCAACCCAGTTCAAGCATTCAGGTATCCATCCAATGACCACCACAGACACCTTTTATAAACCAGACTCCCTCGTTTCCGAGAACATTGATGCCTATCTGCAGATGCACCAACACAAGACGATGCTGCGCTTTATCACCTGCGGCTCTGTTGACGATGGCAAATCCACGCTGATCGGGCGGCTGCTGTATGATAGCAAAATGATCTTCGAAGATCAGCTTGCAGCGCTTAAGGCCGACAGCGAACGTGTTGGCACCCAAGGGCAAGATATCGACTTTGCGCTGCTGGTCGACGGCCTCGCTGCCGAACGCGAGCAAGGCATCACCATCGACGTCGCCTATCGCTTTTTCGCAACCGAAAAGCGCAAGTTCATCGTCGCCGACACCCCCGGCCACGAGCAGTATACCCGCAACATGGTCACCGGTGCCTCGACCGCCGACCTGGCGGTTATCCTAATCGACGCGCGCAAGGGTATCCTGACCCAGACCCGCCGACATAGCCACCTGGTACACCTGCTGGGCATCCGCAATATCGTGCTGGCCGTCAACAAAATGGACCTCGTGGATTACGACGAGGCCACCTTTAACCGCATCGTTTCCGAATACCGCGCCTTCGCTGACAGCATCGGAATTGAGGCCTTCACCGCAATACCTATCTCCGGGTTCAAGGGCGACAACATCACCAGCCAAAGCGAAAATACTGGCTGGTTTACTGGCAGCCCCCTACTGCCCTATCTTGAAACGGTCGAGGTCAAGGACGACCGCGACCAGCACGGGCCGTTCCGTATGCCCGTTCAATGGGTCAACCGGCCCAATCTGGATTTCCGCGGCTTTGCCGGTTTGATTGCAGGCGGCACCGTGAAACCGGGCGATCCAGTGCGCGTGTTGCCGTCGGGCAAGACATCGACCATCGCGCGCATCGTCAGTCTGGAAGGCGATCGCGAAGAGGCTGTCGCGGGCGAATCCGTTACGCTGACCCTGGCCGATGAGATCGATTGTTCTCGCGGTCAGGTCATTGTCGCCGCACAGTCGCCACTTGAGGTGGCTGACCAGTTCGAAGCCAAACTGGTATGGATGGACGAGGCCGAACTGGTCGCCGGACGCGCCTATTGGTTGAAGATAGGAACCCAAACCGTATCGGCCACAGCGCAGGCCCCGAAATACGAGATCAACGTCAACACCCAAGAACACCTTGCGGCCAAGTCGTTGGACCTGAACGCAATTGGTGTGACCAACATCACAACCGACCGTGAAATTCCATTTTCCAGCTATGCCGAAAACCGCGATCTGGGTGGCTTTATCTTGATCGACAAGATCACCCACCAGACGGTTGCGGCTGGTATGATCCACTTTGCCCTGCGTCGCGCCCAGAATATCCACTGGCAGGCGACCGACATCGGGCGTGAACACCATGCTTCAATGAAGCACCAAAAACCTGCCGTGCTTTGGCTGACAGGGCTTTCTGGTTCGGGAAAGTCCACAATTGCCAATATGGTTGAAAAGCAGTTGGCGCGCATGAACCGCCACACCTTCTTGCTGGACGGCGACAATGTGCGTCATGGCTTGAATAAGGACCTTGGCTTTACCGAAGCCGACCGCGTTGAGAACATCCGCCGTATTGGCGAAGTTGCGAAACTGATGACCGATGCCGGACTGATTGTGATCACGGCGTTCATCTCACCGTTCCGGTCGGAACGCGACATGGTGCGCAGCATTATGCAACCCGGTGAGTTCATTGAAGTTTTCGTCGACACACCACTTGAAGTGGCCGAGCAACGTGATGTCAAAGGGCTTTATGCCAAGGCGCGGGCGGGAGAATTGAAGAACTTCACAGGCATCGACTCACCTTATGAGCATCCAGAAGCCCCGGAGCTTCGCATCGACACGACAGAAATCACCGCGGAAGAAGCTGCAGCGATGATTGTCTCGCGTTTAATTCCTTAGTATCCCACTCTCATCGTTGAGGACTGAAAAATCTGCCCGCCCCACGCATCACAACCCTTCCTTTGGTTATGGTGGCTATTGCTTGCCTAAAGACAGCAAACAACTCTTGGCGAACTGCTCTGAGGTACCGCAAAATAGCTCCGCACCATCGTTGACGCTAACCGCACGCGCAAGGATTTTATTGCCGAACAGATACTCGCTCAAAAACCACGCCGTGTTGGCGTTTGCCGTTTGGTCATGAAGTCCGGCTCAGGCAATTTTCGGCAAAGTTCAATCCAAGGCGTGATGAAGCGGATCAAAGCCAAGAGCATTGAGGTAATCGTCTATGAGCCTGAAATGCAGGATGAGGATTTTGTCGGATCACAGGTGGAGCGTGATCTTTCTAAATCTAAAAAAGACTGCGACATCATACTCGCAAACCGCCGAACGCGCGATCTTGAAGACGTCATGGATTAAATTTTTACCCGCGATCTATTTGGATCAGATTGATCGAAGCCAAAATACGGTCCGCGACATAGCCTTCTTGAGTTTGGCGAGAACCGCCGATTTTCCTATCCAACAAAACAATCAACTAAAATTGTACTAAGCGCTATCGTCCATAAAAATATAGAGATAACCATAGCGGTTCGACGGCGCCGCTTTGATCGCGCCAATATATTGGATATCCTATTTAACATATGGGTTTTTCTAAAAATGTGGCTGTATTGTCCGTCAGAACAAATGTGTAGCGCTTGATAATATGCCCCGTCAATGAGACCAGCTGCGCAGGTTCTGCTTGATACCAATCCATGACATTATAAGCGCACGCCAAAGCAGTTGAGATTGAATTTATACAATAAAATCATTAGACCCAGTCACCACGCTCGCTGCGCGTGGAAGCCGCCTAACCCCGTCTCCAACCAAAATTCCAAGCCAAAGCTGAGCTTGGCTTGTGGCTTCTAGAAGGGCAGGGTGCTATTGTTACAGATAGTATTTACCGAGGAACGATAGATGACACACATCGTGCACCCTATTTTGCTGTGCGGCGGTTCTGGCACCCGGCTTTGGCCGCTGTCCCGCAAAAGCTATCCAAAACAGTTTGCGAAGCTGATGGGGGCATACAGCTTATTTCAAAGCTCGGCAGAACGCATGATAGGGCAGGGCTTTGCCCCGCCAGTACTATTAACGGGATCAGACTTCCGCTTTGTGGTAACTGAGCAGCTTGCGGCAGTAGAGATTTCCCCCGCGGAGATTTTAATCGAGCCAGAAGGCAAAAATACTGCGCCGGCAATTCTGGCCGCAGCTTTGAGTCTGGCAGAGCGCGCTCCAGAAGCACTGATGCTTGTCGCTCCCTCAGACCATGTTATCCCAGATGCGGAGGCATTCCGCAGCGCGGTGCAAGCCGCTACACCTGCGGCACAAGCAGGCCAGCTGGTCACCTTCGGTATACACCCTGACCGCGCAGAGACTGGCTATGGCTGGCTGGAGATCAACGGCGCATTGGCAGAAGAGCTGGATGCTACACCTCAGCCATTAAAGCGCTTCGTCGAAAAGCCAGACAAACCTACTGCAGAGGCTATGCTCGCCGATGGTCAGCATTTGTGGAATGCGGGTATCTTCCTCTTTTCCGTAAAGGCGATCATTGCGGCTTTCGAAACCCATGCGCCCGAGATGTTGATGCAAGTGCGTACCGCCCTGGAAGAGGCGGAGAAAGATCTAGGCTTTACGCGGCTGGCGCCAGATGCCTGGGCCCAAGTTGACAACATTTCCATCGATTATGCCGTGATGGAAAAAGCAGATAACCTCAGTGTTATGCCCTACTCGGGGGCGTGGTCAGATTTAGGAGGCTGGGATGCTGTCTGGCGCGAATCCGGGCCAGATGAAGCCGGAGTGGTAACTTCCAACTCTGCGACGGCCATCGATTGTCATGATACACTGCTGCGTGCAGAAGACCCACGCCAGCACCTTGTCGGCATTGGCTTGCAAGATATCATCGCAGTTGCCATGCCTGATGCAGTGCTGGTCGCCCACAAAGATCGTGCGCAGGATGTTAAAGAGGCCGTGGCGGCTCTCAAGAAGAAAGGCGCCGCACAAGCCGAAACTCTGCCTCGCGACTATCGGCCATGGGGGTGGTTCGAAAGCTTGGTCTCGGGATCGCGCTTTCAAGTCAAACGTATTGTAGTGCACCCAGGCGCGGCGCTCTCACTGCAAAGCCATCATCATCGCTCTGAGCATTGGATCGTTGTCGAAGGTACCGCAAAAGTTACGATCGGAGAGGATGTGCAGCTCGTAAGCGAAAACCAGTCAGTCTACATTCCCCTCGGCACGGTCCACCGTATGGAAAACCCCGGAAAGATTCCCATGGTACTCATTGAAGTGCAGACAGGAAGTTATGTGGGTGAAGACGATATCATCCGCTACGAAGACGTTTACGCCCGCGGCCAAGGCGCTAAGGGCTAGATCCATAAACTTAAGTGACGGCTGTATGGCCGCACAATCAATCTGAGATTGCCCCCATGAAACGACTTATCTTGATACCTTTCCTGCTTCTCTCTGCTTGCGGCTCAACGCCCGGCAAAGAACCACCAATGCACTATGACCGCACCACTGGTGAGATGCGGCCCTGTGCTCACATTGGCATGTTAGGAGACTGCAAGCATTTCATGTGAGGACGACTTAGGCAGCGCCGAAAGGGGGCGTCCTTCAAACTCTTTATTTCCGACGGAAACCACAATGTTTCCGCAGGACAAAGCCCGGACAAATTGGCCTTGGATGTGAATATACTTGCTGATGAGAACGGTGCGGATCATGGCAGACCTCGAGCTTTAAGTGGGTAAGTCTTACCTATAAGTACCGCTTGGCCATGCGTAAAGACGCAAAGGCTAGATACCTGCGCAAGAGCGCCAGCGTCAAGCTGGGTGCCCTTGGAGCAAAGCCATCCTTTGACACCATATCCGCTCAAATGAGCAATCGTACTGTTAGATTCCAGCTCGTTTAGATCCTGAACTTATTGAGTGGCCCAAAACAGATCTCGAGGGGACTGCAAGGGCCGCTTAAGGAGTGGGCGGAAGATTTTCTGCAGCCGTCCCATCTAAGCGATAACGGGTCCTCAACGTTCAGATGGCGCGTCAAACTTGGGGGAGGGCACCTCTCAATCTGCTTCAACTGAAGCTCGCAACTATATAATATCATTGTTATTTTATTATTGATTAAATCCACCCTCATGTAAGCGAGGCCTGAGGCAAGGCTGTTGTTCGGAGGGGCAGAATGCGCAGAACGGGTACCCTGCGGTATTATGCCGTCTCAAATGATCGGGGATCGTTCGTGTTATTGAGCTATGGTAGGCACGCCCGCAGCGCACATTCACCATGTCGGTCGCCTTTAGGCCAGTGGGGTATCTATGCGCCTTGCTTTCCAAAATTTTGAGCTGAAAACACCAAGATGAGAGACAGACCCAAACCTCAATCAACGCCGCTGAGCGTTAAGCAGCGCCGATTGATTGCAATTTGGTTAACTGCCGGTCTGGCCGCTGGCATCGCGGCGTTGACGTTGATGCCCTTAAACACACCTCAAGCCATCCCGGGCACCGACAAAATCCATCACATTATCGCATTCATGGCGCTAACGTTGCCTTGCGCTGCCTTCTATCCAAAGGCTCTCTTCCAAGTGATGGTTGCGGCTGTCACCTACGGTGCTCTGATTGAGGTAATCCAACCCTATATCGGACGATCCGGCGAACTCACAGATTTCTTCGCAGACTTGGCAGGGATAGGGCTTGGCGTCAGCATTGGGCTTCTCTTGAACATAATTCTAAAGAGTTCAGCCCTGCTGCGTCCGCTGCGAGGATAACACAGACTTCAGTTGCCGGCTCAATGAGGTACAAAAAATCGACCGGGCCCACACTTAAGCCTTATAGGCGGCCCCTTATTGCCCCATTGCTGGTCAACAATCACGAGCATAGAGCAGGATTGGAGCAAAAAATGACACATCACTCAAAAACCGATCTTTTCCATATGATTGGATACAGCCTGATCGCCGCAGTCGTCGTTTGCGTCACACTATATACTTGATAGCGCGTTCTTGGTGGATGAGCAGGAAACCTATAGTCTGAGGTGGGTTGGTAGTGTCTTAGGACATGAAGAAAAGCCGTTTCAGCGAAGAGAAGAAGGGCATTGGGGTATTACCTCGAGCACTTTGAGGGCTACTGACCAATCTGCTTTGCTAAGAAGCGCAAAAACCGAGGATCGCTAGTGCGAGTGATGTTGAGCCTAATGCCGGCATTCCCACTGTTTTCCTGCGCTGAGAAGAAAGTAGAGGGGGCTAGGAAAATATCCTCTGTTGCGGCCTTGCGGGCGAGTTCAGTATCGCTCACCCCCTCGGGCAATTCCAGCCAAGCGTAATAGCCCTGTCCTGGGTCAAACTTGCACCGCAAATTCAGATCGGCCAAATCATTTTTTAACTTCTCCGACGCGTCCTGCAATCTTCCTGCCAGTCTGTTGAGATGACGGGCATAGCGGCGGCTTCGGATCGCCTCAGCAATAATCATTTCTGACATGCGTGATGAGTTGACGGTTGTGATCATCTTCAGTTCAGCAAGTTCTTCGGCAATGCCACGCGGGGCCGCGATATAGCCGGTTCGGAATGAAGCAGAGAGTGTCTTAGAAAATGTGCCGACGAAGATCACCCGGTCAAAGCCATCAAGCGCCGCAAGCCTTACCCCTTTCGGGTCTGGCAGATCGATGAAGGGGTCGTCATCTACGACCATGAACCCCGATGATTCAGCCAGCTTCAAAACTCCATGAGCTGTCATTAGGCTCATTGAAGTGCCCGTCGGGTTCTGAGCAAGGGACTGCGTGAAAAAAAGTTTGGGCCGATGCTGGGCAGCCAAATTACGCAATTGCTCCAGGTCCGGTCCGTCAGCACCGCGCGGCACCCCGATATAGCTCACTTGAGCGAGCCGTAATTTCGCAAATAAAGGGTAGTACCCGGGGTCATCAACCAAGACTGTGTCGCCTGCCTTTAGATAGCGTCGCACAATCAGGTCCAGGCCGTGGTTTGCGCCAAATGTCGTGACAATCTGGTTCGCATCAAGCGCAATACCATCGGCGTAGTGATGCGCTGCAATTAAGGAACGTAGCGGCTGATACCCCATGTGGGAACCGTATCCCGACGTGTCGCTATCCTGATCCGGCAATTGGCGCATGGGAATGCCAGCCATCCACGAGGCGGGTGGGCGACCATCACCGACCCGAACTGCGTAGTTCTGGTCAAGCTGCGCGCGCAGCAGCGAGATACTGTCTACCGCTTCGATCAGATGACGCGGCGCCTCGTCTTCTCGCAAGGTTTGATGTTGGCTTGCCACGGTAAAGCCAGCCCCTTGTCGAGCTGCGATAAGCCCGCGCGCGACCAGCCTATCATACGCCTCGACTATAGTGTTCTTGGACACGGAGTGATCCTGCGCTGCCGCTCGGATAGAAGGGAGACGCTCTCCTGCCTTTAGATCGTCATTAGCGATGCGATCGGTAAGGATTTGTACGATAGTATCGATTTTGTTCACCACGGAACCCTTACTGTACCCTCTTTAGTACCAGTACAGTGCGCAGCTGTTTTCCACAATTGTCCCTATAAAGCTTCTCCCAGTTCTGCATATGCTTCGCTCTGAATAAGGGGGGATATTCTAAATGGCTGACGGCACCACAGTGCAGATCAATTCACGGCTCGAAAACCTGCGCAATCTTGAGCCAGAGGCGCGGCTGGACCTACTAGCAAAGGCAGTCGGCCTCGCCGATACCGATCAGGCCGCACTAGCAGGGCGTGATGTCTTGCCAATGTCGCTTGCAAACGGGATGATTGAGAATGTGATAGGGAAGTTTGAGCTTCCGCTTGGCGTCGCCTCCAACTTTACGATTAATGACAAGGACTACCTGATCCCGATGGTAGTTGAAGAGCCCTCTGTGGTGGCTGCAGCCTCCTATATGGCCAAAATTGCTCGTGGCTGCGGCGGCTTTCACACATCCTCCGACCAGCCGGTGATGCGCGCGCAGATACAAGTGGCAGGCCTGACGGACCCAAGCGGAGCCCGTCATCGGCTGCTTGCTGCAGAAACCGAACTGCGCGAGATGTGTAATGCGCGCGATGAGGTTCTGGTATCGCTGGGCGGCGGCTGCATTGGGATCGAAGTTCATGTGTTTGAAAACACAGCTGTCGGGCCCATGGCAGTGCTCCATATTCTAGTCGATGTGCGCGATGCGATGGGGGCAAACGCCGTTAACTCGATGGCAGAAACAATCGCGCCACGCGTCGCTGAAATTGCCGGTGGGCATACCCGCCTGCGTATCTTGTCCAATCTGGCTGATCGTCGCTTAGCGCGAGCGCATGTCACCTTAACGCCCGAAGCCATGACCACAAAAGCAATGGACGGGCGAGAAGTGATCACTGGCATGATCGAGGCTTATGCACTGGCGCAGATTGATCCTTACCGCGCAGCAACCCATAACAAGGGCATCATGAACGGGATCGACCCTGTGGTTGTGGCCACCGGCAACGACTGGCGAGCGATTGAGGCGGGAGCCCATGCTTGGGCCGCGCGCAAGGGCAGCTATACTTCGTTAACTACGTGGGAACGTGGTCAGGATGGCACACTCACCGGTACGATTGAGATGCCTATGGCGCTCGGTCTGGTTGGGGGAGCAACCAAAACGCATCCGGCGGCACAAGCGGCATTGCGCGTACTGAACGTCGAGACGGCGCAAGAGCTTGCAGAAGTCACCGTCGCAGTAGGGCTGGCGCAAAACATGGCCGCCCTGCGTGCGCTGGCGACAGAGGGCATTCAAAAGGGGCATATGGCGCTGCACGCGCGCAATATCGCCATTCTCGCAGGCGCCACAGGATCGCAGATTGAAGCGGTAGCTAAGGCCATCGCGGGGGAGGGGCATGTCAGCGTCCAGGCGGCAAAGAGAGTATTGTCTGAACTTTAAGACGACACACAGCATTCAGGTTTCTAGGGAGGATAACCAATGACAAATAGTTTCAACAAAAGCGCCACGCGCCGGCATTTCATGCGCGGTGCCGCGGCGGCAGGTTTGGCTGCTCCGGCAATTGTCGCGGCAAGCTCAGTCCGCGCTCAAGGTAAAATTGAGTGGCGGATGCAGGCCCTTTGGGGCGGCGGCACCACACCAATGCTTTATGAAGAAAAGTTCTGCGACCGGGTGCGCGAACTGACCGGCGGAAGCCTCGATATCACGCCTTTTGCGGGCGGCCAGATTGTACCGGCCGCGCAGTCTTTCGATGCCGTACGCGGTGGCGCATTCCAGTTGATGAAAACCTTTGACGGTTATACCGCCGGCAAGATTCCGGCGCATGGGTTCTCTTCCACTGTGCCCTTCGGGTTCCCCGAAGCGGATCAATACGAAGCATGGTTTTACGAACGCGGCGGCATGGAGCTTGCAGCCCAATCCTATGCCCCTGCCGGCCTTACTTATGTAGCCCCGACGGTTTACGGCGAAGAGCCGCTACATTCGAAAGTCGAAATTCGCAAGATGGCGGATATGGAAGGCCTTAAAGGTCGTTTTGTTGGTCTGGCTGCTGCCGTAATGGCAGATTTTGGCGTTGCTGTCTCTCCGCTGCCCACGTCCGAAGTCTATTCCGCCCTCGATAAGGGCCTCATTGATCTTGCCGACCGCGGCGACATCAAAGCAAACTACGAAGAGGGCCTTCACGAGGTCGCAAAATACCTCATCCTACCGGGTATCCACCAGCCATCCACCGCGACTTGCTATGTGGCCAATACGGCGGCCTATGGTCAATTGGATGATCAGCAACGGGCTGCCCTAGCTGTAGCCGCGCGCGAAGTGTCTGGGGCGCTGCGTCAGAACATCATCGTGGACAACGCCGAATACCTTGCGAAGTTTGAGGAAGCCGGTGTCGAGATCATCACCCTCGATCCCGCAGATGTTGCTGAGGCGCGCAGCAAAGCTGTGGCCTCTTGGGAGAAAGCGACCAACGGCGATGCCCTCGCAACGGAAATGATGGAAAGCCAAAAACAGCTTCTCTCGGATCTCCGACTCCTCTAGTCCCCCTAAACAAGCCACAGAACGGCCCGAGCCAGCGAGCATCGGGCCGTTTTTGTAACACAGGGAGGTGCCAATGCTTCGCGCGGCTCAAGCTATTACCACGTTCAATCGCTGGACATTTGAGACCACCAAATGGCTGGTCTATGTCATTGCAGCACTCATGCTTTTCGAAGTCATCTCCCGCTATTCGTTTCATAGCCCGACCAGTTGGGGGCCTGAGCTGGCCACTTTGCTGTTCGGTCCATTTTTCCTTCTTGGCGGGCCCTATTTACTTCACATCGGAGGGCATGTGGCGGTCGATATTCTCTCGGCTGCAGCACGGGGCAGACTGCGCACGATCCTCGCGGTTGCGGCCGCTTTGCTGGCGCTTCTTTTCGGCTTGATCTTGGTACGGTTCAGCTTGCCGCTAGCATGGCAGGCGTTCGAATATGGTGAGACCAGTTACTCCGCATGGAACCCCGTAGTCTGGCCCGCCAAGATGGTTCTCCCTCTGGCAGGGTTACTGCTCATCTTGCAGTCACTTGCCGAAGTGGTCTTCGCTCTGAAAGTGAGGACCACCTGATGGAAAGCAGTCTTGTCCTGTTCGGGATGTTTGCCTCGCTCATCGTACTGATGCTCAGCGGCGCGGGGCTTGCCTTCGTGTTAGGTGCCATCGCTTTTCTGGCGACCGCTACTTTATGGGGGCCCAGTGCGCTGATCGTCACGGTGCTTAATACCTTTGAGACAATGACGTCAGAAGCACTCATGGCGATCCCGCTTTACGTCTTGATGGCGGCGATATTGCAGAAATCCCGGATCATTGATGATCTTTATACTGCGATGGAAACATGGTTCGGGGGGGTGTCAGGTGGCTTGGCGATTGGAACCGTGGTCATCTGCACAATCATGGCTGCAATGACGGGCGTTGTCGGTGCAGCGGTTGCCGCGATGGGCATTCTTGCGCTGCCCTCCATGCTGTCGCGCGGATACCACCCTCCATTGGCGTTGGGGGCGATCTGCGCAGGCGGTACATTGGGCATTTTGATCCCACCATCAGTGGTTACGATCGTCTATGCGATCACAGCACAGATCTCGATTGGTCAGATGTTCATTGCAGGGATTATACCTGGTCTTGTCCTTGCGGTGGGATATTGCAGCTACATTTGGGTGCGCGTAGCTTTGAACCCCAAGCTCGCGCCTAAGCCGGTGGATGAAACCACCATACCGCTCTCTCAAAAGGTTGCTTCTCTGAGGCATCTGGCCTTGCCTGCGCTCGTGATCCTGTCTGTTCTAGGCTCAATCTATGCAGGGATTGCGACGCCTACCGAAGCTGCCGCGGTCGGCGTTCTCGGCGCGCTGCTTTCTGCAATCTTCTCTGGCCGCCTTGAGCTGTCGAGCCTCAATGCGGCGGCGACAGACACGTTGCGCGTCACGGCGATGATTTTGTGGATCACGTTGGGCGCCAAGGCATTCATCTCAGTGTTTGTGGCGACTGGGGGCGCGGACAGCGTCTTGAGCTTTGTCGAAAGCTTAGATTCCTCTCGCTATGTGGTTTTGCTGGCAATGCTTTTAGTTCTGATATTCTTGGGGCTTTTTCTGGACGAGATCGGCATCATTCTGCTGTGCGTTCCAGTATTCGTGCCAATCATTAAAACACTGGGGTTTGATCCACTTTGGTTTGGCGTGCTGTTTATGGTGACCGCCCAAATGGCCTACATCACCCCGCCCTTCGGCTACACGCTATTCTATCTCAAGGGGGTGTTGCCCGATGGGATTGGCATTGGTCAGGTTTACCGTGGTGTGATCCCGTTTTTCCTTATTCAGGTGGTTGTCCTGATCCTCTTTGTCGCATTTCCTGAAATCGTTACCTGGTTGCCAGAGCAGGCGGCTGCTCGACTCAAATGAATGCGCAAATGGCACATGGAAATGAAACCCTCAAAACCGGCCGCATCGGCACCCCCAAGGTTGCGGAGCACTGGCGATGCGCCTCAGCTACTCCGACTAGGCGTTTAAAGCCTTATAGTAGGAAACATGTTTTTCGTCTGATGGAACGACAGAGGCATCTTCAATGCGGTTTGCTTGGCAAGGCCGAGTTCAAGTAAGCTGTGCCGCTCTATCCGATCGCGGAGCGTCTTATCGCCTTACCTGAGCGGAGGTCTGTCTTGACTCTCCAACCGGAATAAATCACCTGTTAGCAAGGCAGTCTGAACCGGCTCACCGGCTTTAGGTTTGGGTTGCTTAGAGAAGGCGCCGATAGTTCTCGTCAAAAAATTGTTGTTGGCGCCTTCTCGTTCTTTGCTCCTGTTGCTGCCCCCGGGGACGAAGCCAAACATCCAACCTTCTCGAAGCTCAGCCTTATTTCCAGTGACCCTGATGCTAGGAGGATAAGCGCGGTTCCAGCGCTACGACACACACTGCACGACCCTGTAGTAAAATACGCTTCTGTTGAGGCCGTGGAGAAACAATCTTACGCTTGCTCCGATTGAAGAGCTGCCGCAAGATCACTGTACAATTTCTGTGTTAGAAGGGAGAGCCATTGCCCGCATTTCTGGTTTCATATGACACCATGGCTTTCCCAACCGCGAAGGATGGGGCGAAAGTCATGAATGCGCTTAAAGCGGTTTTGATTGCTCGCGACCTCTGGGGCGTGGAAATAGACGCAGATGAAGCAGAGCTTCGCAAACGGCTTACGTCACAGTTAGGCGCAGACTGCCCAATGACCATCGTAGAGATAGACCCTATTGGACAAGGCGTGAGACCGGAGGTGGCTGCGTGGTTTGAACGTTCCCTGACGTCTCGGAGTAAAAGACGTACCATACTAATGTCGGCAGTGCCGAAGAAAGCTATTCTCTAAATCCGCCGATGTGGAGGTGAGTGCCTCTCTGGATAGAGGATCGCGAAAATAAGAGCTTTCACTGCAATCTTCGCGAAGCATCGCGCGGTTGATGCATGCAACAGCCCCCAATTTTTTAGGTTTCTATGCAGCCCTTGGCGCCGAAATCCATTATGCGAGAACGAATAATTTGAGGTTCGGTATGCAAAATATAGAGAATTATAGAGGGCTTGATATCAAGCATTTGACGGCCTTCCGCGCAGCTATACTCCATGGAACATTGTCGGCCGCAGCACACTCCATGGGAGTA
Source organism: Sulfitobacter sp. DSM 110093 (assembly GCF_022788715.1). Taxonomy (NCBI): domain Bacteria; kingdom Pseudomonadati; phylum Pseudomonadota; class Alphaproteobacteria; order Rhodobacterales; family Roseobacteraceae; genus Sulfitobacter; species Sulfitobacter sp. DSM 110093. Next base: position 236,127 of record NZ_CP085168.1, read on the forward strand.
AGCCAATCAACTGTGACGCGCATGCTGACAGAGTTGGAAGAAAGTCTAGGGTTTGCTCTTTTCACACGGCGAAAGGGGCGGGTGAGTGCGACAACACGCGCCTTAGAATTTCATGCCCTTACGGATGACTTTTTTGAAGCACATGCGAGATTGCGAGCTGGAACTTCGCGTCTCGGAGGCATGCTCAGCGAGGAAATACGCATCGTATCGATTTCTGTTCTGGCGATGACCATTGTTCCTGAAATCTCTGAACGGTTTCTGGCTCAAGACGGCGCTTCCCGTCTTCATGTCGAGTCCCGCGGTATAACGGGCTATTTTCGTAAGATCCGAGATGTCAAAACTCATATCGGGTTTGGTTACCGGCTAGGGGATCAACCTGGGATCGAGCAAGTTCAACTGGGTCGAATTCCTTTTGTTTGCGCGTTGCCACCAGAACACCCTCTATCGGGCCAAGCACGCATTCACGTGAAAGACCTTGTTGGAGAACCTGTTATTTCACTTGCTGAAGACGAGCTCGACCTCTTCCAAAAGCAGGAGGAGTACCTTCTTGAGCATGGGGTAACGACGCGTGCGCGTGTTTCAACACAAAGCTCAGCAAATGCATACTCCATGGTACTCAGAGGGCTTGGCATCGGCTTAATTGACCCATTTTCCGCTGATCTCTGGAGGAAAAATGGTGTGGTGGTCAAACCCCTTGATCCTATCTTGTCGTTTGACTGTACAGCTAGTTTCAGCCGCAATCTGGCGCACACGCCCGCAGTAAAGAAGTTACTTCGCATCGCTAAAGAGGTAGTCGCCCGCTACGCCCTTACAACATAAATGCATAACTTTATGCATCATTATCTATATGCTGGGAGCCTTTAAGGAGCCAGTCTCCGCTGCGAAGATGGCAGCATAGGAGAGCCAGGATGTATTCCCCACCTATGGACGAGCTCCAAGCCGCCCACGAGGCGCTGATGGGCCGCGTGGTTCGAACGCCGAGCTTGTTATTGGCGCAAGATACGCTACAGGCACATCTGCCACCGAACGCAAGCGTAAAGGCAAAGCTTGAACTTTTCCAACAAGCTGGATCCTTCAAGGCACGCGGTGCAATTCTCGGAATTATGGGCCTCTCCCAGGAGCAACGAGCGGCCGGTGTAGTGGCGGCCAGTGGTGGAAATCACGCAATGGCCGTGTCTTGGGCCGCGCAAGCTGAAGGCGTCGACGCTTCAATCATTATGCCTGAGACTGCCGACCCTTTACGTATCGAAAGCTGCCGCAAACTTGGCGCAACAGTAACTTTAGTTCCCGATATAGCCGCCGCCTTTGAACTGATGCAGGCGCTCGAGAGCCGCGAGGGCCGCACTATTATGCATCCTTTCGATGCTAAACACATGACTTTAGGCGCAGGTAGCTGTGGACTAGAGATGCTAGAAGATGTCGGTGACGCCGATATCTATGTTATTCCCGTCGGTGGGGGCGGATTGATCAGCGGCATGTCCGCAGTCATTCGCAAAGCGCGCCCGAATGCTCTGATTTTTGGCGTTGAGCCTGAAGGGGCGGACAGTATGGCGCGCAGCTTTGAAAGCGGGAAACCCGCCAAGCTCGCTTCTGTGGCTACAATTGCTGACAGTTTGGGCTCCCCATATGCGATGGCATATTCCTTCGGCATCACAAAAGAGAATGTCGACGCGATCATACGCGTCTCCGACAATGCCCTGCGCGATGCCATGCGGCTTTATTACAGCACTCTGAGGTTGATCGCTGAACCAGCATGCGCCGCCACTCTTGCGGCAATCTGCGGGCCGCTCCGAGACAAATGTGAGGGTAAGAAAGTCGCGATCCTTGCTTGCGGATCAAATATCTCAATTGAGCGATATCAAGAAATATTAGGGGGTTGAGGTGGACTTAGAAATCAAAACCGTAAGCGGGCAGGGCGTGGCCCCTGCAGTTGGCCCATACTCTCACGCCGCAGTTTATGGCGACCTCGTATTCGTCTCTGGGAATGTGGCTCTGGACGTGAACGGCACGCTTCGCAAAGGTAGCGCCGCTCAAGAAGCACGGCACGCCCTAACGAACCTCCGTAAGGTTCTGCGAAGCGCAGGTTGCGATCTTTCCGACGTGATTAAGACAACAATCTTTATCACAGATATGGCCGACTATTCTGAGGTGAATGCCGTCTACCAAGAAGAATTCGAGTCTCATGCCCCAGCACGGTCCTGCGTGGGCGTTGCTGAACTCCCATTAGGGGCGCGGGTCGAGATCGAAGCGATCGCAAGGCATCGTGCCGTGCAAGATCGGACAAAAGAGGACACTTAAATTGCCCTATCCTAACGAAGCTGCGCCCAAGGCGCGCACTGCGATTTCGTGGCATGCCCTGACAGATTGGCGCCTGCATGTTGGCGTTGCCGTTATTACCATTCTTGCGGAGCTGGTCGGCATCATACAGATCCCCATCGGGATAGGTTCGATCCTGCTACTTCCATTGTTTTATAGTTTCATCCTTGGGCTCTTGCTCAACCCGCAGATTATTAAGTGGGCGGCATCATGGACAACGCCACGCCAGCAGAAAGCAGCTTCTTCTATTATTTTGATCTCTATCCTGCCGTTCATGGCAAAGTTTGGAACGATTATCGGGCCAGCTATGAATACCATCTACGAGGCCGGGCCAGCTCTCATCCTGCAGGAGATCGGGAACTTGGGGACGGTCGTCCTTGCCTTGCCGCTTGCTGTGATCATGCTTGGAATGGGGCGTGAAGCAATTGGAGCTTGTTTCTCGGTTGCGCGCGAACCCAACATCGGCGTGATCGCTGAGAAGTACGGCCTCAAAAGTGCCGAAGGCACCGGCGTTCTAGGGGTTTACGTCGTTGGCACGCTTGTGGGCACCTTCATCTTCGCCATCCTTGCCTCTCTCTTCGGCTCGCTCGGATTGTTTGATCCTGCAGCTCTTGCCATGGCCTGTGGCGTTGGTTCGGGAAGCATGATGCTAGCCTGTACGGGGTCGTTGACAGAATTATTTCCCGACCGCGCGGACGAGTTGGCCGCTCTTGCCGGCGCCAGCAACCTAATGACCTACGCCACCGGACTTTATGTGTGCATCTTTGTGGCACTGCCGCTGTGCAACATTCTTTATCCAATCTTAAAAAGGGTACGGCCATGACCGCGATATCTGACGACACGCAGCCACCGGCAGACGAGCCGTACCTCAACTTTAAACAAAATATCTTCATTCTGTCTGTGGTTGGAGTAATCTGCTGGATTGGCAATGTGATCGGTCCGGGTATGCCGCCGCTTGGCGCGGCTATCGGTATTCTGTTGCTCGTAGCCATCTCATTAGTGGGGCTTTTAATTGCTAGGTTCGTACCATTGCGACTACCTGCTGTGGCGTGGATTTCGTTATTGGCCATTCTCGTTTGCCTGCCCGGCATGCCAACGGCAGATTTTGTGCTCAGATGGACGAACGATGTGAACTTTATTGCACTGGGTACACCCTGCGTCGCCTATGCAGGACTGGCAATCGCCGAACATGAGGTGGCAATCGCCAAACGGTCAGGATGGAAAATCTTAATCGTGGCACTGTTGGTAATGATCGGGACCTTCCTTGGGTCAGCGATCATCGCACAGATGTTTTTATAGAGCCAAAGCAGCAGTCAAACGCCATGGGCAAACCGGTAGGACCGGCGACGCCCCCTGCGAATTAGACCAAGCCGTGAGATTAAAGGAGCGACCGGATGGCCATTAAACAAACTATGATCAGCACGAGCATCGATTTGGATAAAGATGGGCGCCATGTCGGGCACTTGAAGTTGCCAAATTCCGTACATCGTTCAGCCTATGGGCACATCCCAATTCCTATTGCTACGATTAAGAACGGCGAAGGGCCGACAGTCTTACTTACTGGAGGTGTACATGGTGATGAATATGAGGGGCCTATCGCGCTTACACGCTTGGTCCGTGAGGTTGAGGCTAAGCAAGTTGCCGGCCGCATCATTGTTGTACCCATGTTGAACCAACCGGCCTTTGCGGCAGGGACACGCACGTCTCCGATTGACGATATTAACCTGAATCGCACCTTTCCAGGTCGCCCTGATGGCACCGCAACCGAAATGATTGCCCACTATGTAGTAAGCGAATTGCTTCCTCGCGCAGACTACATGATCGACCTACACGCTGGTGGCAGCTCGCTACAATACGTTCCCACGCTGCTCGCGCCCCGCTGGGACGATTCAGCAGCAACAGACCGAACTGAAGACTTGGTTCAGGCATTCGGCGCAGAGAAGGTAATCTACTTCGACTCGATCAGAGCCTTAAGTGGAGAAGATCGGGTCATGGGAAACCATGCCCATCAAAATGGCGTCGAATTTCTCACGGGCGAATTTGGTGGTGGAGCGAGTGTTAATCTTGGCGGTTTGGCAATGGTGGAACGCGGTATTCGCGGAGTACTCTCCCATCTTGGTGTCTTGAAAGTAGACTTGCCCCCAGCCCCCCAAAGCCGAAAGTTTGTGATGGACGCTCCCGGGCTCTATGCATTTGCTGATCGTGCAGGTTTCTTTGAACCTCAATACGTTCTGGGTGAAACTGTAGAGGCGGGAGCGATCGCGGGCCTAATCCATAATATTGATGCGCCTTGGGACGATCCAGTACCAGTTCATTTTCAAGCTGGTGGCGTCGCGATTTGCATCCGTACACATGCTTTGGTGGAAGCTGGCGATTGTTTGGGCCATCTTGCAACTGAACTGTGAGAACTTCTCAACAGGCCGATGTTAAATCAGGCATATCGTGAAGAGCAGATACATTGCCCTAGTAACCCTAGAATATTAGATGCTGAGCGCGATTACACACACCCGCCTTCGCCGAGACCGAGTGGGCGGCAAATAGACCATCTATCTCGATATAGTGAAGCGCTGGTCACGAAATGAACCCCTCGGTTGACGGAGAAGCATGCCTGAAGGGTAACGTTTTTCGGATGCCATTTAGACGTATATTTGGCCCACAGTTACCAGCACAACTTACAGTGTATATCATCAGGAAAGAAAATTCTTAATAGGGCTGTTCTCAAAGTCTTTTAATGCCGCGCCAAGCGCGTCCTCCTCCGTTGGAAACAGTTCATCCCAAACAAAGCTGGTCCCTTTGGCATTGACTATTTCGAGGGACCATTGGGTATCTTCCCCACGATAAATCTGTATTTCGAAGCGATTGCCTTCCACCACGACTGCCTGGCTCAGCGGGCTACAGATAATCTCGAAGTGGGTCACCGGAGCATCCTCAAGGCAAAATTGGACCGCCGACCTCGCCTTAGATAGCCGAAGGAGCGTGCGTCATAGGCCTTATATGGCGTACCCCACAAAAAGCAGCACAGACAAAAAAGCCACGACTCCAGCGATATATAATCGTAAAATCTTCATGTAGTCACCTCTATATGAGAGGAGATAGTTAACTTGTAACGAATTGACCATAGGCAACCTAGAGGTTAACTCAACAAAAAGTTTTTAAACCTAAGCGTGCGCCCAAAGATTCAGCACTTGCTCCGGTTGGTCAGAAGAAAAGACCATGGCCTACGCACTCTTGAACGGCTGTGGGAAGTTCGATCAAGCTTCTACGTTCAAGCGGTCAATACGCGTGTCTGGAAGCTCGTTTTCATCTCGAATGGCGAAGTAACGCTGAAAGAAAAGCTGGCCTCGGAAAGGCTCAAAATTGAGTACCCCCCCAACATCGGAAGGTGTGGCTGTACACAGCCGCATCACACCTTCCTTCTAGTTATCGGATAAGTGGGTTGCACCCTGTTATCCGATAACAAATAGTTGAAATGGCATATCTTCAGGGGCTTGGGCTTATTCAAAGGGTCAAATGCTTTGGCTTCATTTACATAGTTCTTAAAGGAAATATTATGCTTCGCACCCTTCGCAACACAGCAATCATGTTCTGTGCAATCACTGCGACATCAGCTTCAGCAGAGCCAGCTGGTCCTTTGGCACTCGGCTTGGGTGCAATCATTGCTGTCGGAGCGGTCCATTCCGGCGCGCCAGAATCATCGCCCGAAGCCCCCGCACGCGCTACGATTGACGTTACGCATTCGCAAACTGAAGAGAAGAAAGCTCAGGCCAAGGGTCAGGGTTTCACGCCGGTCGCAGGTGCCGCTCTCGGGATTGCAGCTCGACCTGAAGACTAAACACCTCAGATCACAGGCCCGGGTTTCACGCCGGTCGCAGACGCAGCATTCATTAAGAATGAAAAATGAGAAGCTGGCGGCATAAATCTTCTATAGCTATCGCCCGTTGTACAATCGAAGCTCTGGCAGCAGCCGTTCGCCGCATGTGTGCAAATGGCTGCTTTGTCCGCACTGAGTGATTTCATGCGCAGCGCAGCGAATGGCGGCTTCCACAAACGCAGGTTTGTGAAACGGATGTAAAATAGGCTCTCAGATAGCGAAGTCGTGCATCTCAGTTCGTGTCTCAATGTAAATTCCGCAAAGGGTGTCAGCGTCAGGGAAAAATATTCCTTAACGTAGGATTTTGCACTGAGCCGGAGCAGACCCCTCAATACGTCATATGCTTGAGCGAAGTGGCACGGACTTGTCGGATTTGTCGGAAAATATAGCAAAAATTCCGACAAATCCGACACTTTGAAACACGTAGGGCATATTTTAAATATGCCAGCCCCGAAGCTGCAGGCAAGGTCTAACTTCTAGAAGACTTTTCGATCAAACGTCATTACGGCAACAACCTGATGAAGCTGCGACGCAATGTTCCATGCTGCTTACGAATTACAGGAAAAGAATAGCTATGATGCCATATGTCGTGCCGCTTCCTCCCCATCGCTCGGCAAAATTGCGGCGGCCTACCTTGTCAAAAAAGGCATGGTGGCGCGGATCCGGTGGGAAGACCCGCGCCTTTTCCTTCTGTCTTTGAAAACTGGGCTGCGACAGAAGAAATAACTGGATTTAGGGATCAACTTTGTTCCCGGAGGTATTCACGTTTTTGAGGCCTTCAGCAACAACATCCGCAAAAGTTGAAACCATCGCAACATAAAAATCTGTCTCCGAAGGCGGCACATTTACATAGCCTTCTGGAGCGACTGCGTCACCACTATAGGCAGAAATATTGACTGCAAAGCTCAGTCCAGAGCTTTCCCCGGTGGGGCTCGTTACATCAACAACACCCTCTAACTCATTGAATTCTCGAGTTTCTGGAAGCATCACTGATCCGTTCAATGCGATCTTACGAATATCGACCCTTATTTGCGGGTCTGCGCCGTCACTGCTCAATGGGACACGTTGAGCAATCTCAGACCTCAAGTCTTCCTCTAGATCAGGGTAAAAGGTCAGTGCATTGCTGTCCGCCATTGAAGCGACAGAAGATTCCACATCAATCTTGGAAATGCGAACGTCCTCTGAGCCAAGAACAGCTGTGCTCAGCGCGAGCGTGCTAACGCCGGCCGCCAAGGCAAGGGTTTTGAGGTGAGCGAACATAGTAAATCCCTAACTTGCAAACACTGCGACTAGCCCTTCTGGCCGCATGAGGTATTGTTCAATGAACCCCAAAGCACCTAGGAAGTTCCCCCGTCGAGTGCTGAACGGCCGCATAAGCACTCGGTTTGAGAGTTTTGACCTTCAAATCCTCTGCGTTTGCATCACAAAAGAAGAGCCCGGTTATTTAACTGAGAGAAAGTGCTGAAACAGTTGTTTCAAACCGCTTTCGAGGGAAATTTTTGGGGCAAACCCAATTTCCTCAAAAGCCCGCTGATTGCGCAATTCTGAAATCCCCCGTCCGCTTTGAGTAGAAGGTGCACAGGTGACCGCTATGCCTGGCTGAATCTGCATAACTATCTCTGCGACATCTGACATCTCGATTGCAGGTCCAGCCGTAATATTAAGTATCTTTGAGCGAGGCGCTTTTGCTTCCGCGGCACGCAAAAGGCCATCCACAGCATCCGTAATATGGAGGTAATGAGTATATGCGTTCGCAGGCGTAAGCAGTTCAAACCTGTGATCTGAATGCGCTGCGCGCGCCAATTTCTCAAGCGTCGTAGGCGTTTGTCGCCCCGGCCCATATATCCATGACAGCCGCAATGCGACAGCATCTACTCCATGCTCTTTGACGTAGCCCAGCATCGCTTGCTCGCCTGCTACCTTGCTGGCACCGTAGATTGTATGAGTGGCAAGCTGAGAGGCTTCGTCGACAGAACCTGACAGTTCACCGTATACTTCACTGGTGGAGCATATGATGACACGTCCCACTCTATGGCGGCGGGCTGCCTCAAGAACAGAGGCGGTGCCTCCAGCATTGATTTTCCATATATCCAAGGGCCGCTCGGGCATTACCATTGGACCTGATACGGCGCCACAATGCAGGATCGTATCGAACTCTCCTTGCCTTACAACCAAGTCGACTTGCTCACTGTTTGTCACTTCGCACTGCATGATATCACTGCGTTGGCATACTACTGAGCCCACGTCTGTGGCCACAACATCTACGCCTCTTGTCCTGAGTGCGCTTACCACTGCCGCCCCGAGAAAGCCGCCAGCACCCGTAACCAGGACCCGTCCAAGCTTTCTGCCGGCGGGGAATTGGTTCTTCTGGCCCATTCCGCATCCTTCTTTTGCAACGCCTCTTAGGCTTCTGTAGCATTCTACTATTTAGCAGCCGAAGTCATACCCATGGCCACGGGTATTTACCCCCTCTTAACCGGACTTACATATTTGAAACAGCCAGCTGCAACTCTAAGATACTCATAAATATACGATATCATCAATCTCGCACGCAGAGTGCGAAGGAGCACACCTATGGGACAACTAGACAATCGTATTGCCTTCGTTACCGGTGCAGGCACAGGTCTGGGACGCGGTATCGCGTTACTTTATGCCCGCGAAGGAGCCGATGTTGCAATCTTTGATCGCAATGCGCGAAGCAGTGCAAATGTCGCCAAAGATATCAAAAAACTTGGCCGGCGCAGTGTCGCCATTGAAGTCGATGTAGGGGAGGAGGTTGCCCTCAATGCCGCAATGGCTGAAGCGGCTCACGTGCTTGGTCCTCCGGATATCCTGGTCAATAACGCCGGGATCATCACGGTCGCAGCAATGGATGGAATGACCACCGAAACATGGGATGAAATGCTCCGGATCAACTTAAAGAGCGTATTCCTTTGCACCCGTGCTGTGCTGCCTGCGATGCGGGCGCGCGGCTATGGCCGGATCATCAACATCAGCTCGCAGCTGGCTCACAAGGGCGGCTATGGAATGACCCATTATGCGGCAGCCAAGGCCGGGGTAATTGGCCTTACAAAAGCACTGGCCCATGAGGTGACAAAGGATGGTATCGCGGTTAATGCAATTTGTCCTGGGCCACTGGATACTGACATGAGGCTGCCTCCCGAATGGGCCGCAAGAAAACAAAATGACCTCATGATCGGACGGCAAGGTCGCGTCGAAGAGATTACCCCGACAGCATTGTTATTGGCCACTGAGCAAGCTGCTTTTTACGTAGGTACAACCTTCAATCCCAATGGGGGTGATGTAATGATCTAGCTTTGAGCCGCAGCGTTAAAACACAAACGCTGAGCGGACCGTTTGGCTAGATGCGACCTCACCAGAGAGTGAAATTCGCTGCAAGGCAGATGCATGTCGTTCTTTAGTATCCGTAGCACAAGCGTCTTCAATACATATCATACGATACCCCAGAGCCGCCCCGACTTTCATTGTTTGCTCAACACATTGGTCTGTCAGAAAGCCCGTACATAGGATGGTCGATATACCCATATTACGCATGACGTAGTCAAAATTGGTCGAATGAAAGAGGCAAGCCGAGGACTTCTTCCACACGATATCGTCACTTTGAGGAGAAAAGCGGGACGAAACCTGCCCACCTTGAGAACCTTTAGGAATGTTGAAACCAGAAAGCTTGTAATCAAGACTGCGGTCACGACCATCCCGAGTAAGGTTTTCCATGACCGTGTAACACACCTCAACGCCGCTATCGCGCGCGGTTGGCAAGAGCTTTGACAAGCTTGGCCACACAACATGGGCGATGCGGTCATAAAAAGACGGACGCGGCGGGTGATTGATCGGATCAAGAACGTAGTCTTGCACATCAATCAACAGCAGCGCGGTTTTTTCGGCTTCAAGAAGCATCGTCATGACGTCCGCACAAATGGTTCTTTCAAACCAAAGAGACCCTTGGGCCGCACCAATAGGAAAGCAATCAGCGCCACGGCCACGATCACCTGTGTCACGCCGTAAACCCCAGTCGCTTCCTCTACCTGACGCAAAGATTCACTGCCGAAGGTGATCAAGACGGCAGCAAAAATCGCCCCGATGATCGACCCTTGCCCACCGACCACGATGATCGCAATGAGATTGAAAGCCAATATCAGACCGAAGGACTTCGGTGACATGACAGAAACGACATGCGGCAAAAGAGCCCCACAGAAACCAGCAATGCCTGCTCCTAAGACAAAGGCCATTACTTTTATCCGAATGGCTTTGATGCCAAAGCAACGAGCAGCCATTTCGTTTTCCCGTACAGCGAGCATCGCTCGCCCTATTGAAGCGTGTTTAATCCGCCAGCACAGCACGATCACCAAAACGGTAAAAAAACCGATCAATGCAAGCGTCGCCTCCCGCGGAATGCCCGTGATGCCGCGACCACCACGGGTGAAACCATCCAGATTGAGAGCGAAGGTCTGAACAACGATGATCAAGCCCAGCGTGGCCACCGCAAGATAATGGGTTTGAAGATGTACAACGAGACGTCCAATGATCCACCCCATCAACGCAGCAACCAAGCCTCCAACCAGAGCTGCTACGGGGAGGGATAAATGGATCTGGGCGACAGCTTCGGGCAAAGCGGGCATCGCAAACCCTTTGCGGCCCACTGGGTAGGTAAACAGGATCGCGACATAGGCCCCAATGGTCATAAAAGCAGGGTGACCAAGACTAAACATACCAGTAAAGCCGTTCGTCATCGTTAAGCTAACCGCTAACATCACCTGAATGAGCATAAGGGCTGTAAACGTCTGGAAGTAGCCATTGCCAGAAGCATCAACAGCCAGAACCAGGATGGCCATAGCCACAACGAGCACGAAGAAAGCCTGCCAAGGTGTGATTTGCAGCTGTCTCATGCCCGTTCCTGCTCTGCTTCACCAAACAACCCTTGAGGGCGGACCAAAAGGATCAGGATGAGGAGCCCAAAAACGAAGGCATCGCGATACCCTGAATACTCAGGTGGCAGAAACCCCACAAAGGCAATTTCAGAAAAGCCGAGGATATAGCCGCCAACGATTGCACCAGGCAAGGACCCGACACCCCCGATAATCGTGGCCAAAAAGGCCTTCAAACCCGGCAGGAACCCCATCAAGGGATTGATCTGGCCATATTTTCCGCTCCAGAAAAGACCTGCTAGGGCGGCCAAGGCTCCGCCGAGCCCAAAAACAAGAAAGACCAAACGGCCGATTGAGATCCCCATAAGCTGTGCGGCAAAGGGGTTTTCCGCCACCGCACGGATCGCAATTCCCACTCTGGTCTTGCGGATAAATGTTGTAAGTCCAAGCGCACATAACAGAGTGACCGCCGGAATAACGAGATCAATCAATGCGACATCTGCGCCTCCAAGCGGAAGGCGCATACGAAATACCTCAGGAAAGTTGAAGTTACGCGGTTGCGAGCCCAGAAAAATCAGTGCCAGGTTCTGGATCGCGACAGAGGCAGAAAGCGTGACAATAAACCCGGTGATCATAGGTGCGCCACTGATGGAGCGGAAAGCTATTCTCTCGATAAGCCCGCCAGCTGCAAAGCCTCCCGCGAGGACGAGAAGCGGGATTGCGGCCCATGGCACGACATCACTTGCCACTAAGCCGAAGGTCATAAAGGCACCGATCATGAGTAGGTCGCCATGGGCAAAGTTGACCAAACGGATTACACCATAAATCAGTGAGAAGCCGATCGCCACAAGTGCATAAAGACTGCCTAGACTCAGACCGTTCACGACCTGCTGGATCAGATAGTCGGACATCAGCCCACCCCCAAATATGCTTCAAAAACAGCTGGATCATTGAGCAGCTCATCGCCGCTGCCCTCGAGTACGATACGCCCGTTTTCCAGAACAAAAGCCCGATCTGCCAGCTCAAGTGCGAGCATTGCGTTTTGCTCGACAATCAGCATCGTCACGCCTTGCTCGCGGTTCAACTCCTCAAGAAAGTCGAATATCTCTTCAGTGATCTGAGGCGCCAGGCCCAAGGATGGTTCATCCAGCAAAAGCAATTTGGGCTCGGCGACAAGCGCACGGCCAATGGCCAGCATCATTTGCTCGCCCCCAGAAAGGTTGCCCGCCGGCATTGCACGCCGTTCCCCCAAAATAGGAAACCGTTCATAAATATCAGTAATTGCTCGCGCCACGCGCGCCTTATCGTTCGATAAGAAAGCACCGAGCTGCAGGTTCTCTTCAATGCTCAGACGCCCAAAAATTTGACGCCCTTCGGGGGCGTGAACAATACCTGCGCGCACTAAGTCGACCGGACTGGTTGCTCCAACGTCATAACTGCCGTCTGAGGTTTGAAGCCTTGCTTGACCGCTAGAAATGGGCAAAAGCCCCGATAACGTCATCAAAGTTGTCGTCTTGCCTGCTCCATTGGCCCCAATGAGCGTCGCGATCTCGCCAGCTTCGACAGCAAAATTGATCCCCTGCAAAACCTTAGTGCGGCCTCGGTTAACGTGCAGCTCCTCGACACGCAGCATCACAATATCTCCTTGCGGCGACGACCCAGATAAACGGCTGCGACCTCGGGCATACGCAAAACCTCGTCCACCTTGCCAAGGGCCAGCATCTCGCCCTTGTTCACGACGATGAGTCTTTTGCACAATGCAGCAACCATGCGCACGTTATGCTCCACGAGAATAATCGTGAGGCCATCGTCATTCAAACGACGCACCAGCTGCGAAAGGCGTCCTTTTTCAGTGTCTGTCATCCCCGCCGCTGGCTCATCCAGCAGCAACAGGGTCGGCGCGCTGGCCAATGCTCGAGCGATTTCGACCCGACGCCGATCCCCATAAGATAATTCGGACGCGTTACGGCTTCCAAACTCTGTCAGCCCCGTTCGTTCCAACATTTCATCGGCGATCTCGCCAATGCGCTGTTCGGCTGCACGATGCCCAGGCAAACCAAAGACGCTGTGCATCAATGAGCGACCTGCGCGTGCATGCGCGCCCGCCATAACATTCTGACGCACCGTCATATCGTCAAATAATCGGATATTCTGGAAGGTGCGGGTCATACCCAGATTAGCGCGCACTTCAGGGCTCAGACGAGTGATGTCCTTGCCCTCAAATTCAATGCTTCCGCTACTGGCAGCCATTACGCCAGTCAGAACATTAAAGGCAGTTGTTTTGCCGGCGCCATTCGGGCCGATCAGCCCAACCAGATCACCTTTCCCTACAGTGAAACTCACGTTTGACAGCGCTTGTACGCCGCCGAACCGTTTGGAAAGTTTTCGCACATTCAGTTGCGACATGAGACCTTGCCGAAGACATTCTAGACAAATTTAAATTGATATTGTAACCGCCTTGATGTCAATATGTATTAAAAGTTTCATTTGCGAAGCGGCGAAGAAAGCCGTAGTCGGAGCCCCTAATGCCTGATTATCTAACACTCTTAAGTGCCGACGAGCCATCGCCCTTCGGACTTGAAAATGAGCTTGGCCAAAGTCCTTTTGTGATCGTGTGTGAGCACGCAAGCGCGCGCCTCCCAAAAAGCCTCGGCACACTGGGACTTGATGATGAACACTTAACCCGCCACTTCATGTGGGATATTGGGGCGTTGGACCTAGCGCACATTATCGCCCAGCGTCTTGACGCCCCTTTGGCAACCCAGCGGTATTCGCGCATGATCTGCGACTGCAACCGACATTGGGAAGCTGAGAGCTTCATCCCCACACACGGCGAGGGCATTCCTGTTCCAGCCAATGCCGATTTGACGCCTGCCGAGCGCGCGCGACGTCGGGCCGAAATCTGGCAACCCTTCCAGGATGGCGTAGCAAATATGCTGGATGCGAGGGAAGCACGAGGCCAAAGAACTCTTTTTGTGACCATTCATAGCTTCACCCCAACGTTCTTCGGAAAGCAACGGGAAGTGGAGTATGGAGTACTCTTTGACCGCGACACGACGTTATCTCCTGCTTTACTAAAAGCGCTACGTGCGCAGCATGGGGAAAAGGCATTAGCAAACGAGCCTTATGACATGAACCGAGACAGTGACTACACAGTCCCGGTTCATGGTGAAGATCGAGGCTTAGACAGCGTTGAAATTGAAGTGCGAAACGACCTTCTCTCCACTCGAGAACAGATTGAGACGCGAGCCAATGAACTGGTCTTTGCACTGCGCGAAGCTGCCGAAAACCTCGGTGTGACAACCAATCCTCCAAAAGAAGGGACTACGCTGTGAAACAGGTCGAACCAATACGCAACTGGCCGTTAACCCCATCGAAAACCGCCGTTCTTGTGGTTGATGTCCAGCTTAGTGAATATACAGACGAGGTCTTGGCCGAAGCACCCGAAATGGCCACAGCGATGCGCGACCGCATGCTGCCAGCATTAACCCGTTTGGTTGACGGCGCCCGCGCTTCAGGATGCGAAATCATTTATACCGTGATCGAAGCTCTAACAGCAGATGGGCGGGACCGTAGCCTCGATCACAAATTATCAGACATTCTGGTGCCCCGCGGCTCCCCCCTCGCCAAGACACTTCCAGAAGCGCGCCAACAAGAAGACGATATCTTGATCCCGAAGACCTCTTCCGGTGTGTTCAACTCAACCAATCTCTCCTATTTGCTGCGCAACATGGGATTGGATCGGGTCATCGTGGCAGGACTATTGACCGATCAGTGTGTCGACATGGCGGTGCGTGATGGCGCTGATCTCGGCTTTTACATGATCTGCGCCAAAGATGCCTGTGTAACGAAAACCAAAGCGCGTCACGACAAGGCACTCGCGGCCTTCGGCGGATATTGCCAGACGGAAGAGGTGGAAGATATCCTACAACAGTTACGAGCCGCCGAATAAGAACGCTTGCATCACAACTCAACAAAACCAAATTCTTGGGCCGCCAATCGCGCTCAGAAATGATGTGGTTGATTGAGACGGAGGGTGGGACGATTTCGCCATATGCCATTTTTCAGAAACAACTTCAGCAGCCTGTCACGATCAGTTCAATGAACGCCCGCAGAAAGAGTTTGCTTAGAGCCTATTCTGTTAAAAAGTCGGAAATTCGAAGGAGACGATTTTCCACCAGCACCGCATCGACTGCGACAGCCCAAAATATTTCCTTGTGAAACGCTTAGAGGCGTTCTGAGAAAAGAAGAGGGCGGTTTTGGCGAGCCAACACCGCTATCCTGTGGATCGTGTGGGTTATCAATGCTGCGTCCTTCTTCGTTGAGATTGTCGCCAGGCACGCGGCGAGTTTTGGATGCCCGCCCCAGACACAGGCATTTATATCCTGCGCTGGCCGAAGCCGGTCAGCCATTCCAAGACGGCAGGTCGTCGATCCCCATGCCTGGCCGACGCCCAGGCTCGGAGCTATCGCGCACGGGGTCCATAATTCCATATAGCGCGCTGTAGGAAAGTTTTCCAACCCAGTCAGCCCTTTGATACATTCGAACCAGACGTAGTGGGCACTCTGCTGTAGGGGCAGAAGATCCCGTCCGATTTTCCACAAGTGGGCATTCCACCCAGCACGAGCTGTCACGACGATGCTATGCCTCGCTCAACGGCAACGAAGTGTAAGAACGGAAACCGAACCGGTTAGACGAAAAGCAACGCGGATCATAAGGCAGACGTATGATTCATAGGGCCCTGCACCGAGTATGCTCTGGTCTCCGAAGTACACGGCTGTGCGCACTCCCTGATCCATCTTGGAGATGTGCCATCATGCTTTCGATCTACAAAAGCATATCACATCATTACATATATATACTTAAATAGATCATAACTTGAGAAGCCGCGCCCAATATGATACACCAACGCAGATCAAGCGCTTTGCTTGATCTGCAGGATTATATCAAGATGAGCTATGAGAGCGAAAAACTGGCGGCGACACTGAAGACCGCACGCGAGAACAAGGGGCTTAGCCAGCGCGCACTAAGCGCGCGTGCAGGTGTGCCGCAGTCGCACATCTCCAAGATCGAGAGCGGCGCGGTCAACCTCACCGTCTCAAGCCTGACCGCCATTGCCAACGCCCTCGATCTGGAACTGGCGCTTGTGCCGCGCAAGGCGGCACCCGCCGTAAGGACGCTCACCCGTAACGTAAGCGACGCGCCGAAGGCCACGCCGGAAACGCGTAAAGAGATTGCCCAGCTCGCCAAGCAGCTTGAGCACATCCAGTCGCTCAAAATCGATAGTCCCGCCTTCGAAAACCTGCAGCGGCAGTTTCGAGAGATGCGACAATTCGGGAACCTGATCCGGAACCCCGACACATTGCGCAGCATCCGTAAAGCGCTCAAAGCCGTGGAGGGCGAGGGTGGCATTGCAGCGCTGCAAGACGCGTCAAAGCAGATGAAAAGTTTCCGGAACACGCTTGCTCACGGCATAGCTAACGAGGATCGCGTGCGCTTGCCGCGTCCTGCCTATCGCCTTGATGGAGAAAACGATGAGTAGTGTCTCCGTTCTCAACGTGAACCTGTATGGCGAGCCGATCGGCACGCTCACCAATCTCGGCGGCGATCGCACCATCTTTGCCTTCACTGACGAGTATATCGAAAACCCTGACAGGCCGACCCTCAGCCTCGCTTTCAAGGATGAATTCGGGGAGCTTTATACGGACTTTAGACCCTATCAGAAGCGCGTCATGCCCTTCTTCTCAAACCTTCTGCCCGAAGGTCATCTGCGCAAATACCTGGCCGAACGGGTGGGCGTGAATCCCGAACGTGAATTCTATTTACTCTGGGCACTTGGCCATGACCTGCCCGGCGCGATCACAATAACCCCTTCCGATGGTGAAGCCTGGCCGCCGGATGCCACCGACGGTGCCGATGATCATGGCGATGATCAACGCGAAAACGCGCTGCGCTTCTCGCTGGCAGGTGTTCAACTCAAGTTTTCCGCCGTGATGGAAGCAAGCGGCGGACTGACCATCCCCGCCTCTGGCGTGGGGGGCTCTTGGATCGTAAAGCTACCCTCCCGCGAATTCTCCGGCGTCCCTGAAAATGAATACTCGATGATGAAGCTGGCCAGCCTTATCGGGATGAACGTGCCTGCCATCGATCTGGTCAGCATCAATGCGATCAAGAACTTGCCCGAAGGCATCGATAGGACCGGCAACCATGCCTTTGTGATTGAGCGCTTTGATCGGCTATCCAACGGATCGAGCGTCCATATCGAGGATTTCGCACAGGTCTATGGGCTCTATCCTGAGGACAAGTACGGCAATGGCACATTCCGGAACATCGCTCAGGTGATCGCCGCCGAAGGTAATGACACCGACATCATCGAATATATCCGGCGTCTGACCTTTAATATGCTGATCGGCAATGCAGATATGCACATGAAGAACTGGTCGTTGATCTACCCGGACAGGCGGTATGTATCGCTGGCACCCGCTTATGATTTTGTGGCGACCGTGCCCTACATTCCGGGCGATGCAACCAACATGAAGATCAGCCGCGCCAAAGTGTTCTCGGCGTTCTCATTGGATGAGCTAACGCATCTCGCGGTGAAAGCTTCCATACCGAAAAAGATGGCGATCGATGCTGCTAAAGAGACCGTTCAGCTTTTTCGGGAGCATTGGGATGCAGAAGCGCCAAATTTGCCGATGAGTGATGAAGTCAGATCAACCGTAGAGACCCACATGAAGACAGTGCCAATCTTGGAAGAGCTTTCGTAGGGCAAGTGGTTCCCCAAGGAAACTCCCTCGGGGAACGCCAATACTTCGCCCACGCACTTCGTCTTTCAAAGGCTCGCAAACCAATGGACTGCTTGCGAGTGGACGTTTAACTCAAGGCCGCCAAATCGACTCGACGTTGAACTCACCACCCATAACCGAGATGATCGAAATCGGCTTCGGTGGCACCATCGTGTCACGTGTGTACGATATGGTACCGGTCACCGCTTTAAAGTCGCGCGTTTTTTCCAATTCATCGCGGATCGCATCGGGCTCCGCCGATCCGGCACGTTCGATTGCATCAACAACAAGCATCAACGCATCATAGCCCAATGGCGCAAAAGCATTCTCGGGGTCCATGCCGTACTCATCATTATAATCCGCAATGAACTGGCCCACTTCCGGACGGTCGTCCCCACGATAGGTATGAGTTGAAAACCAAACGTCATTTGCCAGATCCGGACCGGGGGTATCCGCGACCAGATCAGTATCAAAGCCATCCCCAGAGACGATCGGAAGCTCAAGCCCTGCTTCCCGGATTTGCTTGACCGTCAAACCGGCTTCGGTCGGGATTGCGGAGACAAAAATAATGTCGGGCGCCGGATCGGTTGATTTGAGGCGCGCGATTTGTGCTGAAAAGTCAGTGTCGCCAATCATAAAGCTATCTTCAGCAACAATTTCCCCGCCGCGCTCGATGAAACGCTCCTTGAAAAACTTGCTGAGGGCCTTCGTGAAGTCCATCGATTGGTCCGTCCACACGACGGCAGTCTTCGCGTCCATCTCATCCACCGCATAATCCGCGATGGCGTAGGATTGGTCATCATCTCCAAATGGCGCCATAAACATGTAGTTTCCAACCCACTGCGGCAACTCCGGGTGCGTTGCTCCGGATGTCACAAAGGGAATGCTAGCCTCTTGAAACAAGGGCGCTGCGGCCATGACAAAGGTCGTATCAGATTGCCCAATTCCAGCAACGACCCCTTCAGATAGGACACGTTGTGCAGCTTTCGCCGTTTCCTGTTGATCAGTCCGTGTATCAGGTGCAAGCAACTCGATCTGCCGACCAAGCACGCCACCGTTCTCGTTCACTTTTTTAGCAGCCAGTTGCGCGCCCTTTAGGGAAGGGCCATCCAAGGACGACATGCCTCCGGTAGCATTATAAAGAGCTCCAATCTTGATTGGCTCGTCCTGTGCCAGGCCAGGTGCGGCTCCTAAGGCGGTCAAAGCCGCGGCTGCTGCAAATTTTTTTAAAGTTTTCATCAATCTTTACTCCCCTGAGTTTCGAATATGACACCGGACAAATAACATTTACGCGTCGTTGCTCTTCGCCACCGCTGCCGACAGGACGCAGAGACATGCCAAAAACAGCCATGCTATCCGGCATCATGTCCATCTCATGACGCTAGCGAAGGTGAGGGCCGTGCGTCAATAATTTTTGACATTTTTGTCTTGTGGGGCCTCTTATATATCATTACTTTTTTTTCATGAACAAAAAACATGCGCAGCCCCGTACTGATCAGCCCGAGTTGAGCCCGACTGGCGCCGACTCTGTTGCCGTGTCTCAGCGCATCACTGACCTTTTTGAATCTCTTGGACGTCGAGAGCAGGACGTGGCGCGCGAGATCCTGCGCCAATACCCGCTTTCTGCTCTTTGCACCGTCTCAGCTTTAGCAGAGCGCTCCAATGTGAGTACCGCGACAGTCCTGAGGTTGGTACAACGGCTCGACCTGAATGGGTACGGAGGGTTTCAGGAAGCTGTAAAATCAGACGTAGCGCGGCTTCTGGAAACACCACTACAGCGACTGTCAGCCCAAACTGCTCGCCCAGATCAAGAGGGGAGCTTGCTGAGCGATCTGTTGAACAGAACTTCCCAGCAATTGCAGAATTGCCATGATCCAGTAATGGACGCGGATTTCGAAACCGCCACCGCTCTTCTCGCTGATACGAAAAACCGCATCTATTGCGCGGGCGGACGCCATTCACGGCACATTGCCGCGCTGCTAACAGAGTACCTGGGCTTGCTCCGCCCAAATGTTCAGCTAGTGGAGGGGCCATCCGAAGGATGGCAGCGCTACCTATTGGAAATGAACAGCCGTACGGTACTTTGCGTGACCGATATTCGCCGGTATCAGCCATCCCTGCTGAGATTCAGTAATCTTGCGGCCAAACAGGGGGCGCGAGTCATCGCCATCTCCGACGCATGGGCCGACAGGCATGATTTTGGTGCCGAAGTCCTGTTTCGCATGCCTTCCGCTTCACCTTCTCCAATAGATAGCCATTGTGGGCAACTTCTACTCGCCGAGGCCCTTATCGGAGGGCTTGCAAAAAAGATCGGGCCTCCGCTTCAAGAACGTTTGGCCTTGGGCGAAACGCTGAGTTGCGTAGATACCGGCGCATATAATTCCCAATCTGAAAGCACTTAGGAGGTCCGACGTGACGCGTCTCGATACCGACTTAATAATGATCTGCGCCAGTGACGTAGCAGGGCAACTGCGCGGTAAAGCGGTTCCATGGCGCGCATGGGAGTCGCGCCAAAAAAACGGCATCGGCTGGACACCGACGAATGTTCTGCAGACCTCTTTCGGCCCGATCGCACCTTCCCCATGGGGCGCATTAGGGGATCTTACGATCCGACCGGATCCAGAAACTTTGATCGACCTCGAAATGGAAGAGGCTGGCATTGACGAAAGTTTTGCCTTGGGTGACATCTTCACATTGGATGACGAACGGTGGGACTGCTGTCTGCGCGGCCAGCTCAAGACTGCGTTGGAACGGCTAGAAGACCGGCACGGCCTACGCGTCAAAGCGGCTTTCGAGCATGAGTTTCATTATTCAGGCCTGCCGAAACAAGAAGGGCTAGGCTACACGCTACGCACGTTCCGAAGGCTCGGCACATTCCCTAATGCTGTTATGTCGGTTCTGGACGCAGCGGGGCTCGACATTGACACGTTCATGCCGGAGTACGGGCCAGGCCAATGCGAAGTTACCGTCGGCCCAAAACCTGCATTACGAGCAGCAGATGAAGCTGCAATCTTAAGAGACTTGGTGCGCGCTTGTGCCCAAGGGCAGGGTGAACGCGCAAGCTTCGCTCCGATTTTGCATCCAGATGGCGTTGGCAATGGGGTGCATGTCCATTTCAGCCTTGAAACCTTAGATGGGCAACCGGTTTGCCACGACCCCACGCAACCTAGCGAAGTTGCGCGTGCATCGGGTGCCTTTGTGGCCGGCATTCTCGAACGACTACCCGAATTCTTGGCCATCGCCGCGCCCTCTGTTCCTTCATATCTCAGGCTCCAGCCTCATCGCTGGAGTGCTGCCTTCAACAATTTTGGGAACAAAGATCGTGAATCTGCGGTACGTATTTGCCCAGTCTTTGGCACCAAAGATCCGGAGGCCATGGCTCGGAAATTCCATTTTGAGTTTAGAGCCGCAGATGCGGCTGCCAGCCCCCACCTCTTGCTCGCAGCCTTAATCAATGCCGGTCTAGACGGCTTGGACCGCGACCTGACAACGCCGACGCCCACCGAAACAGACCTTGCCAAACTTAGCCCTGAGGAACTGAAGGCAGCTGGATGCACGCGCCTAGCATCGAACCTTGATGACGCGCTAAGCGCGCTCACATCTAGCGAATGGGCTGCTAAAGCATTTGGTAAAACCCTCATTGATGTCATCGACCGACACAAACGCACAGAGATCTCTCTAATGGAGGACTTATCAGATGAGGAAGTATGTGCCCGCTATTATGAAGCGTACTGAAGCCGCAGCGACCGATTTTGCTCTGTCTGTGAATAGCGCTTGTTCTGAATTGCAACATCTACCGCTGAAGGAAAGTAGCGAGGAGGATATCAAAAACGTGTACCCCCCAAGACTCCTGCCATTCAGTAATGGAACCGCAGTTGCGCAATCTCTAAGCTTTGACCGTCGCCCCTTCCCTTGACCCGGTAGACCATTCGATCTTCCTGAGAAATTCGCCGTGACCACCAGCCGGTCAGATCCCCTTTCAAAGGTTCCGGCTTGCCGGTCCCTTTTAAAGGGGTCCGCTTGCACTGTTTGATCAGCTCGTTGATCCGCTCATGCACCTTGTCATTGGTACTGACCCAGTGTTGATAGTCTTCCCAAGCCTGTTCAGAGAAAACCAGCTTCACTCGGCCAGGTCACGCTCATTGCCAGTTCCAGCATCGAGTTGCGCGATCGATGCGCGTAAGCGGGATGCGTTGTTCGGTGTGGACAAGAGGTGCAACGTCTCGTTAACGGCGTTCCAGGTGTCCAAGGATACGACCACAACGGACTCACTTTTTTTGCGCGTCACAACAACTTCTTGCTTATCATTGATCGCACGATCCATGACGTCCTTCAGGTGAGCTCGTGCATCTGAATAGGTCATAACATCCATACCAACTCTCCTTTGCTCCCCTCTATATGTACAATATTTAGTACAAGTAAAGAAGTGGTGCGAAGACGACGGTCAATTTCACGGGAGAACCTGCAAAAGCGGAAGGTCACACCGAAGGAGATGGTCTGATAAATTTCTCATGAACTTTCCTCCGGTAAATAGGTCACGCCGAACGCGTTTATCTGCCGGAATCGCGAATGTCGGCCTGCCGGACTGAACCCTCAGGAAGCATTGAAATTACTATAGATGTCCTCAACCCGCTCGACTTCGTGATCAGTCAAAGCGGCAAATTCTTTGCCGCGTGCTCTCTCAGAGAGCTGGCCATTATTCTGCTGTAAGAAGCGGAATAAGAGATCGACGGTGCGTGCGGGCATGTCAAAGATGTCATCTATTGCTGCGCGGAACAGGTCGTATTGACGGAGGAAATCAGTCTCATAAGGCAGATCAACTTCGATCGTTTTTTGGACGCAGCTGTAGAGAAATACAGCATGCGGTGTGGCGTCAAAAAAGCGGTAAAAATCGCCCGTGTCGTTAATGACTTCGACATTGGATTTTTCAGTTGGCTTCCATTCGATGAACGGCAGCAGTCGTGTTGAATAGCTTTCGAGGACAGCGCGGTAGTCGTCGACGCGTTCAAGGATTGCAGACGAGATCGGGAACACGACACCTGGCGGATTAAACCCACGCTCGGCCAAAACATGGTGGAAGATGTATCGATGCAGACGCCCGTTTCCGTCTTCAAACGGATGAATGTAGACAAAACCAAACGCGAGCACCGCTGAGGCAATCACAGGGTCGAGATTCTGCCCATTTATGCTGTCAAACGCGACCATGCCAGCAATTAGGTCGTCCAGGTCTTCATGCTTCGCGCTTATATGATCCGGAAGAGGCAACTGGCTTTCACGATCATGCGATCCGACGAAGCCGCCTTCCTGGCGGAAACCCAATTTTATGAAACGGTCATCCCCAATGACAATCTGTTGGAGACGGAGCAGTTCTTCTTGATCAAGTGGCTGTCGGCCTGCCTCACCAATGGCGCGACCCCAACGTTGAATGCGATCTTGGGGGGGGCGTTCGCCTTCAATAGCGTAACTGGACCGAGAGTCCTTCAGCAATAAAAATGCGGCTGTACGCGCTAAAAGATCGCGGGGCACTTCGTCCAAAATCTGTTTGGCTCTGTGCGCCAGGTCCATTGCGCAGAAAGCATCAAGCTCCGGCGTGCGAAACACCAAAGGACAGAAGTCTGGTGTCCCGGGCAGATTATTCTTCACTCTATGACGTGACGAGTTTGACCCGGCCGACCCATATTGAAGACGGTCGTCCAGCACTTGTACGTAGCGTCCGCCAGTTGCGTCTTCCAGACCAATTTGCGTTTGGAGGAGCCATTCATAGAGGAACCAAACCCTCCGCGCATAGCTTCCATTAGGTTCATCACTAGCCCATGCAACGATTGGTTCACTCCCAACAGCCTCAAACAATCGTTTGAGAATAGCGAGATCAAGCCCTTCATACTTTAGGGCGAATGTCAGATGGCCACGCAGTGAAGCCTGGGGCTCATGACGTGGTGTCATGATGCGCCATTCATCCGAAATCACAATGCGATGCCGGTCTCCGATTGCAGAGAGTTGGTGTGGGATGGGGACTGCGAGGTGATAGGCGTCAATAAGCGCACTATAGCCTGCTGGAATAGCGTTCTCAGGCAATCGTCTTTGGTGAATTGTGCTCACAGGCCCTGAAAACTGAGCCTCTATCGGCTGTGTGTTGATTTGCGTTTCTCCTGTGCGAATATCGTCACTAAAGGCAAGATGTTCTGAAAAACGTTACTAACGCATGAAATATGTTACTAAAAGATTAAAATTATGAAAAGCGTTACTGCGGGCAATGCCTATGATATCATCAATATACCCACATGCGCACCCACGGCACACTGACCGAGACACCAAACGCGGCTTTGCACCCCATCCATTCTGAACTGAATGCACGCAGAAGCCATACTCGTCTCAGACTGCGCATTGGATTTCAAACAAACCTCTCCTGTGTCACGCTACGCATATCGCAAACAGCAGCAGTTCATCTTTACGAGCGGGGTGGTGGATTTCGAAGGTTCCTTTCGCGCTTCATGTAAAAGTAGATTCCGGATGTATTAACGATGTTGATACACACGCACACCATGTCTATATCTTGGGTTCAAAATGGGAATGAGGATGAGAGATGCGCGTGATAGTGAAAAAATGGGGCAATAGTGCCTCCGTTCGGATACCTGCAGCCATTATGCAGGCAGCGAAGCTATCGCTCGATACTCCTGTTGATGTACGCGAAGAAAATGGACGTATTATCATTGAGCCAGATCGATCGCCGGAGTTTCTATTGGACGATTTGTTAAATGGAATTACCAGCGATAATGCTCATGCATCAATCAAGACTGGTGGGCCATTGGGGCAAGAAACCTTCTGATATGACCTACATCCCAGAGGCAGGCGACATCGTCTGGCTGCAATTCAACCCACAAGCAGGACACCGTCCAGCGCTCGTCTTGAGCCCAGCAAAGTACAATAAGATCGGCTTGATGCTCTGCTGCCCGATGACGACCAAAGTAAAGGGATACCCCTTCGAAGTGGTTATCAAAGGGTCGCCGATTAGCGCAGCGCTTGCTGATCAAGTGGAAAGCCTGGATTGGAAAGTCAGAAGAGCAAAGCGGAAGGGTCAGGTAACCATATCGGAACTAGCAGAAGTGCGCGCCAAGTCCGTTGCGCTCATCAAGGGCTGAAGCCTTGGCATCGGCATTCATAAGTTAGGCTTGGGCCGATATTCTATACTGGGTGTCCGCCGCACGCAGCACGGTTCAGCACATCTTCCGCCCACTGGTTGAGGCTCTTGCCCGACAGCTCTGCGGCCAGTGCCGCCTTGCGGTGCACCTCTGGATCGACGCGGAACATTACGCGGCCAGAGTATGGCTTCTGTGGTTCCTTGCCCACCTTGGCGCAGGTCTCGACGTAATCATCAACCGCCTCATGGAACGCCTCTTTCAGTTCTTCCACACTGTCAGCATGAAAACCTACGCCGTCACGGATGCCCGCAATCTGGCCCGTCATGATGCCGTCCTCATCATCGTACTCGATGCGGGCAGAGTAGCCTTTGTAAGTCATGGTGTTGGTCATGGCGTAATTCCTATTCTCTCCAAAAACGCACGGGCAGCGCGAACCTGATACCGCTTGGCTTTCTTGGCCGGGTGAGGGCGGTAGAACGTCTCGACCTCGCCAACCTTCTCGAACCGAACGCGCGAGCCATTGCCCTCGATCACCCGTGCTCCCGCGGCAACCAGTAGCCTTTCAATCGCCGACCACTCAATCGTCCCCGATACAGGGTCCGTGAAAACTACGGCAAGCGTTTTGCGATGTTTGTTGTTCATGAGGTTACATAGAATATGCTTGCAATATTTGCAAGCGCATCATCTCGTCAACTGGGACCTTCGCGTGTCTCCAGCGTTCTATCTTGCGTCGTTCTGTGATACTGAGTTGGTCATAAACGGCTCCCATACCGATTCCTCCAGTTAGATAAACTACTGTTTTCTAACAAGAGTCGCACTTGAGGGTAGCGCGCGCCCGGTTCCACGATCAAAAGTGATGGACCGTCGGGCTACGAGGGGGAGATCTTTAATGGCACTCGTGATCTTGCCCATGACCGGCTTGGTGCGCTTGTTGGGGTTCTTCAGGATCACGGTGAAGCGGCTGACGCGCTCAACCAGTGAGGTGACGTTGGTCTGGCCAAGCTTTTGTTTGAACAGCATCAAATCAGCTTCCCAGTGACCAAACTGACGGCGATGAGCGACATCATCCGGGCGGAACAGGATACTGACATCGCGGTGGAACTTGGGTTCTCTACGCCTTCTGGTGCGGCGTGGTCTACGGGCGACACGGTGGGTCGGTAGATACCACCACAGGTCTTCGCGCTGACCTTCTGTGGAATAGATGTAACGATAGATGGTTTCTTGGCAGACCCTAAGCGGAGCACCCTCGTGGATCATGCGGTTACTGATCTGCTCGGGTGTCCAACCGTTCTTGATACGCTCGATCACGCGCTTGCGAAGCTCAGGATGTTTAATCAGCTTGCGCTCTCGAGCACGACGTTCCGCTTGCATGAGGTGGGCAGCAGCACCGTAATAGCCATCGCATCCCGGCATGCTCTCGTCCGAGAAATGGTTGCGCTTTAGCTCGCGAAATATCGTTGATCTGCAGCGCTTCAGAACGCGCGCCATCTCGTTAACTGGGACCTTCGCGTGTCTCCAGCGTTCTATCTTGCGTCGTTCTGTGATACTCAGTTGATCGTAAACGGCTCCCATACCGATTCCTCCCGTTAGATAAACTACTGTTTTCTAACAAGAGTCGCACTTGAAGGTAGCGCGCGCCACTACAAAAATTTTAAACTCATAATATGAATTATGTTTAATTAAGTACTTTCAAGTTCCTTGCCGGTTGTCAGCACAAAGCTTCAACTGCGTGAAGCGATATGTTTAAGTACCCTCGCGCGACAAAACTAAGGTACCCCTTCCATGTGTACAGCGATTTGGTGCTGATCCCCAGCCGCTCAGCAACTTCGCTGACCGCGTAACCACGTTCGACAACCTGTGCCACAGCGTCCTGTTTAAACTCGTCCGTAAACCGTATTCCCTTGTTCATATCCGTCTCTCCTTGGTTCCAAAATTACCAAGCAAAGCGTCTACAAATCTAGGGGCACCTCACACTCCCCCGAGAAACGCAATGTCCGACTGGAATACATCCAGCCGGGCAAGCCACAACAGAATGCCTACATCGAACGCTATAACCGCACCGTTCGCGGCGAATGGCTAGGGCAATACATCTTCGAAACCATTGAGGAGGCACAAGACCAAGCAACTGAATGGCTCTGGACTTACAACAACGAGCGACCCAACATGGGTATCGGCGGCATGACACCCGCCATGAAACTGAAAACAGCCGTCTGAATTCTACGGCTGGACCCCACTAAAAATGGGGGGATTACCCTTTGGGTGGAACAATTTAAGCTCGCTCTCATGCAGCTTCGCCGTATTTGCGTAGATACTGGCGCTCATTCCAACAGCACATTCTGCGGAACTTCGGCCCAAATCTGCGACCGTGTCTGCAATCGACACCAGCCAGCGTAAGGATAGCTCTGACCGGATCACCTCAAACTGTTCATCCAAGATCCGCCAAAAAAGTTGAAGGGCGTTCTCGCAGCTCGGGTTCCTGCGCAGCACAACGATCGTACAGGCCAGCAGGTGCGAGAGACGAGAAGCCCCAGAAAACTCCGGCTGAAGCTTCTGAAAATGAGCTACCAGATCTTTTGACCGCCCCGCCCAAGCCCCCGTTGGAGAGCCCGGGATAATCTCATCCGCGAAGGGCTCAAGCGCAGAAGTCTCCTCAGGCAGCGCTTGCGCGGCATCTTTTAGGAAGACCTTTTCGTCCGAGAAATAGGCTGGCCAAAGATCGTAAACCGTCCTTTCTTTGGGCCTTAAAGGTTCAAGATTATATCGTTTCTTTGTGGGTTCAGGGCGACCGGGAGCATACCCCAAAAAGCGATAGTCATCGGCAAACAAGCGCATGAAGCGCTTTTCATCCTCCGGCCGCCACCGCTCCTCGTGTTTCAGGCCGCTCCGAGACGCTCGTAGTCGCGCCAGGTGTGCAGCGATCCCAAAATTTGCACAAAACGCCCCAAAATCCTCTTCAAGGGTTTCGAACCGAAGAACCGTGTCTGCATAGAACAAACAATTAAACGGATGGGTCTGGGGAATGATATGATGTTTGAAGTTCCAAGGGATGTCCCGATGACTGCGGTCAAAGCCAATCCACGGGTCTTCCAGCACATCGAGCGCCTGCGAGATGGACAGATCGGGCCATCGCGGCTCGGCATAATAGTCCCCCTCCAACTGATTGCCGAACTTGAACATCCGGAAGGCAGACAGAAATCGGGCTTTTGGCTCGCGAACAACCGCCAAGCTGTGTCGGTCTCGAAAGTGCTTTGGCACATGACCAAAGTACCGTCCCTCCAGCTCCCCAAGCGCGTCGCGCACCGATGTGCCGCCGGTTTTGGGCAAGTGGATGAAAACAATACGCGGCTCGTCGATTATAAAGTTTGTCATCTCGTCCTAGAGCAATGTTGGAGCCGGTACGGGGCGCGCATTTCCTAAGTGTGGACGAGAAACAGCGTATTGTGAAGCGGTTACGCTCACAACACACGTTGCGAATCTTTAAACCTTCCCAATCTTAGGGGGATACGGAGCGCGCTCCGCGAGGTTTGGCCTCGGAGCCGAGATATGTCACTGCAGCGAGCAGCGAAATATCGATGTCAGGGCTGGACAACGCTCTCGGCCAAGAGCTGCCTTTTACGCACATCTCAAGCAATGTCCAAGCTCCCCCTCTTGAGGGCTTATCCTAGGAATCAATTGCGCAGCGTTTACAGCTAAGCTTGACTGGAGTGGCTCATAAGCGTGGCCAACGTTGTCATAACTTGGGCATGAACGGACGGTTAAAGCTTCGGCCGGGCGCTTGATCAATAGCGATGCTGAACTCGTTACGGTCCTGCCGCGCGGCAGAAAGCGCCTAGGCAGAGGCATTCGCAATCGTCCCGACACCAAACCCCTTGAAAAGCGAACTTTTGCTATCTGTCACAGCATCCCGCGTACCTTTGACGGTGAAGTTGGACGCCTGGATACACTTTGATGGACCGTAAGGTGCCCACCGCGTAGGAAGCCGCACTGTATGCGAGCTATCTCGAAGGTGACACCGACCTATCCTTTTGCATAGCGTCTCAATACCTCTGCTGCTTCGCGTTGAAGCCTCCGACCTATTAAACAACAGCCAGATGATATGATTGAATTCGCCAAAGCGGTTGCCGCTAAAACCGATACAAAGTGGAGCGGCTGGCGACTAAAGTAGATTGGACAAAGACAATGCCAAACGTAGCACAGAACAACGTATTCGCCGTCGTCGGAACAAAGCTTGATGACAGCCTCACTGATCTCAACTTCGCCGTTCCCAAAGCGCCGACGGCAATTGAAGCTTTCAAGGTAAACGGGTTAGAAGGCGGTGATACACTGGTCAGCTACAAAACAAGCGACCTTGCCGCTGGCGATATGGTTGGCGACGAATGGTCTTTCGAGAACGGCAAGTGGGTCTATGACGCAAAAGCCGTAATTGTCTCAGGTTATGGCGCGGACAGTTCTTTCGATGATTTTATCAGCACCGGCAACGGCGATGATGTCCTTCTTGGCAATGGCGGGAACGACGTTCTCTATGCTGGTGCCGGCAATGATATCTTGAATGGTGGCAACGGCCACGAGCAAGCTTTCGGCGGTTATGGCGATGACTTGATCAACCTTGAAGAAGGCAACGACTGGGCCGAGGGGGGTTTTGGCAATGATACCGTAAACGCTGGGAACGGTGACGATATTGTCTACGGCGATGTCAAAGGTGACAACCTTCTTGAAAACACTGCGACACTTGCGACAACCTTCTCTCAGTTGGCCCAAAACGGCGCTTGGACGATGGCAGACTCTTTTGGGCAATCTGAAATCTCCCAATCGGTTGCGACGGTGGCAGGTGAAAGCTACACGATTTCCTTTGATCTGGCCGCAAACCTCGACGGGGGCCATGCAACTGGCCACGTAGAAGTGCTGTGGAACGGTCAAGTGTGAGCACAGTCGAAGCAACAACTGGCGTATATGAGACGTTTCAGGTGAATGTCGTCAGCGACGGCGGTGCAGGTGAGCTTACTTTCCGTGCGCTTACACCGGAAGATGGCAATAGCTACGACTTTGACGGCCCTATCATCACTTATGACAAAGAGATGGAAATCGGCGGCGAAGGGGTTGGCATCAAAGGCTTTGCAGCAGGCCAGGCTAACCTTTACCAAGTGATCGACGGCCAACTGCACGTGTTTGATGTAGAAACAAAGACCTATGTGGAAGTCGGTGAGCAGCCAGCCTTCAAGACAAACGCTGTAGGCTTCAACGTCGAAGACGATCTGATTTATGGCGTTGCCAAATCACGTGGTGTCGACTCGCTAGGGAATGAAGTTAATTCCAGCGACATCGTAATGATCGATGCCGCGGGTGATACTTTCCGTATCGGCGAAGGATTTTACGGTGACTACGTCGGGGATTTCGACGACGCCGGCAACCTCTGGACGTTCCACTCGGCCTTAAACCGTGTGAGCGTTGTGGATGTTGATCAGTTGGATGCTAATGGAAACCCAAAGATCACGCATTACAAGATCGACAACAATCTATTCACCGGCC
The DNA here is from genome assembly GCF_022788715.1 of Sulfitobacter sp. DSM 110093. Lineage (NCBI taxonomy): Bacteria > Pseudomonadati > Pseudomonadota > Alphaproteobacteria > Rhodobacterales > Roseobacteraceae > Sulfitobacter > Sulfitobacter sp. DSM 110093. The sequence continues at coordinate 266,650 of NZ_CP085168.1, forward strand.
GCACCTTTGACCTGTCTTTCAATGCGCAAGACGGCAACTTCTATGCTGTGATAGCTCCCAAACAGAATGGTCAGGATGGGAAAGTTGTTAAAATCGACCTGAGCGGCATTGCTGATGGTGGTGGGCCCGAGTTCTCTGAAATTGCAATCACTGGCACTCTCTATGGTGATGAGATGTCAAAAGGCATGACTAAAGGCGCATATGGCGCGACGTTCATGGACGGTGAAGGCAACCTGTACTACGGCCTGAACAATGGTGACCATGATCTTGACGCATCTACGGGTACTCAAGGTGCGATCTTCAAGGTCAACATGGATTGGGAAACTGGCCAAGCTTACTCCGAGTTCATGTCGGAAGCCCCCTCCACAGGGTCCAACGATGGTGCGGTGGACCCGCGTTCGACTGATGCATTCTCGGAAGTTGACGCTGATGCGGGTGTTTTGCTCCGTGACCCTGAGGTGACACTTGTAGATGGCGGCAATGATGTTCTGAACGGCGGTGCTGGCGATGACGAAATGCATGGCAACGCTGGCGACGACGAATTGAACGGCGGCGAAGGAAATGATGCATTGTTCGGCGACGAAGGTGCAGACATCATCAACGGTGGTACCGGCGACGATTGGGTGTCCGGCGGTCAAGGCGACGACAAGATGCGCGGTGAAAGCGGCGATGACGCGTTGTTTGGCGACGAGGGCAAAGACTACCTTAGCGGAGGCACGGGCGGCGATCTGCTCAATGGCGGCGCAGGTGTGGACAAGCTCGTTGGTGGTGTCGGGTCAGATACTGTTAATGGCGGATCGGGCAACGATCATCTTTGGGGAGGTGAATGGAGCGCCGATGGCTGTGAGGATACATTTGTGTTCGAATGCGGAACAGGCAAAGATTATATCCATGACTTTGAAGTCGAAGTTGACTTCATCGACCTTTCCGACTTCGCGACGAGCTATGATGAAATGACCGCCGCAAGCCGCGACCTCGGCTGGGCAACGGTAATTGATCTTCAGCAATTGGATGGTGGCCAGCAAGATGATCGTCTGGTTTTGAAAAACGTCGGTGTAAGCGACCTGGATATCGATAACTTTATCTTTTGAAAGGTAAAGAAACTCAGGCGGCTAAAGCGATTTACTTTTAACATGAATCGAACGGGGATTCACAAGGAAAGTTGTATCTGCTTCAGTTCCGTCCGAAAATGGGTAGGTAATCCCCCTGAAATAGTGGTGATTGGTTCAGCCGATCACACCCTACAACATTACCCCAGGCCGTAACTTACCTTCCATCTAACCCGCAGACTATAAGTTTACTATGATAGAATGATAGGTAGTGGCTTTAGGCTCAGGGCCCATTGATTATCGCGGAGCCGCATGATTCACCGTCCGAAAACGGAGCGGTGATATGTCTGATCTTTTCTGGCTGAACGATGCGCAGATGGCGCGGCTGGAGCCCTACTTTCCGAAATCCCATGGCAAACCACGTGTCAATGATCGGCGGGTTTTAAGCGGGATTATTTTCATCAATCGCAATGGTTTGCGATGGCGAGATGCGCCTACGACTGTTTCTTCGAAGTTTTCACGCGTTTCTGGGAGAGTGTCCGGTCTTCTGTGTAACTGCGATCTGGTCCATGCTTCCTGAGAGGAGCAAGGACTATGACTATTTCCAAGGAACTGTTGGACGAGCTGCTGAAGGGCTGCGAGCGGCCTGAAGATCTGCTTGGCGATGCCGGGCTAATGAAAGAGCTCAAGATCAAGCTGATGGAACGGATGCTCGGGGCTGAGCTGACTGCACATCTGGGCTATGAAGACGGAAAAGATGCCCCGCCTGATCAGGCCAACCGTCGCAACGGCTCATCTGCTAAGAAATTGAAGGGGCAAGACGGCGAACTGCCTATCGCTGTGCCGCGGGACCGGGACGGCAGCTTCGAGCCTGAACTGGTGAAGAAGGGACAGACCCGCATTGATGGGATGGATGACAAGATTATCGGGCTTTACGCCGCTGGTCTGACGGTCCGCGACATCCGTGCTCATCTTGAGGACGTCTATGGCCTGCAAGTCTCGCCAGACTTGATCAGCCGCGTGACCGACGCGGTGTTGGATGAGGTTCGAGAGTGGCAATCCCGGGCGCTGGACCGGATGTATCCCATCGTCATTTTTGACGCTCTACGGGTCAAGATCCGCGACGCCGATAGCCGCATGGTCAAGAACAAAGCCGTCTACGTGGCCCTTGGTGTCAGCAGGGATGGCGTGCGCGAGGTTCTTGGTCTTTGGATCGCTGACAACGAGGGCGCCAAATTCTGGCTCTCGGTGATGACAGAGCTGAAGAACCGTGGGCTTCAAGACATCCTGATTGCGGTCGTGGACGGCCTCAAGGGCTTCCCTGATGCCATTACCGCAGCCTTTCCGGATACGGTCGTGCAAACGTGCATTGTCCATCTCGTGCGCCACTCGTTGAATTTCTGTGCCTGGAAAGATCGCAAGGAGGTGGCCGCTGATCTGCGGCGGATTTACAGTGCCCCTACAGCCGAGCAAGCCGCTGCGGAGCTGGATGCCTTTGAAGAAAAATGGGCCGGGAAATATGCCTCTATCGCCCCCGCCTGGCGCAGGGCTTGGCAAGAGGTAATACCGTTCTTTGCCTTTGATCCCGCCATCCGGAAAATCATCTACACCACCAACGCAATTGAAAGCTTGAATCGGGTAATCCGAAAATCGGTCAAGACGCGAGGATCGTTCCCGACCGAAGACGCAGCCACGAAACTGATCTACTTGGCGATCCGCAACTTTGAGAAAGGCGGCCGGAATGTTCGAGAATGGTTTGCGGCCCGCAATCATTTCGCCATAATGTTCGAGGATCGCTTCAATGCGTGACTGTATCTAAAACCCGCATGGGCCAGACCAAATACACAAAGTTCATGACACTCCCGTTTCTGGCGGTTGATCACTCTATTTTCGAAACCCTATTCGCACCGTCTACTTGCAGGCCAATTCCAATTGAAGCGGTCAAAATTCAACAGACGGCTCTGGCACATCGGGAAACAGGACCGCCGTACTGAACGTCTCCTTTTTCAAGTTGCGCAATTTAGTTTGCCTACGCAGCGAACGGCAGCTTCCCGCCCATTGTGTTGAAAAACTATTTGCTGCAACTGCAAAACTCTAAGAAGTGGGAAGCTGTTCTCCGACAAGCAATTTGTGCCTCGGGGTGCCGCCGAAATTCCCATAGATTGGAATTTTGTTCCGCCGAAGTTGGCTTCAGCGCACTGTAGGAGATTTTTTCAACACAATCCGCCCTGAATGCCGTCTGAAAAGGTCCCCATGGGTTTTCAACAAGGGCCTGAATGTCATTATTTGCACTATCGCCTAAAGGAAGCGAGTTTGATTACATTGGTTAAGGAGCAACATTTGGCGCAACAAATTTCGTGCCTGTAAAAAATTGCCAATAAAATAAGGTGTCTCAAGCCCTATCGACGCCATCCATCACCGTACAAGGGTTTGAATCCCCTGCCCCATATTTGGCGCAAGGGATACCCATAGCGGAGCTTCATGACCTCTGCGGCGAAGGACCGGTTTGAGCCCTAACTTACGAATGCCGCGCGTAGCTTAAATGTCAGCTATGGTGCCGCCGCCATCTCAATCGACCAGGTTCATCGGCCAAGCGTGTTATGTCGATTTCCCTGTCCTGAAGAGCCGAACCGGCCCCTTGCCGCTGCGCTCGATCACACCTTTGGCTTCGAGGTCGAGTTGCACTGCTTTCAGCCACCATCCGGCCTTCTCACCGCCCGGAAACAATTCCTGTGACAGGTTCGACAACAGCGCGGCCTTAGCCTCGGCGACGGACATACCAGGGGCCTCGGTCGGTAGCACCGGAAGCAACGCATCGCATATAGCTGTGAACTTCACCTTGTCCACTCGTCGGACGTGATGCGGTGACGTGATACTCTCAATCTCGATTTTCTGGTCGGCGTCAGACATTGATCTCTCCCGTGTTTGGCGTCTTGGGGTTGCGGAAACCCATGGCGACCCAGGCCCCGAAAAGCTTGGCGAAGAAGCCAAGGCTCTGCTTCTTTGCGTTGGGAATGTCGTCTGGCAGGGTGGCATCCTTCGGGAGATCGGAGGCCATGGTGCGCATCGTGGGCTCAGGCTTTGTGCCAGGCGGCCAGAGTCCACTGTAGAGACTCAGCCAGTGTCCGCCTTTGAACTCCAGATAGACGGGCGTGTTGCAACAAGTGGCGATCACCCGCATGCTGGGGGCCTCGGGCGACAGGCGGAACCCGGCCAGGTTGGCGGCTCCCGCAAGGAACCGCACGCGATCCTTGCGATACATGACGAAGGGCGTCGTGCCGTAATCGGTCAACGTCGGGGGTGCGCCCTCAAGACCCTGCATCCTCCCCGCCGCCTCGCGGCAGGAGTTGCAGCAGCATTCGACGCTTGCAATGGGCCTGCCCTCGACTTCGAGGTGGGTCTGGCCACAGGCACATCCGATCTGTGTTGCCTCACCCATGCGTTGGCTCCTTCTCGGCAGCAGCTTCGAGGGCGGCAATGTCAATCTTCTCCATCTGCATCATCGCCTCGCTCACGCGGCTCACCACGCCCGGATCTTCGCTGGCCAGCAGGCCCGGAATTCGCTTCGGCACGATCTGCCAAGACACACCAAAGCGGTCCACGATCCAACCACACCGTCCTGCTTTACCGCCTCTCGCGGTCAGCGTGGCCCAGAGCCGGTCCGTCTCATCTTGATCCTCTGTCAGCACAGAGATAGATGCGGCGGGCGTCAGCTCGTGATGCGGCCCGGCGGTCAAGATCATCATGGGCGCACCTGCCAGCGTGAACTCGACAATCATCGGGTCGTCCGGTTGGCCGTTTTCGCGCACGGCCTCAATTTTGCTGTTTGGTATAAACGTTACGTATTCCTGCGCGGCAGCATGTCCGCCCTTCTCAAACCAGAAGCAGGTCCGCACTTTCGAGGCATGTTCCATCCAAAATTCCTCCATTGCTCTCGTGGTTGGGGGGTTAAGCTTTCAAGCCGGGCGGCCACATCAACATTCAGCCGCGCTTGCTTTCGACGTAGGTAGTGAAATTTTTTAAGATCGCCTGCCAACCGTCGCGCTGCATCTCGATCGGGTTCTGCGCCTCGGCGTCGAAGGTGGTCACGACATGGGTGTTTCCGCCGCTTCCGGTAAATGTTGTGCGGGACTTACGGCCGTCGTCAAGAACCAGCACGAGTGACTTATGCGGCTCGATCTCTTCGTAAGTGCCCTCGAAGTCGAAACCCATGCTACCGTCCTTCGCCTCCATACGGGCGACCTGCTTGCCACCGGGGCGCAGAGCCACTTCGGCGCGCGGGCAGCACCAATCATCGTTTGCGAAATTCCACTGAATTATGTCGTCCGGGGTGGTGTAGGCGCTCCACACCTCTTCAACGGAGGCGGCAACTTTCGTTTCCACGGTGATTTGCTGGTTGGTCATGTTGATCTCTCCTTGTAGCTGGCTTCAGATGTATCTGGTTCCACCCCGAACAGGCCGCGCACATAGCGAATGAGGTGATCAACGCTTTCACGGGCGAGGTCCGGGTCTCCGGTGGCCTTAGCGAGGATGAACCCACCCTGAAGGACCGCCTGAGTGTGGCGGGCAAGGCTCTCGGCAGTCCAGTCAGCGGCGATGTTACGCTGCTTGCGCGCCGCTTTGATGTCGGCCTCCAGCGTGGCGGCATGGCCGAAGATGCTGGCGGCGCAGGCATCCCGGATCGCGGGCGCGCTATCATGCACCTCCTGTGTCATGGTGCCGACAAGGCAGGTGTATTCAAACGTCTCGCCGCCGATGATCCCTTTGCGGAAATCGAGATAGGCCAGAACACGGTCCAGCGGATCGTCTGGCTCATGGTAAGGCGCGCTGGCAAAGAGTGCGCTGGTTGTCTCGGTCCAGAAATTTGCTGCCGCCACGCCAAGCGCGTCCTTCGTCTTGAAGTGATGGAAGAACGCACCCTTCGTGACACCGGCCGACTGGCAGAGATCATCGACTGAGGTCGCGGCGAACCCCTTGCGGCGGATCACGTCGCGCGCGGCTTCCAGCAAGCGTGTGCGCGCATGGCCGCGCTCGGGGGATTGTTTGGTTGGTCTTGGCATATTCGACACATACCATACGGTTGGTATGTAGTCAATAATCTGAGACATGACGTGCTGCGGCGATGCCAAAAGTCGCCGTTTGCGCACTTGAAAATTGATATTGGGCTTCGGCCGAAAGCAGACTATTCAACTATCGCGGCGAAGGGCAGTAAAGTCCGCGTTGCAGACCTTAATGCGCAACGCAGCGAATGACCGCAATCCGCCCTTCCTGTAGCCCGCTGCTTCCGGCCCATTGCGGACCTTGGCCATGAATTCAAGCTGCTGCGGTGCGGCCCGTCATTGCGGCTATTCATTCATAGTTCAGCATTCTGTTGAGTTAAACGTCGCACAGCGGACCCATTTAATGTGCGGACACCCCCAACAAAAAACGGCGGGTCCATTGCAGAACCCGCCGCACATCATGTCACAGTTTAAGTGACGGATTGCCTTAGCTGAACTTCTTGGAAGCCGAACCAGCTTTGTCAGATGCGCATTTATCTGCGGCGTCTTTGGCGGCAGAATTGAACTTGTCTGTCGATTCTTTGGTGCTGGCTGTGAGCCGCTCGCTGGCCTCTTTAGCGTTGGCTGTGAACTTTTCACCGGCCTCTTTGGCGCTGGCTGCAACCTTGCCATTCACTTCTTCACCGACCTCAGAATTCAGCTCTTGCGTCTCGGTGCCAGCTTCCTGGGTCAGTTCGCCGACATCTTGCGCGGAACGTTTCAGGATGAGCCATCCAACAAATACGCATCCCATATCCCAGACCTGACGGAACCTCTTATATGGTCCAGCAGAACCTCTTGAATGGCCTCGGTTGCGAAGGTCGGTGGACGCGATGCGAGGCGACAAAGGTAGAGCGTTCGCGACAGCTCCGGTGCAGTTATGGCGCGGGCGTGGACAACGCCACTTTGCAGTTGATCGTGCATGAACAGGCGTGTGCCGATGATGCAGCCTAACCCCGCCTCGATCGATCCTGCAATGGCCTGCACGGAGTTAATCTGCAGAATCGCTTTGGCCTCAATCTTCTTTAGCAAAGTTACGTCATCAACGATCGCGCGCGCTGACACACCTTGCCGCAGAAGGATCATTGGCAACTCAAGAAAATCGGCAAAAGTAATGGGATCGTCGGAATCTCCAATGATCTCCCTGCGGCCGACGCAGTACAACCTTTCCTCCAGTACGGGACGGGTTTCGAAAGCGGGATCGGTAGGCGGATTGTAGATAAGTGCCATGTCCACCTCTGAAGCTAAGAGGTAAGGCAGCGCCGCGCCGGAAAGACTTTCAGTCAACGCTAATTGGACCTTCGGAAAGTCGCGCACCACCTGAGTGATAAAGTCCACTCCGATCGCCTTTACACCTGAAAAGGACATGCCCACCGACACGGGTCCCGAGATGATATTTCTCGCGTCCTTTAGGTCGGTTTCGGCGGCATTCATCGCCCGGAGGATTGAGCGTGCATGGCCATAAAGTCTGTGCCCCGCTGCGGTCGGCTCCATTCCGCGTGGCTTTCGACGGAACAACGGCGTAGAGAATCGCGCCTCCATCTGGGACAGGTGATGGCTGAGCGCCGACGATGCGATGCGTAGGGTAGCCGAGGCCTGAGCCAGCGACCCATGTTCGTAAATTGCTGCAAAATATAGAAGTTGACGTGTATCAAGCATTCTGGATTCCAGAAGGGTTCTGTCTAAACATTATAATATTCAGTGGTTGCACCTTTGGCTATGGTTTGTCGAGGGAGGATATTTATGACTACTGACATCAGGCCGCTGGCTGGGTACCGTGTTATCGAAATGACCCATATGATCATGGGGCCGTCCTGCGGCATGTTCCTTGGCATGCTTGGCGCAGAGGTGATCAAGGTCGAACCTCCGGCAGGTGACAAGACCCGCGCGCTCACGGGTATGGGGAGTGGCTTCTACCCGACCTTCAATCGCGGCAAGAAAAGCGTCACACTTGATCTTAAATCGGACGCGGGCCAAGACGCCTTGCACCGGCTCCTTGAGAGTGCAGACGTCTTTGTCGAGAATTTTCGGGACCAGTCTCTCGCCAAGATGGGGTTTGCGCCAGAGGTGTTGAAGGCCCGTTATCCAAGTTTAATCGTATCGTCACTCAAGGGCTTTTTGAAGGGGCCCTATGAAAATCGGACGGCGATGGACGAGGTCGTGCAGATGATGACCGGCATGGCCTATATGACAGGTCCGACCGGTCGCCCGCTGCGCATCGGTTCTTCGGCAAATGATATCATGGGCGGGCTTTTCGGTGCATTCGCCGTTCTCGCGGCCTTGCTGCAGCGGGAGAAAGACGGCGAGGGCCATGTCGTGCGCACCGGTCTCTTCGAAAACTGTCTCCTCTTGGTGGCGCAGCACATGGTCCAGTTCGACATCGAGGGGCGCGAGGCACCGCCGATGCCGGAGCGCGAGTTCTCCTGGCCTGTATATGATATCTTCGAGACTTCCGAGTGCCGTCAGATATTCATCGGGGCCGTGACCGAGGGACAATGGGCAACACTTTGCAACATACTGGGGCTTCAGGAGCTTTTGACCGATCCTGCCCTTCAGACCCGTATGAACCAGATCAACGCCCGTGACCGTACGATACCTGTCTTCACGGAGGCTGTCCGCAGCCGCTCCTTTGACGACCTTATTGCTGCTTTCGAAGATGCGGGTATACCGTTTTCGCCGATCCATCGCCCAGCAGAAATGTATGATGACCCACACGTGACGCGTCTTGGCGGGCTCTTTACCTCATCATTGCCAGATGGAACAACCTACCGCGCCCCCGCCATGCCGTTCGAGATAGACGACCAAACTCTTGTCGGAGACAATCTCGACATCGTCGCGAACGGGGCGGATACTCACTCTGTGCTGTCCAAGGTCGGCTTAACCAAAACCGAGATCGCCGCGGCCAGTGGCATGGAAACGGCAGCATGAGCCGCGCGAATGCCATCTATCCTGCCGACCGCGTCACATTGCGTGAGGTTGGCTTGCGTGACGGATTGCAGATTGCAAAATCACAGCCCACGACTCAGGCCAAGATCGCCTGGCTGGAGGCTGAACTTGCTGCCGGTGTGCGCCACTTCGAGATTGGATCATTTCTTCCCGCAACCCGCTTTCCTCAGTTTGCTGACATCGCCGAGATGGTCGCAGCAGGCGAGCGCCTGAACATCCACTCTGCTGCGCTGACCCTGAACGAGCGTGGCGCGGAAGCCGCTGTGCAGACCGCGATCCGCGAAATGGTCTGCGTTATTTCTGCAACAGAAGAACACAGTCAGGCCAATACGCGCCGCTCACGCGAAGCCGCTGTCGAACTGGTTGGCAAAGTCACGGCAATGCGCGATGCGCGAGCTCCCGACACCCTTGTAAACGCCGGAATCTCGATGGCGCTCGGCTGTTCGATTTCTGGCGATGTGGACCCTGAAGAGGTTGTCCGTTTGGCGGCAGCCTGTATTGAGGCAGGTGCCGATATTGTCGGGATCGCAGATACAGTTGGCTACGCAGGTCCAAAGGCAGTTGGCGCGCTTTGTGCGCGGATGCAAAAGCTGTGCGGTGATCAGCCGTTCATTATCCACCTGCATGACACGCGGGGAATGGGCGTGGCCAATGCAGCGGCTGCTTTGGATAACGGGGCGCGGGTGATTGATGCATCGCTGGGCGGATTGGGGGGATGCCCCTTTGCACCCGGTGCGACCGGCAATGCTGTTTTCGAAGATATCGTTTTCCTGTCCGAGACCATGGGTTTCACAACCGGGATCGACCTCGAGAGGTTGAAAGAAGTTCGGCGTATCGCGGAGGAGGCGATGCCCTATGACGAGTTCCACGGGGCCCTGCATCGTGCAGGTCCACCGAAGAACGCAGATTGGCAGACCAAATCATTGGTTTGAGTTAAATATGGGAGGAGAAACCAAAATGAAATACATCGTATCCGCGGCCCTTGGCGCGGCCATCTTCGCGGCATCAGCACCGGCCTCACAGGCCGCCACAGAAATGCGTTGCAGTCACCAATTGCCTCCGTCGCACCACATTGCCAAGGTTGTCGACCGCTGGGCCGCAGAGGTCGAGACTCTCTCCGAAGGTGAGATCGACGTGCAGGTTTTTGGTGCCGACAGCCTTGTAGGTGCGCGCGAGAACATCGTGGCGACTGCCAAAGGCGACATCGAATGCGCTTTTTCGCTCAACTTCCAGTGGGGCAAAACTCTACCAATTATGAACGTGACTGTCGCGCCCTTCGCCTTTGGCGATATCGAGGTCTGGGAGAAATGGCCAACCTCTGAAGCAGCGGCATTTCTGGAAGAAAAGCTGCTTGAGAAAGGGGTCCGGAACATCGCTTGGCTGTTCCAGACTAACACCTCCGTATTCACCACGAATGGAGAGCCACTGGTAACACCTGAGGATTTCGAAGGTCTGAAGATGCGTGGCCTGACACCGCCCTTTGACGCTTCCCTTTCAGCGCTCGGGGCCACGCCTACTGCAATGCCCGGCTCTGAGGTGTATCAGGCGTTGGCGACTGGTATCATCGATGGTGCCGTTACTGACGTCGCCGCCGCCGTATCGCGGAAGTACTATGAGGTGCAGGACGCCTTTACTGTCGTACCGGTACTATCAGCCTATCTGCATGGCTATCTGAACCCAGATTTCTACGACGGATTGTCGGATAAGTCCAAGAATGCGCTTAAGGAAGCGGGCTTGAAGGCATCGGAATGGGCCATTGAGGCCTCAACCGAAGCGGGTGCGGCCGGTCCCGCTCAGCTTGAGGAAAAAGGTGTTACAGTTCATATCGCAACACCCAAAGAGATCGCGGCACTTGAAGCGGTCATGCGGCCTGCTTTCGACAAGTCTTTTGGGGAAGGCAATGCGGACAGCCAGAAGCTTCTCGAACTCATCGGCAAGATGTGAGTGGGCATTGGCATGATTGACCACAAAGAGTGGGGGGCGGCAAACGTTCCCCTCTTCCCCGACCGCATTGTCACCTGCCTTGTCCGTTTTTGCGGCGCACTGAGCACGGCGTTGATCCTGGTGATTTTTGTCCAGATCGTTTTCGCCGTAATCCGGCGCTATCTTTTCGACAGTCCCCTGCAATGGAGTGATGAGATGATTGGCTATATGCTCGTTACCTTTGTCATGCTGGGCTCTGCCGAAGCGCTGCGGCGGGGGGATCATATCGCAATTGACCTTGCGTCGGCCCAGTTGCGTCCTCGAATGGCGCGCATCCAGATAGCCATTGCGAACCTGTCAGTTATGGCGTTCGCCATCATCGTCGGCCTGTCCATCTGGGATAGCATTTCCTTCGCATATAGTTTCGGCTCCTACTCTGTCGGCTATATCGAGATTGCGACATGGATTCCGCAGGCACCGATCGTTCTTGGCATGGCCCTGCTATTTCTGACCGCGGGACTTGGCTTTTACCGCTCAGTCAGGGGATTGCCTCAATGACCCTGGTACTTGTCTTTGCAGGCTTGATCTTGCTTTTGCTTACAGGCATCCCGATCTTCGCAGCGTTGGGCCTTACAGCCAGCGCCATCATGATGATTGCCGAAGGTGATATCGATGGATTGGGGAAGGCTGTCTTTGCCCATCTGGACAAACCGATCTTGAGCACCATTCCCCTCTTCGTTTTCATGGCACATGTTATGATCCGGGCAAAGGTAATCGAAGACCTCTACACCTTTGCTCATACCGTCATCGGTCATGTAAAAGGGGGGCTGGGTGTCGCGACAGTTCTTGCCTGCACCATATTCGCCGCCATCTCCGGCTCATCTGTCGCTACGGCTCTTTCCATCGGGTCAAGTGCCATCCCCCAGATGAAACGTTTTGGCTACGCAGAGCGCGATGCGTTGGGCGTTGTGGCGGCTGGTGGCACACTGGGCATCCTGATCCCGCCATCCGGACCCATGATCCTATATGCCATCGTGTCGGAGGCATCCATTGGCGCGCTGTTTCTGGCCGGGATCGTACCGGGAATGTTGTTGGCGCTGATGTTCTCTGCCTATTGCATGGTCCAGGCGCGCGGGCGCAACGGGATAGACACACCTGACTGGGCAGGCTGGACAGCTGCGGCCTCGGCCTTCCGCCGTTCGGTCTGGGCGCTGCTTGCCCCGCCTGTTGTAATGGGCGGCATTTACTTCGGTATCTTCACCGCATCCGAAGCCGCCGCCGCAGGTTGCTTGTACGCCTTGCTGGTTGCTGTGTTAGTCTATCGCAGTTTCGGGCTGCGTGATCTTTGGGCATGTGCCTATGCGACGATGCGGACCTCAATGATGGTTTTCATGATTATCGCTGGGGCTGCCATGTTCGGGCATGCCATTACGTTGGTCCGTCTTCCGGTCGGTGTGACGGAAGCCGTGACAAGCCTTGGGCTTGGGCCAATTGGGTTTATTCTGGTGGTGATGTGTCTCATTTTCGTGCTGGGCATGTTTCTTGAGTCTATTGCGATCATCCTGATCACGACACCGATCTTGTTACCCACAATGACTGTCCTTGGCATCGACCCGATCTGGTACGGCGTCCTCTTGATGATCAACCTCGAACTGGCGATGATTACGCCACCTGTCGGGATGAATCTTTTCGTGATCAAAGGCATCACCGACGCTCCACTCGGAACAATCGTACGAGGGGCGGCTCCGTTCGTTGGAATCATGTTATTTGGCCTCGCGCTTTTAATTGTAATGCCAGGGCTTACGACATGGTTGCCAACCGCTGCTGGGTTTGGACGTTGATCTAAAAAGCGCTCGTTCCATGAAAAAGGTGCTGGTCGGGGCCGCGCTGCAAGGATGTAAAAAGCTCTCCGCTCGTCCTGAATTCGTGTGTGTGTTTAGTCCAATGGCACATCGCGATGCCATCGGGGCATCCACGCCATCAATAACGCCGAGGTCATTCTGTAGTGATGGCAAAGCGCGTCATACCGCGTCGTCAGGTCTGTTTTTGGGTCGGCATCCAGATTACGAAACGCCGCCGAGAGACGGTCGCTGCGATGCTGCTGTGGCGCACCGTCTGCGGACCAGAGGGTGTTGCAACCCTTCGGCCAGCCCAACAGAACTCACGCCAAACAGAATGATATGGGCATGTCCAAAGTCAGACCAAAGGAGCCTGAAATGATACAGCATATGGACCGCGGACCCCGCGATGGTGAAACCCATGGATGCCATATCGGTAAAATCCGACAATCCTATCGGTTTCGGCTCATGCGCCGGTCGGAATATCACACCCTGTTCGGGGCCATGTAGGCCGCGCCATGCCCGGACGGAGCGTACCAACAGCTCCCGGGGCCGACGCAAAGGTCCGGATGTCGCAGCAAGATCTCGTTGGAAACCGCAATAGGACGTAAGCCCGGCGCTTCTTACAGGAGCGGCACAACCTCGGCGTCGAAGATGTTCTTGAGTGGACCCAGCCGCCGCTGCGCGCACCGTCACTTTTTATGACGGAAGCCTTGGGTCCGGTGCCTTGCAAATGCCGTAGGTGCGACTGTCAACCGTCTTTGCGGCTACCACCTCAATGGGATGAGTCTGTCTATACTTTATGAAAAGTCTCATCTGGTGATCGGTTACGTGCTATCCCGGCACAAACGTGGTTCTCCATTCCAGAAAATCCCAGATTTGCAGAACTACTACGATTGCAGAGACGCTTTTGCTGAATGGCCGCTCTCACATCATTTAGTGGGAGTCTTCGCATTCGGCAGCGAATGACTGGTTTCCGCCCCGCATGTCGATCGACGAGAACGGCCCAAAGCCGACATTACCCGCTCACTCAAGCAATGTCTGCTATGAGGTGATCATGGCTGCATTCCTCGAATACGGCAAGTCTGCCTGTGGTCGGGCCCAGATCGCGTTTACCCAACAAAGATGATCTCGAAAGTTGTTCCTGGCTTATTTTCCGACACAGTTATGTCAGCACCATGCAGATCACAGATGGCTTTTACTAATGCCAGGCCAAGGCCATTTCCAGGACTATTCCGACTCTTCTCACCCCTGAAAAATCGTCGAAAAATACGCTCTCGGTCATCGCGTTCGATCCCCGGACCGCTGTCAGCGATGCGCAAGGTCGGGCCGGCAGGTGTGCTCTCCGCTAAGACCAAAACCTTAGAACCAGCGGGACAATGTTTGATCGCGTTCTCGACAAGGTTCGACAGTAATTGCGTCAGAAGATTTCTATCACCAATAACCGCAAGCTGTTCGTCCGGCATCTTAGTGGTCAACTCAATGCCAGCATTCTCTGCCGTCGGCTCAAAGACTTCCGTAACATTGGCTATGATCTCAGAAAGATCGTTCAGCCTGAACCTTTCGCGACGGTCACTTCCCTCAATCTGAGCGATACGCAAAAGGGCGTTGAAGGTCGCTATGATTTCTTCAGTTTGATCAAGACTGGCCGAAATATCGTCCGGCCGAATAGTCGGACTGTCTCGTAGTTTCTCCAGCCGCTGCCGAAGATGCTGAAGCGGTGTGCGCATATCATGGGCAATGTCATTCGAGATCTGTTCTTGGCTTTCGAGCAAGCGTTTGATCTGGCCGAGCATACTATTTATCTCGGTTGATACCCGCGAAAGGTCATCACGAGCCTTTGGGACCGTTGAAATACGGGAAGCGAGGTTGCCAGAGGAAACCTCCGCGAGGGTATTGGATATCGCCGTAATCCGCCGCTCGGTGATGCGGCCTATTCGGACACCCACGATAAGGCCGAGGATCACAACCGCCAAATAGCCCACCACCAAAGCCATGCCGAGCGCTTCCAGAATCTCCAAGACGATATGGTCTCCTGCCCCTTGGATCAGGAGATAGGGGCCAACATCATCTGCGCGTAGCCAATAGCCGGTGACCTCATCGTGGATTTCTCCAGCAAGAGGCAAATCCTGGGCGGGAAGGTAGTCTGGCAAAGGGCTTGCGAAGGTCGAGGACAGGTTACCGGAAACGATCGTGCTGTCTGAGTTTAAGAGCTGGTAAACCCGGGCATTCTGAAAGCTGACTTCGGCGAGGGCATCTACACGGTCGATCAACACCTCATCGCCGCCCAACTCAAAAATTTCAACGAGCGTCTCCGCATCGCTACGCATTTGATCGAGGACCCAGTCTTGAACTTCGTATTGCGTGAACCAATAGGCCAAGGCGAAGACCAGTGCAGAAAGCACCGAATAGAGGAACGAGTATTGCAAAGACAGCCTTATGGATGTCCTCAACGCGGTTGGATCTTTGCGCGCGTGCTTATCCATGGAGGCTGTATCCAGCGCCCCGAACGGTATGGATTAACGGCTGGTCGAAGGGTTTGTCGATTTTGTTGCGTAGGCGGCTGATATGCGTTTCGACGACATTGGTGTTCGGATCAAAGTGGAAGTCCCAAACTGCTTCCAGCAACATGGTGCGTGTCACTACGCGCTCGGCGTTCTTCATTAGATAGGATAGTAGGCGAAACTCGCGCGGTTGCACGGCTATCTCTTGGCCGGATCTGCGCACAGTATGGCGGATCAGGTCAATCTCCAGATCGGCAACCTGAAGTCTCGTTTCTTCAGTCTGCATTGGGGGGCGACGCGCAAGTGCAGTCAGCCGCGCAGATAGTTCTGAAAAAGCAAAAGGTTTTACAAGGTAGTCGTCCGCCCCGGCTTCCAATCCATTCACCCGGTCGTTCAACCCGCCGAGCGCGCTCAGGAACAGGATCGGCGTATCAACATTAGCTCCGCGCACTGATCTGACGAGGGTCATCCCATCCAAGCCGGGCAGCATCCGGTCGACAACGATTACGTCAAAGTCACTATCCAAGGCATCAAGGAAACCTTGTTTGCCATCCGGCGCATGCTTCGTCACATGACCAAGCGCCTTTAGGCTGGTGCAGATATACTCAGCCGTCTCGCCATCATCTTCTACAACAAGCACCCGCATTTGCGCCCCGGCTCCCAAAGTTCTCGAGAAAATAACCTGTTTCGCGGCTTTAAGCCATCTTCGTAATGTTACGGATCGGTATAGTGCCAACCACCTTTTGCAGATCGTCGCCGTCCTATGCCCTAAGAAAAAGGATAGGACATGATGGTCACATTAGAACCGAGATTCGACACAGCCGTGCGGCAAGAGCATGCGGGACGCTTTGGCTTAACGCGCAGTGACCAACGGTTCCTGCTGTTTGCACTCAGTGCATTGTTCGCTGTGCGCCTGCTGGCCATGTTCTGGTGGCCTTTCACGGATTCTACAGAAGCTCGCTATGCCGAGATCGCGCGTAAGATGGTCGAGACCGGGGACTGGATCACACCTCAGTTCGACTACGGCGTCCCGTTTTGGGCCAAGCCTCCCTTACATACTTGGCTGTCTGCCTTGGGGATAAAGCTCTTTGGCGTTGGAGCCTTTGGCGCGCGGGTATTCATCTTTGCTGCCTCACTGATGGTGTGGATGCCCCACCCCTGAAGCGGCATCAAAGTGTGCCATAATGGTGATGTTGAAAGCACCAAATTGGAGGAAGCATCCATGAATGAAGTTACAATGATCGGCGTCGACTTGGCAAAGTCCGTTTTCCAGGCACACGGCGCGACGGCTACTGGTGAGCCAATGTTCCGCAAGAAACTAACTCGGGGTCAGTTCCTGAAGTTCTTGGGCGAACAGCCCTCTTGCGTGGTCGCAATGGAGGCATGTGCGTCATCGCACTACTGGGGTCGCGAGATCATGAAGTTGGGCCATGACGTCCGCTTGATCCCACCTATCTATGTGAAGCCATTCGTTAAGCGCCAGAAGAATGACGCAAACGACGCCGAGGCCATTGCGGAAGCGGCAGTCAGGCCCACAATGCGATTTGTTCCTGTCAAATCGGCTGAACAACAATCCCGTTCGATGGTCTTCAAGACACGGGATTTGTTTGTTCGGCAACGTAACTCCATCATCAATGCGCTGCGTGGTCATTTGATGGAATACGGGATCATCGCCCCTCCCGGTCGGAACTTTGTAAAGAAGTTAGCTGAACAGATTGATAGCCCGGATTGTGACCTGCCTTCAATTGTTATTGAACTCAGCCATATACACTTGGATCAGCTAAGTATCATTACTGACAAAATAGTTGCGATAGAGCGGCGCCTGAAAGAAGAATCGAAATCCGACCCAGAAACGATCCGATTGCAAACTGCGCCGGGGGTCGGACCTGTGAGTGCAATGGCGATCAAGGCATTCTCCCCGCCGCTAGAAGGCTTCAAACGCGGTCGGGATTTTGCGGCATGGCTGGGTCTGGTCCCGGTTCAGAAATCAACAGGTGGGCGGCAAGTGTTGGGGCGAACATCAAAGATGGGGCAACGCGACATCCGACGACTGCTGATCATCGGCGCCATGACCCGGATCAGATGGGCGATCAAAAATGGACCACCTAAAGGGTCGTGGCTTGAGCAAATGTTAGAACGCAAACCACGTATGTTGGTCGCAATCGCGTTGGCTAACAAAACAGCCCGAACCATTTGGGCAATGATGACGAAGCATGAAGATTATCGAGATCCGATCGCGACGGCGTAAGCCTGCAACGCTCGGTATGATGTGAGAAGGACATTGAGACAGTAAGGACAAATGATCGACCAGATCGAGGTTAGGAAAACCAGGCACTCCCAGAGAGCTCCGCGCTCGTGTCATTGATATGGACCCAACCTTCGCATCGCCATACCGGCCCGCGGCATGTGAAACGTCGCAAATTGAGGCCTGACACATGACCGTACCCGATCACATGTTTAAACCGTCAAATTATCTCTTGCATCAAAGCGGGCATCCACACATGGGAGTGCTAAGCCTTCTTTTCACCTGGGTGCGCCAGCATCGAGGCGCAGATCAGGCTCTCCTCGTCACCACGGTGCTCGCCTCATCCTTTATGTTTTTCGGCGCGTCGGCCTTTGTGATGACGGACATGGTCATGGTGCTCGGCACTACCTTGAGCATGATCGGCTTCTACAACTATATGATAGACGGCCCCTCTCGCATTGCATGGGGGCGGTGGTTCTTTGTCGGCATTGCTATCGGCCTTATGGCGAAGGGACCAGTCGCGCTTGTGATCACAATGTTCGCACTTGGGCCTTGGCTCGCTGTGACGGGGCACTGGCGGGATTTACACGGGTTTCCCTGGCTATCCGGGCTGTTGATCGCCGCGACGCTGACCCTTCCGTGGTATATTCTGGCCGAGATCAAGTCTCCGGGTTTCCTGCATTACTTTCTCCTCGGAGAGCACTTCCAACGCTTTGTCGTGCCGGGCTGGCAGGGAGATCTCTACGGGTCCGGCCATGAGCAGCCCAAAGGCATGATTTGGTTCTATGCTTCCGCAACGTTTCTTCCGTGGAGCTTGTTTGGCTTGACCCTGTTTCCCAGAGCAGTGTCTTGCATCTCCGAGATGACAGGCAATGATCAGGGCTGGCATAGCTATCTTGCTCTTTGGGTCGTCGCGCCGCTGATCCTCTTCACACCCGCCGCAAACATTTTGCCGGCCTATGCTTTGCCCGGGCTTCCCGCCGCAGCGGTTCTCTTGGTCTCGCTTTGGGCACAGGTTAGGGGCCAGCCGGGGTGGTGGACGCGGAGTGCGATCGTCGTGGCCATCGGCTTCGTGGGGGTTGCATTTCTGACCTTGACCATTCTGGTGCGATACCAGCCCGGAACGGTCACCGGCCGGTCCGAGCGCGCATTAGTAACTGCGGCGCAAAGTTACGACCCTGATGTGCAGATTACCTATTGGGGCGGTCGCAGCTTTTCAGCCGAGTTCTATACGCGGGGCCAAGTCCAGTTCACAGAACGAACCGCAACATTCGATGGCTTCCCAGACAATGGCTTGCGCGACGCGGTGGCCATCCCGGCATCTATCGCCTCGAAACTGGCCCCTCTTCTGGCCCCACGGTTCGACCCTGCCGGGCGGTTTGGGTATCGCATTTTGTTCGTCGAAGCTCTGGATCGGGAGGTATCACGATGAACCGTCGCCCCGGAAGCTATGTTAAGCCTCAGCTCGTTTCTTCTCCACAACCTATTCCCGATCTTTCGTTTGTGATCCCCGCCTACAATGAGGCAGGCAATATCACTAGAACGGTGGCCCAGGTGGATGCGCATGCCCGGAGACTGGTGAGTAGCTTTGAGATCATCATCGTGGACGATGGCAGCCTCGATGCCACCTTTGAAGAAAGTCGAGCGCTCTGCACCCAATATCCGCTTCGTGTGCTGCGGCTGTCGCGGAATTTCGGCAAGGAGCATGCGATCATGGCCGGTCTGGAGAGCACAGTGGGTGCGGCGGTGGTCATCCTTGATGCCGATCTTCAGGAACCCCTTTTTCATCTCGAAACCATGCTGAAGCATCGCGCCGAGGGGTATGAGATGGTCTATGCTGTCCGCGCGCAACGCCGCGACGAAACATGGCGCAAACGGGCTTTCACCCGAGCGTTCTATGCCCTGCTGAATATCGGCGGCGACACCGCAATACCGGCCAACGCCCGCGACTTCAGGCTCATGGATCGACGGGTTGTCGGTGCGCTCTGTGCCTTGCCTGAGCGCAATCGATTTATGAAGGGGCTGTATGGCTGGGTTGGCTTTCGCACAAAGGCTGTGGCGATAGAGTTGGAGCCGCGGGCGTCCGGGGCCTCTAAATTCGGCTTTGCTGGCTTGTTTAGGTTAGGTTTGACTGGTCTCACGTCCTTCACTGCTTGGCCACTGCGGGTCTGGACAGGGGTTGGTATGACCATTGCTGCCTGTTCAATCCTCTACGCCCTCGGGATTGCCGTCCGCACCCTCATCTTCGGCATCGACGTGCCGGGTTGGTCGACCCTTGTGGTGGCCGTCATGTTGCTGGGAGGCGTGCAGCTTATCTCCATCGGTGTATTGGGCGAATACCTCTCGCGGGTCTTCACCGAAGTCAAAGGCCGTCCCGGCTTTATCGTTGCCGAAGATTTTTCTGCTGATCCGGAACATCTATGATGTGGCGCCAATTATTGCGTTTCGGGATGGTCGGCCTGTTTTCGACCTTCGTTCATATGGTGATTGGCTTTCTACTGATCCAATCAAACTGGCAGCCAGTGATGGCGAACCTGATCGCCTTCACAATTGCTTTTCTGATTAGCTTCATCGGCCATCTCGGCTTTTCTTTTGCAGACCAAGACGTCAGCCTATCAAACACGCTTTGGAAATTCGCGCTTGTCGCCCTGATCGGCTTTGCCGGCAACGAAGTGCTGCTGATTGTTTTGCTATCTGTCGGTGATCGGACTGAAATCATGAGCCTGTGGACCTCAACCGGGTGCATTGCATTTTTCACTTTTGCGCTCAGCAAATTTTGGGCGTTTCGGGGTCCCGCGCAGCTGCGCCGACCCCCGCGCTAACGTCCGTCGGTGCGGTCGCAATGGCCGGAATGGCTTTGGCTGAAATGGGTTATGCGAAAGAGGTGACAATGCTCATTGATGCCCAGGCTGACATTCCAAATCGCTCTCCGTTGCCATTAAACGGTTGGTTGTCCGAAGTTCAGCCCTGCATGCCCGCATCTATGGCCCGATCAATACCTTACCAATTGGTAATATTGCGGCAATGGTCCGATCAGTCGGCAAACTCTACTGCTTCGTTTAAGGAGAACCCGATGAAAAAAACCGCCTTTCGAACCCTATTGGCAACAACAGTGGCCCTTATTCTTGTTGCCGGGACCGAAGGGCAGGTATTCTCCGTCGCGGCTTCTGGCATACGGTCATTGGCGAGCCCTTTGCAATCAGACATGTTCGACACAAACCGGGTCCACAAACTGGATGTGACGCTGCCGTTCTCTGTTTTGGCGGCAGGTGACATCGCCTCCTGCGCAAACGGGGGCTACTTGGGTAGAACCGACAGAAACCTGCGCTATGCGGTTGGTCTTCCCCGGGCAGAGGCCACACCGAACGAGGGCATGATAGACACCACCAGTATCTTGGAACAACACCCCGAAACGGCAGTGCTTGCCTTGGGGGACCTGGTTTATAAACGCGGAGAAGCCGTGGGCTTTGAAGATTGCTACGACCCCTATTGGGGCGCTGCTTGGGAGCGCACATGGCCGACCCCTGGAAACCACGAATACCACTCCCCTCTTGCATATGCATACTATGACTACTGGCAAGATCGCGCAGGACCAGACCGAAGCGGCTATTACGCCCTGCAAGCCGGGAACTGGTTGATCCTGTCACTCAACAGCGAGATCGATGCGTCCGAAGGGTCTGCACAGGTGAAATGGGCAAAAGAAGTGCTCGCAGCGCATCCCGACAGCTGCACTGCCGCATATTTTCATAAACCCGCCTATTCGAGCGTGGTGCGCAGCGGATCGAACGATGCACGGGCGCTGTTCCGGCTTGTCGCTGACGCGGGTGTCCGCTTCGTCTTGCATGGTCATAATCACTTCTACGAACGCACCGCGCCGCTGGATGCCGAGGGAAAGCCAACAGAGGGCGGCACGATCGCCTTCGTGGTAGGGGCCGGCGGCAAGTCGACACAGGGCAATATTGAGCCTGCGGCCTTCTCTGAGCGGCTGATTGCCGGGACAACAGGCGTGCTGAAGCTGACCTTCACAGATGAGTCGGCCATCTGGACCTACCTCACCGCCCCCGGATCGGAGGAAACTGACAGCGGCTTGATCCCGTGCTGAAAAAGGCAATCCTGCCCAACCTACCGCATAGGCCCGAGCATGTCTGACTTTATCACCTCGCTGCTGGCTTCAACGGGGAGCCTCGGCGTCGCCGCCCTGATGTTGTTTGAGAACGTCATCCCGCCGATCCCTTCGGAAGTCATCATGCCCTTCGCCGGCTATCTCGCGGCGAGCGGTGACCTCTCCTTTGTAATTGTAGTGATCGCCGGCACGATCGGTTCAGTTGCAGGAGCCCTCCTGTGGTATTGGATCGGCTCAGTGGTATCTGAAGCACGGTTGCGCAGGCTCATCGCGCGGCACGGCAGGTGGCTGACCATCTCAGAGCAAGACCTTGACCGCTCCCTTGCGTGGTTTCGGCGCAGTGGTGGCAAAGCGGTGGTTCTGGGCCGGATGGTGCAGGGTGTCCGAACGCTGATATCTGTCCCAGCCGGTATGACGGGGAAGCCGCTGCTGCCATTTCTTCTCTACACAGGGTTGGGCAGCCTCCTCTGGACGGCCGCCCTCACCATTTCAGGCTATCTACTGGAGGCGCAGTTTGCCAAAGTCGAGATGTGGGTCAATCCGGCGGCAAATGTTCTGCTCCTGGGCCTTCTCGCTTTTTATGTCTGGCGGTTGCTTCGCCCACAGGCACAAAGATGACGCCGGTGGAGCGGCGCAGTTCAGACAGTCTCAACCATCGGCCTTTGCAGTGACCGTTCTTGCTAAAGATGCCATAGGCGCTCTCCAACTGGCAACGGCTCCGGCGATCTTCCAAGTGTGATATAAAGCTGCCATTCGAATATCATGCAGCGAAAGTCCGGTTTCCGCCCTTCGTGTCGAAGGCCGCGAAACAGTCCAAACCGGCCGTTCGCCCAAGTTGCCGCGAATGGCGGGAACGAGCCCATTTTACCAGATGCTGCGAAATTTGAGAATGGCCGCTTTGAAGCAGACGAAGATGCGAGCAGTCTAATTTACGTCCCTGAAGACACCACGGCCATCATGGCGTCATACAGCAACTCTCTTAATGCTTCATTGTGATCTGTTGATACAGCATCGGCATCCACAGAAACTCGACCAACGAACATTCCTGAGACGATGCTGAGCAAGATTCCGGCCTTTTGATCAGCTTTGTCGCCACCGATCAAAGATGCAAGTTGCTCGACCATCGGGTTGCCGAGCTTGCTGCGGATTACATCTTGCGCTTCTTCGGAGCCGGAAGACTTAATTGCGACGACCATCGGATCAAAGTTACCCGTTGGATTAACTTTGCCCAAAGCGATGTCCGCCAAGGCCGCAACCATTTCATTCGGCGGCAGGCCGTCAAGCGGAGTGAGATCAATACACTCTTCCATTACAGCTTCGAGTAAGCCAAGCTTCGAGCCAAAGTAACGATTGATGAGCGCAGCATTGCACCCAGCCTCCGACGCGATATTTCGCGTGCTTGCCGCGTCATACCCCATCCGCTGAAATTCTGTTCGCGCTGCATCAAGCAAAGTGTCTTTGGTTGCGCCGGGATTACGCTTCCTCGCGTCCGGCTTGGTCGACTGTACTATTTTCGCTCTCAAGTAATCACCTGTTGACTTTATTTCACGCATCATTGTAATCACTTGATTACAGTGAAAACGCGCTTATTCCAAGAGAACCTACAAGATGACTGATGACATCCAAATTATCGATCACAGCGATCGTGTAGAGAACCTGTTTGCCCCGTACCATGACATCATTGGCAAAGACTACGCAGCATATCGGGGTCACGTGTATCGTGTTATCACCTTTGCCATGCATTTTTTGAATGGTGACGAAGAGGCAAGACCTCTGGTCGAAACTGCATTGGTTTACCATGATATTGGTCTCTGGACGGAGAACAATCTTGCTTATCTCGAGCCATCAGAAGAACATGCTTTGGCTGACAACGAGAAGTATGGCTGGGGACTTGATCCTCAGTTGCTGAGGGACGCGATTCACTGGCACCATATCGCGGACCAAATCAGCGCATCGTAGAAGCTGTTCGCAAGGCTGATTGGATCGATGCAACCGAAGGAAGAATTCGAAAAGGTTTGAGCAAGGCTCAGGTTAGGGCGGTGCAAGATGCGATCCCGAATTACGATTTCGGTGAGGTACTCCAAAGGCTGGCGGGTGATCTTGGCGGAAACAAGCTGAGTGGAAACCTCCGGGTCCTGCGTCACGTGTTTAAGTGGTAGCTGAAAGCAGTTATTGGCGCAGCCGCAGCGAAATGGTGCTTTGTCCACCCAGCAGACCACCGCACTCGTTGCAGCTAACAACGGCTTTGAGCCGATTGTGTTGAAAAACTCTCCTACAGCGCGCTGAAGCCAAACTCAGCAGAAAAATTCTAAACTATGGGAATTTCGGCGGCACCTCGGGGCGCAAGTAGCGTGTCGGAGAACAGCTTCCCAGTTTTTAGAAATTTGCAGTTGCAGCAAATAGTTTTTCAACACAATTAGCCCTCTTTACCGAATGCCGTCCCGCAGCATTTTGCAAGTGCAGAAAATACAGCCTGTTGCTCACGGCCCTTACCGGCCGTTCGTTTGGTGCCGCGCCGCTACAGTGCAGCTACCAAGAAGCGGACATCCAAAAATATGTCGATATAACACTGACTAAAAGTAACCTTTCGATGCCACGCTTGGCACGGAGGCGTTATGCATGCTGAAAGGGTCCTTGCATAAGTTAGCCTCCACCAATGTTCACCAACCAATCCAGAAAAACACCCAACCGGCGCAGCCCCGAGACGCGGGTAAGGTAAAGCGCTGAGATATTCAGTGGGTCCGCTGAAAGCTCGCACGGAAACAGCTCAACCAATCGGCCCGCATCAATGTCATCTGCGATCATGAACTCGGAAAAACGCGCGATGCCCAGACCGCCTAATACCATCTGGCGCACGGCCTCTCCATTGCCTGCGGTCACCGCGGGCGGTACCGTCACAGGAGTGGATAGGCCGACAAAGCGCAATGTGTTGATGTGATCCGGTGCCGCGAAGCGCACTTGCTCCAGATTTGCGAGGTCGGTTGGTGTTTTTGGCCAGCCTTTGCGATCAAGGTATTCCGGCGCAGCCACTAATTTCCAAGCTGTGCGCCCCATGGGGCGATGCAACATGTCGCTGTCGGGTAGCTGGCCCAGTCGAATGGCAACGTCCGCGTGACTGCCGATCAGGTCCACCAGCGTATCTGTCATGTCGATCGACAGCTGGATGTCCGGATACTTCGCATGAAACTCGGCCAGCCGCGGGGCGAGGACGTGCAGGACGTAAGGCACAGGCGCATTCACACGCAGTGGTCCGGCGGGGGCCTGTCCGCTGGTTGCGATTTCCTGCAGGGTTTCACTCCGATCCAGAATCTCGCGTGCCTCGGCCAGAACTGCAGCGCCTTCGGGGGTGATCTCGATGGATCGCGTGGTGCGGCGCAGGAGTGTGACCTTCAGCTGCTCTTCCAGCCGCGTCACTGACCGGCTGAGTGTTGAGGCCGATACCCCCCTGCGCCGCGCGGATTCAGCAAAGCCCCCATCATCGACGATCCCGATGAAAGCTGCCAAATCCATCATGCGCAACAATTCGTGCGATTTTTGCAATGATCCATTCCAAACTTGCCTGTTCTCGCAACAGATAGCGACTGGCATATGTGGCGTCGACATCAAATTTATTGGAGAAAACCGATGCCCCTTGCCCTTTGGGCGCTAACCATCAGCGCTTTCGCCGTCGGAACGACCGAGTTCGTTATCGTCGGCTTGCTTCCCACCATCGCCGCCGATCTTGGAGTTTCCATCCCCTCCGCTGGCCTGTTGGTTAGCCTCTATGCGCTTGGCGTGACCATCGGCGCGCCTGTGCTGACCGCCATGGCAGACCGAGTGCCGCGCAAGACGCTGTTGCTGCTCTTGCTGGCGTTATTCACGCTCGGCAATGCTTATGCCGCCTTTGCGCCGGATTACGGCAGCCTTGTCGCTGCGCGCTTTATCACCGGTCTCGCCCACGGTGTGTTCTTTGCAATTGCTTCGACCATCGCGACCGATCTGGTAGAGCCTGAGAAGGAAAGCTCGGCCATTGCGCTGGTCTTCCTTGGCCTGACAGTCGCGCTGGTGACGGGCGTGCCCTTGGGGACCTTAATCGGCCAGAACTTCGGCTGGCAGTCGACCTTCCTTGGCGTCGTCGCGCTTGGCGTGATCGGATTCATCGCTTCTGCCATCTTGGTGCCCGCCAATCTGACCAAAGCTGCCTCGGCAGGAATCAACGCGCAGTTGCAGGTTCTAACCTCACCCCGCCTTCTGCTGGTCTATCTAATCACGGCTGTCGGTTATGGCGGCAACTTCATCGCCTTCACTTTCCTCGCGCCCATGCTGAACGAAGTCACGGGTCTGTCCGCAGGCGCGGTTAGCCTTGTGCTGCTGCTCTATGGTGCATCTGTCGCCGTAGGGAACATCGCCGGCGGTAAACTGGCTGACCGTATTGGTGCAGTGCCGTCCCTGACGGTGATCTTTGCTGGTCTTGCGATATCACTGGTCGCTCTCGGCGCACTCCTCAACAGCCCGATTGCAGCCATCGCGGTTGCGGCCTTCTGGGGCGGTTTTGCCTTCGCCAACGTGCCACCGCTGCAGTCTTACGTCGTGCAAATCGCACGCGAAGTCTCACCCGGCGCAGTTGACGTGGCCTCTGGCCTGAACATCGGAGCGTTTAACCTGGGCATTGCCGGTGGCGCATGGGCCGGTGGACTTGTGGTGGAAGGCATCGGCCTTGCCGCTGCCCCCTACATCGCCGCTGGTGTGGTGGGTGTCGGGATCGTTCTGGTGCGCCTGTCTGGTCGCTGGAACACAACAGCACCCCAATCTGCTGCTGCTGAATAACCTCATTAGCCCCGCCGTATCTAACGTGCGGCGGGGCAGACCAATGAACAGGAGGTTCGTATCATGTCTGCCCTCAATCTGATTTACAAATACCGCATGACTTTTGGCATTGAATTGCCACTGGACCGCGACTGGTCTGAAGCCGGGCAACGCCGTGCCCGTATCGAGGGGCGCCCCTTTGGTGTGCCGGACATCTCGAACCCCTCCAAGCATTCGTCACGGCGACCGACGAAAACGTGCTCAGGGCCGCTGAGTTAACGAACCCCAGTTGGACAGTGCTTTGGCAATCATCAGATCAAAATGCGCACCGCCACCGTTTTTGAAAACGGTGATGAAGTCCGGTATTCTCCGGCCGGCCGCGCACTGTGTCAAATCGTAGAGATCGCCCCGCACATCGGACTGGCTTATGATGCCCTCTCTCAGAGTCATCCAGCATGCCGAAATGCTGCGTGATCGATCAACGTCCGCTTCGGGGAAGCTGCATCGCAGCAACCTAATCTACGGCAAATGTCCGCTAAGGGTGGCGGGCTCAACTGATCGACGCAACACACTGTGCGAACTTCTCCGCTGGCGTCTGGTATTGCAAGGTCTTGCGAGGCCGTTCGTTCAGCTGTCTGGCGATTGCACTGTGTTTTGCTTGAGAATGGACAGTTAGATCTGTTCCGCGCGGCAAATATTGCCTCAAAAGCCGGTTGGTGTTTTCATTTGATCCTCGCTGCCAAGGGGATTGTGGGTCGCAAAAGTAGATCTCGACATCGGTTGCCTTGGTCAGGCGTTGATGATCAGCCAGCTCTTTGCCGCGATCCCATGTCAGGGATTTGTAGAGTTCGCGTGGCAACCTTTGAGCCGACTTGATTAGTCCTGAGACGACGCTTTCGGTGTCCTTATTCGCAACTTTTACCAGCATGACATATCTGGAATGCCGCTCCACGAGGGTCGCGATATAGCTGTTTTTTGAACCTCCGATCAGGTCGCCCTCCCAGTGCCCCGGCACCGCTCTGTCGTCCACGGATGCCGGCCTTTGGCTGATAGATATTGCATCCTTGATCTGGCCAAGGCCGTTGCGCTTGAGGCTCGCATGCTTGGATCGGCGGATTGTTCGTTTGGCGCGCAGGTGCTCAAGTAGCTCCTTCTTCAGGGCACCACGCGCTTGTATATAAAGGCTTCGATAGATCGTCTCGTGTGACACCTGTTTCTGCGCCTCTCCCGGGAACGCACGCTTGAGCCAGCCGGCAATCTGCTCAGGTGACCACTTTCGCCGCAGCTTAGCGGATACTGCGCGGCTCAATGCGGGGTGACAAGCCAGCTTACACATCTTGGGACGCAAGGCGCGGTCCCACGCTGCTTGGTCTGAAGCAGCGGCACGATAGCCGGCAGACCCACCGTTGCGCCGGACCTCGCGGCAGATGGTCGAAGGCGCACGCCCCAATTGCCCCGCAATCGCGCGTAAAGAGTGCTTGATGCTGAGCCCTCGTGAAATCTCTTCGCGCTCAGAAAGGCTCAGAGCGTGGCTGCCGCGTCTGCGATCTGGCGGTCTGATGCCCCCCGTCGGTGAAATCACGGAAAAGACCGAGGATGATTGCCGGTCAAACACCCGCCCGATCGAGCTCATCGACTCCCCACGCTGCCAACGGTCTCAAATCTCAGCTCGCTGCTCTGCCGAGTAATAAATCCTGCGCCGATACTTCATGCTGAACACTCCAACTTTTCCTAAAGGTTAAAGTGTTGCATCCACCTGTTGAGCCCACCGCCGAAAGCGATGCTTTTCTACGGCATTGGTGGGGCGGTTCAATTTCAGCATGTTTCTGAGCGCGACGACAAAGAGATGGCCACAAATTCCCGATTGCCCTTGTGGCAAAGCGAGCCGCCCTATGCGTTTTTTCGCCACTCTAATCACAAATGGTCAGACGCCCGCTGTTCAAATTTGCACAAAGTGTGTTTGAGAGTAGGGAGTTGCGCATTTTTGCAGCGGAGTTAGATGGATCTGACATGACGAACGCATCTCAAACGGAGAAATGGATTCAGATGAAATACTTCCTTCTTACGACGGCAATGGGCGCAACGCTCGCGACCGCGGCACAGGCCGAAACGGTGACCTATGTTCTCGATCCGTCTCATAGCCAGATCGTGTTCAGCTATAACCACTTGGGTTTCTCAACCACGACAGGCATGTTCTCCGGGTTCGATGGAAGCATCGAACTGGACCAGGATGACCCGGCGGCATCGAGCGTCTCTGTGTCCTTTCCCGCCAAGAGCCTCATCACCGGCTGGCCCGCCCGCGAAGAGCATTTCCTGTCCAAGGATTTCTTCGGCGCCGAAGCGAACCCCTTGGTGACATTCACCTCGACGTCGATCGAAGTGACCGACGAAAAGACCGGCAAGATCACCGGCGATTTGACCATGAACGGCATTACGAAGTCTGTCGTCTTGGACACCACACTGAACCAGTTGGGAGATCATCCGATGGAAAATCGCCCCTGGGCCGGTTTTGACGCGACAACCAAGCTGCTGCGCTCGGATTTCGACATGGGCCAGTTCGCCCCGTTTGTCGGGGATGAGGTTGCGATCGATATCTCGATCGAAGCAATGGTGCCCGCAGAATAATCGAAGCCCCACCCCCAACCAAAAGGGTCGCGCAACCACTCGCGCGGCCCTTTTCCGTCTCGATAGCGCAGGGCCTACCCCGCCCTATTTGCCACCAGATCAATCCGGACCTCTACGGAGAACCCGACAGAGCTTTCGTCCGGATAGGCTGTCCCCATGCCGAAATCACGACGGTCCAGAGCCGTGCCACCTGAAACCTTGGCCGTGCCCTCTGTCACCTCGAGATCGAAGTCAAGCGTAACGGGAACACTCTGCTCGACCAATGTCAGGAAGCCCGATGCGCGGTGTCTCGGTCCGTCGATTTGCACAATGTCGCCCTGAAACACGGCGGTATCATAGGCGGCGACATCGAAGAACTCGGGGCCTTTCGCCTGGTCCGTGACGGGTCCCAGCAATAGAGAGGTCGTGTCGAGCACTGTCTTTACGGTGCCCTTCCCAGTTTTTTCATCATACTCGATGTCGGCCTGCCAATTCGCAATGCTGCCGGTTACCTCAGCTCCCATTTGCGTAATCGTGATCGCCAGATTGCCGTCCTGCACGACCCACCCCTCGGTCTGTTGAGCAGGCAATTGTGACGCGGAGTCCTCGTTATGAGTAGGGGCAAACACGATCAGGGCGCCGCCGATTGCAAAGGTCCATATCCCTATTGTGGCGAGAAAGGAGGCCCCCTTGCCGGGGTGGGCAGCCGCATTGCCGGCAGCCCGTCCGTTCCACATCCGTGCCAAGGTGCCGTCGCGGTCAATCAGCGCGTGTTTGACTGCACCGCCAATATGCGCCGCGACCATGGCCGCCAATAAGATCCCTGCAATCCAGTGGATATTGGCCGCCGCACCGGCGAGGCGCTCCGATTTCGGAACGAACGGCAGGCTTTGGGGGAAGGGCCACCAGATTGCCGCAAAGCCCGCTTCGGCCGAATGGATAACCCAGCCGGAAAGCGGAAGCACGAAGATTGCGGCGTAGAGCACCCCATGCGCCGTGTCGGCGGCGAAGGTTTCAAGGCGCCGTTCGGGATGGAGAGGCACGGGACGTGGTTGCGAGATTGCCCAGATCACCCGTAACACAGCCAGAGCCAAGACCGTAACGCCGATCGTCTTATGAGTCGAATACAACAGCTGAAGGAAAGCCACGGTATCGCCACTGCGCGTCGTGAACTTTCCGATCAATCCAAGCGCTATGTCTGCCAGCACCAGGAGCGCGATGCTCCAATGGAAAAAGCGGGCGACGCGCCCGTAGCTGGCGGTTGTGTTTGATATCATCGGACCCTCGCATGTCTTGGCTGGGTCTCCGATATCAAGACTTCGCCGCCAGCACATTCCGTTGTTTTCACACAACCTCTGTGCGCAGATAGGGAAGGCACGGTTTAGCGAGGCGCAACTGGGAGGGCAGGTGTCCGCATGCGCACGTCTTTCGGCACAATTATCCGTGCAACGTATGGGTGCTTGCGGGACCGCACCCCCACCGGGTCAGTTCTCAATGACATTCAACAGAGTAATTACTCTTAAAGGTACTTGGGATGCCCTTCTTCTTTTCCAATAGGCTCCGAAACAGGGAAATCTACGGTGAAGGTCGTCCCCTCTCCTTCGGCAGTCTCAAATGTGATCTCCCCAAGATGCTGGTCAACGATTGCTTTCACAATGCCCATTCCCAGCCCATAGCCCTCATTGACCCGATAAGTGTCCCCGCGCGCAAAGGGCTTGAAAAGGGTCTTCTGAATACTGTGCGGCAATCCTGCCCCCTCGTCCTTTACATAGAAGCCGTGTCCCGTACTGGTGAGACCCAACTCTACCGTCCCGCCCTTTGCTGATGCTTTGATAGCATTTGTCGCAAGGTTAGATATCAGCCGTTCCACCCTGCTTGCGTGCAATCGCAAAGGTTGGTTAGGCGCATCTGAAAGCTTCAATTTGAGACCTATACCATGGTTTTCTGCATAAGAGGTAAGTGTCTCGATCGCCTGAGAGAGCAAAGGAGCAAGGGGGACTACAGCGAAGCCTGACGGTTCCCCCGCACGAAGCTGTTCAACGTCGAGTATGTCGGCAACCATCTCGTCGATACGCCGCGCATTGCGCAACGCGAGACGTAACAGTTTGGTTTTCGCTTCGTCCAGCTCCGGCTTGTGTGCATCCAGTACTTCTAATGCACCGCAGAGCGCAGACAGGGGATTTTTTATGTCATGGCTAACAGTAGCTATCAGCTGGTCTTTGGCATGCTCAAAAGCACGCTGTTCAGAAATATCTCGGACAACTGCCAAAAAGCCAAGAGTCTCACCCCAGTCAGTTTCCACTTTGGCGCTCGAAACAAGACCATCAAATGTGGAACCATCAGACCTTCGACAGGAAATCTCAAACTCACCTCGCTTGCTTGAGGCCCGGGGGTTAAACTTTTCCTCGCCCGCGCGCTCATAACTATCAAGCGTTCCGTAAAGCACTGCTGTTTGTCGCCCCAGAATTTGGTGGGGCGCATAGCCAAATAGCGTCTCCACAGCTGGGTTGACCATCGCGACACTGCGGTTGAGATCGGCTAAAACGATTGCTTCGGGCACCGCATCAATCATAGCACTGAGCAACCCACGTTGTCCGCGAAGTTCCCGCCGCTCGGCGTGCAGCTTCAGTTCATTGCCCAACCAGCGCGCCAAAAAGGCGACAAACTCGAACTCTTTCTGCCTGAACGGTGCTTGACGCGGGGCGCGATCAGAAAAATTCAACGTGCCAAAGAATTCATTTTCACACCGCAAAGGGGCGCCTATGTAGCTTTCCAGCCCAAAATTTTGATAACAAGGGTGGGAAGATATTTCCTGCTTCCCCGCATGATGGAATGCTGTAACTTCATCATTGTTTAATGTGTAAAGGCAGTAGGTACCGTTTACATTAAAGGTGGTCCCAGAGGCCGGAGCCCATTCAGGGCCATGGACAAAAAGACACTCGTAGATTGGATGCTCTATCCGGCTAACAATTCCAAGCTCGAGACCAAGGGCATCCGTACCTAAGGCAAGCAATTGTGCAACCTTATCCTCGAATGTAAGGTCTGGCTCTATTGCGAGCATATAGAGTTGGCGAAGCGGATCATCAAAATTTGCAGGAGCATTTGGGAAATGGTTCATTTGGAGTTTTTCCTCTGCGCCTGTTCTAATGACGAACCGTTTAAGTACTATCATCCTGCGTCCCACCTGATGTAAAGCAGGCCCTCAAGGTAAGCGGCCTCATTGACGTAAGGTCAAAGAAAAGTGCTTGCTATGATGTGGCTTCCCAAATCGAGGGATTCAAAGGGGTAATCTCTCGTTATTGCGGCAACCTCAAGTATCAGGGTTAGGCTTGAGCTTGCCGAGAACCACCGCGATCTCGCGCTGTTCAATTTGGCCATCGACAGCAAATTGCGCGGCTGCGACTTGGTCAAAATGAAAGTGGTCGATGTCATGGCATCCGGTCAGATCAAAGCGAGGGCGTCAGTATTGCAAAGTAACCCAGAAATCCGTGCGCTTCGAGATTTCCGAAGGGACCAGAGCTTCGCTCACTAAGTGGATGGAAGATCCGCTAATGGTCGGGTCCGAGTATCTCCGGCCTGGCCGCTTCCACGAGCGTTTGCACATCTCATTCCGCCAATTTGCTCGGATTGTTCGGGACTGGGTTTCCTCGATTGGTTTGGAAGTAACCGCATATGGAACCCATTCAATGCGGCGAACGAAAGTCACCCAAATATACAAGAAAACTGGAAACTTGCGGGCGGTACAGCTGCTGTTGGGTCATACCAAGATGGACAGCACGGTGCGCTATCTCGGCGTAGAAACGCATCAGATGCGTGTCGTGAAGAAGCGTCTGCTGCGGTTTTTGTCAGAGCAGATTGAACTCGCCGGTTAGTTAGATTACAATTCAATTTCTCCAATTGTGGTTTGGACATCTACTTCGTGCCAGGAACGATAAAATCTCTGCGGAGCCATGGCTTTTACAGACGCTTTAGGACCATTTTTGCTTGGTTCGTTCTCTCCCGGGCCATTTAGCCGGCCAATAGAATCACAAATACTTTAGTCAGCCTTCAGATGTCCGCAAGTTTTTCGACGGCATGTTAAGGACGCGTACTGGCGTATTCCCCACCGCCTTGACTGCAGCTTGCGGCCCGCAAGCCGCGGGCATCAATTGATCAGGTAATCTCCATCATCATAGGGATCGGGGCGGGGATTCATTGGTCCGCGCGTGACCTGTGATCCCCATGCTGCAAAGCAACCGCGCGTCAGTCCGTCCAATAAACGTCTTTTGGACTGATGTCATCTAATTGGGTTTTTCCAGCCAGTCCCATCGTCGTTCGCAGTTCCTTGTCCAGAATTGACAGTAAGATTTCGACGCCCTCTTGGCCCATCGCGCCCAGTGCATAAACCATGGCCCGCCCCAGCAAGACGCCTGATGCCCCCATCGCACGGGCGCGGAAGATATCCATCCCGCTGCGCACCCCAGAGTCGAGCAACAACTCCACCCTATCGCTCACAGCATCCGCGATCCTGGGTAGCCAAGAAATCGAGCTTCCCGCCCCATCCAACTGGCGGCCACCGTGATTTGAAACCACGATGGTTTCTATCCCCATATCCGCTGCTATCCGGGCATCCTCAACATCCAGAATCCCTTTGAGGATCACCGGTCCGTCCCACTCCCGTCGGATCCATTCGACATCGTCCCAATCTAACGCCGGATCCACCATTTCTGCGGCCCAAGTGAGCAAGCTGGCAAGATCATCTACTCCCTTCGCATGCCCAACCACATTGCCAAAGCTGACCGCCGGACCTGTCGCAAACTCATAGGCCCAACGAGGCTTCGTGGCGATATTGACAAGGTTCTTAAGGTTAGGGCGGATCGATAGTTTGTTTTTCAGATCCCGGTGGCGCTGACCCAACATCGACAGGTCCATGGTTATAACCAAACGCGAGCAGCCCGCAGCTTTGGCGCGGTGTATCATCTCACGTACGAAATCCCGATCTTTGACTACGTAAAGCTGAAACCAGAACGGCGCACTGGTGGCCTCGGCAACCTCTTCTACAGATGCAATCGACATAGTAGAAAGAATAAAGGGCACGCCGAATTTCTGCGCTGCCTTCGCAACCTTGATCTCGCCACCAATGTTTTGAATCCCCAGCATTCCAACAGGGGCAAAGGCGAGCGGTAGGTTTACGCTTTCTCCGGCCATCTCAGTCAGGGTTGTGATATTGCGGATATCGACCCCAACACGCTGACGAATGTTAAGACGCTGAAAGTCGCTTTCATTCTGGCGGAAGGTGCTTTCAGTGTACGATCCACTCTCTGCGTAATCGTAAAACATCCGCGGCACCCGAGAGCGGTAGACCTGGCGAAAGTCCTCAACGCAAGTGATTGTCATTTTTAGCCCCCCTTAGGCCATGCCGACCGGCACGCGGTCGGGCTGGATATCATCAGGACGGGACATCAATATATCGGTCAACTCTTGCTGCAATTCTGCATGCTCGGGGAGATCAAAGAGATTATCCATCTCCTGTGGATCATCTTGAAGATTATACATCTCGCCGGCACCAGACTTCAAATCCATCGTTAGCTTTGCGGTCTTACTCCGCACTGTGCGCAGGCTCAGGCCAACTCCCACACGGCCGGGCAAGAGTTCCCATTCTGAAAAAGCAGCGGCGCGGGTACCCTCGCCTGAGATGACGTCGCGCATTGACTCGCCATGTATCTTCATCAGGCTATCCGCACCGGCCCAATCCATAAAGGTTGCGCCAAGGTCCAGCGTAGAGAGCGGTTCCTCACTGACCTTACCCGCCGGCACATCCGGCCCTTTCACGATAGCCTTAACGTTCAAGAGCCCCTCAAAAGGCATCGGGCCTTTCAAGACCAGTCCATGGTCGCCCAGCCAATCACCGTGATCGGCCGTGTAAACGATATAGGTATCTTCAGCGAGACCCTGCGCGTCGAGTTCGATCAGGATGCGCCCCACCGAGTGATCAATCAGAGCCAACTGGCCATAAGTATTGGCGATTACCTCACGCAGATGTTCATCGGTCAATTCAGCAAGCCGTGAATACTTGGAGCGGATTTCAGCATGTTCGGCAGGAATTTCACTTTCGACCGCGGCAGCGTGCCACCATGGACGGCCCTCGAAATTGCGGGTGCGGTGTTCGGGCAAATCGACGTCTTCTGGCCGATGCAACGACGCCCAAGGCTCTGGGCAATCGAAAGGATGATGTGGATCTGGGAAAGAAACCCATAGGCAAAAAGGCTTTTCGTGGTTCTGTTTAAGGTAATCGATCGCACGGTCTGCGATCCACGTCGAATTGTGCCATGCCACCGGAAGCTTCGAAGACCATGTCTGTGGCGCGCCCTTGTGATCTCGCGCGCTGGCCCAAAGCAGTTTATTCTTCCACTCTCCCCTTCCATCTCCGTAGTACCATTCTTCATAGGCCAACCCGCCGGGCGGTTTCTCAGGTAGCCACCAATTATGGCCGATATGGACAAGTTCGGCATGGTCAAAGCCCATATAGGGCCCTTTCCAGCCTTCTGGCACTTGCCGAGAGCCTGGGATCGATTCAACTGTCTCGCTGTCACCAAAGACATGGTAGGTCGCAAAATGTGCCTTGCCGATCACCGCCGTATGGTACCCTGATGCCGAAAGCGATGCGGCAAAGCCTTTCTCCCCGATCTCGGGATCAAGATCGATCCCGTTGTCGTGTACGCCATGGGTGCGCGGTAAAAGACCCGTCAGAATTGAGGCACGCGCGGGCTGGCAGACAACACAGGGGGTGACCACAGTTTCAAGGCTCGTGCCCTCACTTGCCAACAGGTCCAGATGCGGCGTCTGCACATTGCGGCCACGGAAACCATAGCAATCGCCACGCTGCTGGTCGGATGTGATGAACAGAATGTTCGGGCGCTTCGTTTCTTTGGTCATGCGGGTCTCCAACAGTTTGAATGGATTACTTTGGGGGGGTGCTACGAAGGTACCCGGCGCTCAGAACGATGGCGGCGGAGAGTGCAAGAAACACCACCGAGGTGGGGGTGCTGAACAAGAACCACGGGTCGCTCCCTGAGGCTTGAAAAGCATTGCGGATTGCCGTTTCCAATGGACCAGCCAAAATGTAAGCAATTACAAAAGGTAGAATTGGAACACCGGATAGCCGCATGAGATAGCCGAGGAGCCCGAAGCCCAGGAGGATGTAAACATCGCTCATGGCGCTGCCTTCGATGTAGACAGAGGTAATGGTCAACAGCAGTACAATCGGCAACAGGATCTGCTTTGGCACCCGGATCAAACCGCCCAGCAAGCGCATGAACCAAGCGCCTGTGGTCCAGTTTAACAAATTGGCAACAACCATAAGAGTGAACAATGCAAAGGCGACGACCAGTTCAGTGTTCACCTCGTCCGGGGTGAAGCGGAAGACTGCGGGTCCGGGATTAAAACCACCGATGGTATCTGCTGCAAGAATTATAAAAACGGCCGCGACGTTTCCAGGGATCCCAAGGCTTAGTGCCGGGATTAAGTTGGCACCGGATACCGCGGAATTTGCAGCTTCAGTGGCGGCGATACCCTCGGGCGCGCCTTGACCGAAAGGCACTTCGCCTCGGTACATCTTAATTCCAGCAGTATAACCCATGGCTGCTGCGAGCGTAGTGCCGATACCAGGCAGAGCGCCCACGACTGTACCGATGGTCATCGATACGCCGATGAACGGCAGAAGCTTGCGGCGTTCCTCAAAGCTAAGGCTGCTTTCCCCAGGGTCAGGTTGCACAACCGTCTTTTGGAGCGCGCGCTTTGAAAGCCACATTTCCTGCAAGCTTACAAATATTTCGCCGACCACAAGAATACCGATAACAACAGCAATGGTAGGGAGCCCGCCAGCCAGCACATCGCTGCCGAGCGACAGTCGTGGATAGGTATCTGTGCCTGTCGCGATGGCTGCGACGAATAACCCAAAGCAGGCAGCCAGCAGACCTTTCCAAGTATCTTTGCCGACGACAACGGCGACGAACGAAAGCGACAGGATCATCAACGCGGCTTTTTCGGGAAGGCCCAAGAACGCTTCGATGCTTATAGCGAGGAAAGGCGCACAGACGAATAGAACGATATCGGAGAATGTGTCACCACTTACCGAGGCAAAATGCGCAACTCTCAACGCTTTGCCGCCCTGCCCCTTCATGGCCATCGGATGCCCATCAAGGGTGGTCATGAACGCATCCGGCGTTCCGGGCGTATTGAATAGGATCGCAGGGACTGCACCACCGACGGTGGCCCCCTTCATGACCCCGACAAGAAATCCAAGAACAGGGAGCAGAGCGTCGGGGGTAAAGCCGAAGATTGATATCAGGATCGGTAGGGCCAGCGCCATGACGAAAGGCCCCGACAGACCCGGCGTAGCCCCGATCAAGACGCCCATGAAAAAACCTAAGGCCACGAGGATCACCGGCCAGGACAGGACAAGGGGCCCAAGCATTAGCGCAGGATTGGCCGTAAACGCCTCAACAATACCTGCAAAAATATAGTCAAACACACCCATCAAAAATCACCGTTGGGAGGCAGCAACAGGTTGTCGAAGGGCAGATCGTAGAGCAGCGCGATTACAAGGGTCGCAACAAAGGCCAACAGGCCAAGACGCCAAGTGGCCTGCGGTGCGCATAGAGCCATAAGTGCGAAGGTCATCACGGTGCCCCCCAGCAAAAATCCCAAATACTTCCACGGCGCCGTTGCGAGCAGTAGGCGGTACGAAGTCTCTCCGCCGGTGAAAGCCCAAGCTATTAGTGGTCCGGCTACCATCATAAGCCCCAGCCCCACGGCAAGAACGAGCGTCAGCCAGATCAGAAAACGTGGCTTAATCTCGCCCACATCTTCCCCGGTCCGCGAGAGCAAAGCGCGCAGACCGATGACGGTGGCAGCGACAGCCATCCCTATCGCCGAAAATGCCGGCAGCATTGCATCACCGATCCGGACATTCCGTCGCCAGACGTCAATTACCGTCGTATCGATATCCTGTGGAATCCAGAATACGAGTGCCAGAAGGGCAAACCCTATCCCCACAACAGCGATCGCGAGATCGCGCAGGTATCCAGTGTGGTTCATAAATTTGCCCCCCATTCGCACGCGATTTGATTAGTTTGAAGTCGCAGCCAATAGTGCTTCGGCGTCCGCTAACTCCTTATTAACATAGGATTTTGCAGCGTCTCCGCTCTTGACCTTAAGCGCGAAAACCCGCGTGATGAAGGCATTCGATTTGCTTCCTTCTTTTTGAATGACCGTCGAGATAGCATCAGACAACGCAGTCCGGGCGTCGTCTGATAGATCGTTCGGCGCGATCGCGACGAAGGTGGCCCCGAAGGAAAATTCGACCCCGATATCGCTGAGATTTTGTGCGTTCGGTGAGACAGCAAGCGGCACATCCTCGCCATTGGCCAAATTCACCAGATCGCCAGAAACAACGCCCGCTTTCTGTGGACCAGCCACCCAACCAATATCGACATCATCTGCCGTCACGGCGTTGAGCACCGCGCGCCCCCCTTGATAGCCCGACACGATGTTGAATTCGACGTCATTGGCCAGGCCAATGTAATAGGCTCCGTCCGCCAGTCGCGGTGTCATGGTTCCGAAAGAGATCGTCTCGCCTGACTTAGCAGCGGCGATCACGTCGGACATGGTGTTCCAGCCGCGGTCGGACTTTGCAACGATGCCCATCTGGGTGCCGGCAATGGTCGACAGATACGTCAGATCATCGGTTGAATAGCCCGGATCGCGCGTGGCCAGAACACCATAGGCAAATGTGTCCGTGATACCGATACCGATTGTCAGCCCATCGGGCTCGGCTTCCATGACCGCGCGTGCCATTACGGCCCCTCCCGCGCCAGGCATGTTCTCGGGGATCATTGTCCAGTTGTAGGTTTCCTGAACGTCTTCGGCGATCAAACGGGCCAATGAGTCTGCGCCGCCTCCTGGCGCAAAGCCAATCAGCACTTTGATTGGCCCCGTCGGAGCCCATTCCGCAAAAGCGGCGTTTGTCGAAAGAAGCACCGCAGCCGCGGTGGTGATAAGATGTTTCATATGTCCTCCCAAGGTTCGACAGAGTCGAATAGAGCGAGGTTAACTAACCGGTCCCTACTCCGGAAATATTAGTTACCTATACCAGCCATATGAATTTGGTTATACCTATGCTATGCGTCCCCGTCTGCTGAAACAATTTCTTGCGATCTGCCGGCATGGTTCAATGTCTGCCGCAGCGCGAGAGTTAGGCATCGCGCAACCAGCCCTGAGCAAGCAGATGCTACAGCTTGAGCATGAGTTGGACGCACAGCTTTTTGTTCGTCATTCCCGTGGCGTTACGCTAACTCGCTCGGGTGAGAAACTAAGACATGAAGCCGCCGAACTGATCCGACGCATAGAGGCCATCCGGCAATCGATACGAACAGAGGGAGAAGACGTTACCGGCAAGGTTGTGATCGCTATAATCTCTTCGCTGGCACCTCCATTGGCCACCGAACTCTACCCACGTCTGGAACGCGAGTTTCCCGGTATTGCTCTGCATATTATCGATTCCTCGTCTGAACGCGCTGGTCTGGCACTACAAAACGAAGAGGTTGACCTGGCCATCCTGCCGAACGCGGCCTCGGACTTTCCGCATCTGGCGTCACTACCCCTTTTTGAGGAGAACTTCTATCTTCTGACCAAGGCAACGACCGAGACCCGGATGGGTCCCATCCGCTTCATAGAAGCTGTCGGCTACCCGCTGATCCTCCCGTTTCACAC
The DNA here is from genome assembly GCF_022788715.1 of Sulfitobacter sp. DSM 110093. Classification (NCBI taxonomy): domain Bacteria; kingdom Pseudomonadati; phylum Pseudomonadota; class Alphaproteobacteria; order Rhodobacterales; family Roseobacteraceae; genus Sulfitobacter; species Sulfitobacter sp. DSM 110093. The sequence goes on from NZ_CP085168.1 coordinate 306,458, forward strand.
TCATGACTTGCGGCGCCGGATCGAAGAGGGTGCGCGCAGCATCGGAGCAAGTCTGGATATTAAATACGAAACGGGCAGCATCAATGTTATCGACGCGATGGTAGAGCGTGGCCTCGCGGCGAGTATTGTACCCATTAGTCATTGGCTTGAACGGATCGCCGCCGGTCAGGTTTCGGCCCAGTTAGTGATCGAACCTTCGGTAAGCCGCGTGCATTCGCTTTGCCGTATCGAGGCACGCGTGCTGTCACCTGCCGCAAAGATCGTACATGACGTTATCGCGTCCGAGGTGCAATCGCTCGTCGCTGCGGGCAAATTGTCTGGGAAACCTGTCCGACGGTGACCTTCTTCATTTGTCGTAGACAAGGCGAAAGCCTTGGTGCGACGTACTGCTATCGGCACTGGTTCCCGTGCGGGCCGCGATGCGGTAACGGTAGCAGTAGCTGGCATGACATAGAAACGAACCGCCTTTGCCAACCTTGTAGCCCACCTTGCCAGCATGCACTCGTTGGGTGGTTTTCTTCAAGGATTTCACCTTGAAAGGCTGTGAGGTGTACTCCCAGACATTGCCGACCAAATTGTAGAGACCGTAGCCGTTAGGTGAATAAGATCGCGCCGGGGCGGTACCAGCGTAGCCGTCACGGCCATGATCATGGTCTGGAAATCGCCCCTGCCATATATTGCAGGGAAAGAAATCGCTGTCCGTGGGCTCAGCATCCCCCCAGGGAAACCGCACATCGCCCAACCCTCCCCGCGCCGCATGCTCCCACTCTACTTCGGTCGGCAAACGCCCCCCGGCCCAGCGGGCAAAGACCATGGCATCGTTCCAACTCACGTGTACCACCGGGTGGTCGTCCAAACATGCTGCTTCCGATCCAGGCCCCAATGGCGTAGCCCAACTTGCGCCTTCAACCACCCGCCACCATGGGACAGCTGCGACGGCCCGCGTGGGCGGAGCATCAAGCGGCAACAGATTTTCGAAAACAAACGAATTCCCGATACGCTCGGCTTCGGTGAGGTAGCCGGTATCAGTGACGAACTGGCGAAATCTTAAGTTCGTTACGCTGGTCACGTCCATCACGAAGGATCTAACCCGTGTCTTGCGTAGCGGTGCTTCACCGTCGACCGACAGCTCTGGTCGGTCAGTCCCGATAAGACCTTTGCCTCCAGGAATATTGACACGGGCCATCGTGCCCGTTTCGAAAGCTGCAACAGCTATACTGTCAGGGACATCTGCGGTGGCTGCGCGCACAGGCAGGCAACACCCAGTCTTTTCAGTATTAGCGGGCATCTATGAACCTCAGGAAGAAGCCAATTTCAGTAGAGAGTATCGTACTTTAGTGCCAAACTCACGCTAAAGTGGAAAGCGCTTTCGCCCTTCGATGGCAAAATTAGGGAAGCGTTTATTTTTTCCGGATGATAGCGAACCACAAAATCGCAAGGTATTCGACGTGAACATTCGGTGGAACGGACCATTGCGGTCATTCAGCATGTCAAGCACTAAAGTCCGCTATTCATAAACTGGCATCCGAATTGCTTGATGCGGCACATTGTAATTTTACTCTTCCCATATCGACGGTCAGCGCCTGGATGGTAATGAAAAAACTTCAGGCAATGTCTTTTAGATCTGGTGAGCCAAAAAGACACTTCGATAGCATCTTACGCATGATCGAGCGTACCGCTCTCCCAAAACAAACCTGTTTCCTGAATGCCTTTTGGAAACTTGACCCCACCGCCAATCTTTGGGTCCAGTACCATGCCAAAAAGCTGGTGACCGTTAGTCGGCAGCTTCTCGTCTCAAGTGACTTTTGATCGAGGACGCAGATACCAGTACCAGACCCGATAGGCCTCCAGGAGACCAAGCGGCACGAAATGGACCATTGCCGGGGCAAAGCCGCCCCAGTCATGCAGTGCCGCCCAGTGCAACAGGGTCAGAACCGCAGCGGCATAAGTTGTGCGTTGCAGTGTCTTCCAGTTTCGCCCCAATTTTCGCACGAAATAGTCCGAAGATGTGACGGCCAGCGGTACAAAGATCACGAAAGCGATCCAGCCGGTCCAGATGTAGAATCTTGGTAGGTCTGCCATGACCTTCTGCACCGTGCCCAAATCAATGAGGTACAACACCGTGTGCGCCAGCGCGTAAAAGAAGGCTGCGACGCCAAGATAGCGTCGGTTCTTCTGCAGCCAGCGCGGACCGCGCCAGCCCTTAAAAACAAGTGCCAGCGGTGAGGCCATCATGCCGATAATCATAAAACGCGCGGCGAACTCGCCGGTGGGATGCAGTGCCTCCTGTATGGCTTTGGAGTCGGGTGCATTGATCAGGCTGTTAAGCACAGCGAGACCAGGCAAGGACAGCAGTACCCAAAACCAGTAGGGAGAAACTCTGGAAAACATGTTTGTGGTCTTTCCTAAAAAAGAGGGCGTCAGTGGCCCCAACCCGATCACGACAGCAACAAAAGGGGGCAAAAGGTAGACAAGGCTGGCTAATGGGCGGGCGGAGTTTCTACCTGCTCGATGCGAAAAAAGCCGTCACGCAGGTGCGGCACAAACAACAGCACCAGAAACACCAGGTCAAAGACGGTCTGGATCACCGGGATCATAAAGGGGTTCATGCCCTCGGCAATGGACGGTGACCCGACAAAGGTGGTGGTGACGAAATTGCCGATCTGGTCGACAATCGAAATCGTCCAGTAAACCACCAGCGCCACCCATGTCAGAAAGCCGCGCCGCGCCCAGACCGCCCAGATCAGCGGCACGGCACCCACCACCGCGAACAGGTCCAGATAGGCGGGATATCGCCACGCCTCGGAAGACCCGCCCGCATTGATGTCTTGGAACAGCACCCATGCGATCAAACGGGACAGTTGCAGCGCCAGCCAGATGCCGGTGCCAATGAGAAAGTTACGTTGCGCACCGGTCGTCATGCCGAGTTTCCTTGGAATATAGATGGCGGCATCAATTGCAGATGTCGGTAATATTAGCCCTTGAGGGCAGCGAAGTAGTTGTCCCAAGGTTGATGCGGGCGGCCGGTGGCGGCTTCGAAATCGCTGGATCGGTCATAGGCACCGTTGCGGATGCCTTCGTAGATGCCCGCGATCACCGTCCCAATGAATTGACCCAATTCCGCCACGCGGTCGGCGCGGTAGTCTTCAACACTCATGCTGCGGTACGTCAGATCGGTGTCAAAGGCCCGGTTCATGTAGGTCGCAAGTTCGGCCTGGGTTATCGGTGTGCCGTGCAGATCGTAGGTCTGGCCGAGGTGCGGCGGTGCGGTCAGCATATGGGCATAAGCCACCGCCAGTTCCCCGCGCGTCGTATACCCACAACGCCCGTCGCCAGCGCAATTGGCAATCTCGCCCGCCTTGCGATAGCTGTCGATATATTCGATGTCGGGCTCGATATAAATGCCGTTGCGCCCGATGACCCAGCCCATGCCACTGGCGCGAATGTCGGCCTCCGTCTTGCGGTTGCTATCGATCACCTGCGAAAAGGCGGTGCCGGTCTCCGGCCCCTGCACGCTGGTATAGACGATCCGTTCGACGCCTACGACTTTTGCCGCGGCAATCACATTGCGGTGCTGATCAATCCGCGCAGCTGGGTCGCCATTGCCTGACACCAGCAGCAGGCGGTCCACCCCTTCCAACGAGGTTTCAAGCTGCGCTCGGTCGGCGTAATCGCCGGGGCGTACCTCGATATTCAGGTCGGTGACATTTTCCAGGGTACGTGCCAGCCCGATAACGGTTTCGCCCCGTCCGGTCAACTCACTTGCGATTGTTGCGCCCAGATGGCCGGACACGGCGGTAACTGCGATGATCATATTTCAGGCCTCTCGAAAATGGCAGGCCGCATGCAGCCTGCCGTGGGAAATTCTCAGCTATCAGGCAGCATCAGGCGTGATAGGCTTGGCTGACAGCAAAGCTGTCCTCGAACCAGTGCCACAGCACCACTTGGCCGTCTTTCACCTTGGCACGTAGGGCAAAGGTAAATTCGCCGATCTCCTCGCCCGAATGGGTGGTGATGCCATTCATCTTGCCAAAGACAGCGACGGTGTCGCCCGAAGCAAAAGCATCGGTATTTTCCCAAGCGGTAGTCTGGAAATTCTCTGAAAACTTACCAAGAAAAGCAAAGACGTTCTCTTTGCCCTCTGCGCCCCCGATCCATGGCAGACTTGGGTCGCCTTCGTTGTGCCAGACCATGCCATCGGCCATGAGCTTACCCATGGTGTCCATGTCACCTGATCCCATCGCGCCCATGAAGGCCATGACTGTATCAAAGCTTGCTTGTGTCTGTTCGTCCATTTCCTGTGCTCCTGCTTGTTGTCCAAGGATGATTGCGAGCGATGCGCCCAGCGAAGTTTTCAATAGTGTTCTGCGGTTCATTTGATGGCCTTTACGTAGGTTGACGTTGCGAATGCGGTGCGCTTTTCAACGCGATGGTCGAGAGCGCAAGAGCGATGATCCAAAGCACCGGACCAAGGGCACCGGGCACCAGCGGAACGGTGCCAGGGATCAGCAAAGTCACAATGAACCCGATATCCCCTGCGCTGACGACAACCGTGCCGAAAAGCGCAAAGAACGTCAGGTTCCAAGCGCCCTGATAGATACGCCCCTGAAGGACGCCAGCGTCCAAAGTTGTACCAAGCTGGTAGACGCCATATGCCACACCAAGGTGTAGAATGCCCCACGCCACATAGGTCATGGCGGCAAGGCGTGCATAGATCATAGTATATCCTGTCGGGTTTTGAGGCGGCCGACGCTCCCGAGCGCCGACCACGCTTGCCTAAGATTACTTGCCGGAGAGTTGCTGCAATGCGCCCGCCCAATCCTCAACGTGCCAAGTCTTGACGATCTCACCGTTTTCCAACTGATGAATATCGATCGTCATGATGTCAAAGCTGCGCCCTTCGCCGTCGACCCCAAAGAAGGGGGCGACAGGGGTGCCGGTTGCACGGCTTCGCACTGTCACAAAGTTCTCGTCCTGATGCATGTCCTGCACCGCCCATTTCAGGTCGGGCATGAGTTGGCCAAAACCACCCACCTGCCCGATGAAGGCATCGCGTGTCTTGTCGGCTCCAGAATAGCCGCCAACGCTGACCCAATCTTCGCTGGTCGCGTCAACAAATGCCGCGACGTGGCTTTGCGAACCTGGGTTGCTTAGCATCTCGTAGAATGTGTTCACCGTTTCGGTGTCGTCTGCGAAAGCTCCGGTGGCGAGGGTTGCAAGTGTAGCCGAAGCAAAGAAATTCTTGAAGGTCATGGCATTTCCTTTGTCATGATGTTTTCGGGATAGCGTCATCCGTCACGCCCCTTGATGAGGCGTGTTGAATAACGGCAGGATGGCGGTATCAGGTGGTCAGGCTGCTGAGACTTGCCAATCCAGCTGGGGATTTTCGCGAAACGCGAAGCGGTCCAGATGGCTGGAGATAACCTCCGCAGCTTTGTCGAGTTTCGTCTTATCTGGCGCTTCGACGGTCATGTGCAGACCTGCCTCATCCGCGCGAAGGTCACAGTGCCCGAAGGGAAACTCGATCCGTCCGGAACCCGGCTTATGTGTGACGGGAATTTTGTGGCCGAAATGTTTACACAGCGTACCCAGATAGCGTTCCGCGTTCGGTGTGGTGAAAAATGTGCTCGCGTTCATGTTGCCGCTCCTTGTCTTGCATAGAACATCTATCCTTGCGGGACTGATCGGGGTATTCACAAAATTCAGAAATCATAATTCGGGCAGGCAGAATAATGATCGAGCATTTGCGGCATATGGCAATTTTTGCCAGCGTTGTCGACGAAGGGTCTTTTCGAGCAGCTGCAAAGGCGATCGGTCTTGCCCCGTCGCGTGTCAGTGAAACGGTCTCTGATCTTGAAAGCTATCTTGGTGTGACCTTGCTGTACCGCACAACGCGCAAGATCGCGCTGACCAACGAGGGGCGCATGTTCTATGCCCGCGTGGCGGAAATGTTGCGCAGCGCTGAAAACGGCCTGAACGAACTTAACGCGCTCTCGCTGGAGCCAGTGGGTGCGCTGCGTGTGTCGATGCCTGCCTACATGTCTACGTCCTCGCTTGCCACGGCCATTGCCGAATTTGTGCGGCGCCACCCGCTGGTTGCCCTGTCGGTTAGCTTCAGCGACGCACGCATGGATTTGATGGAGGATGGGTTTGACGTCAGTTTTCGCGCTGGATGGCTGGACGATAGCTCGATGATGTCACGCAAATTGGGCGAAAGCGCGCGGGCGCTGGTGGCCGGAACCGGCTATGCCGCAACTCGTGCCCGCCCGTCGCATCCGTCTGAAATGGAAGACTGGGACTGGCTGCGCTACAAGCACCGCTCTGATGTGACCAAGCTCCACGGACCGGCGGGAGAAACGGCGAAGGTGCTGGGCCAGTCTCGGCTGGAAGTGGACAGCATCGACGCCTTGCACCACCTCACCTTGCAGAACCTCGGTGCCACGATCCTGCCCGAGCATCTTGCCGCCCGGGGTGAAGACGATGGCACGTTGGTGCGCCTGCTCCCTGACTGGCAATTGCGCCCGCTGGGCACCTTTGCCGTCTGGCCGGACACATCGCGCCGCGAAAGCCTGACCCTGCTTTTTGTGCGCTTTGTTGCGAAGTGGGAAGGAAAGCAGACTAAACAGCAAACAAGCATGTGAACGATCCATGCCTCCGATATGCCCCGACCCGTCCTTCCAAATCGGGGCCCGTTTCAATCCAGCTCTCTATAGCTTGCCCCGCTATAGCGCCTCTTTGACCATCTGCGGTGTCATGGGCAGGTGGCGCAGCCGAACCCCGACGGCATTGTAGATCGCATTGGCAACAGCCGGGGCGACGCCGGTGACACCGGGCTCCCCTAAGCCAACGGGAGCCTGCACACTTTCGATAAGCTCAATCTGCATTTCGGGCGTGTCGATCATCCGCAGTGGCGTATAGTTGCCAAGATTGCGGTCGTCGACCTGGCCGTTCACGATCTGCGTCCCCTCATAAAGCGCCATCGACAGCCCCCAAAGCGCCGCACCCTCGCATTGCGCCTGTGCGCCGTCGGGATCAATCACCGTGCCGCAGTCGATCACCATCCACAGCTTTTGCACCTCGACCTGCCCTGTCTCGCGGTCCACGCGCAGTTGCACGGCGGTGCCGTTCCACGTCGGCATTTCGCGTTCCTGTCCATAGGTGCTGGCGATGCCGATCGCCGTATCCGGGCCGAGATCACTGCGCCCATAACCCGAAAGTTCGGCCACCCGCCGCAACACGGCGGCCTGCCGGTCTGCACCGCCGATGGAATGCGGTGCCTCGCCCGCGTTGCGGCCTTCTGGGCGAAGATGCGCAAGGCGGAACGTGACCGGATCGACGCCCAGCTTATGGGCGGCTTCGTCCATAAAGCTTTCCACTGCAAAGTTGGTCCAGCCCGGCGCGATAGACCGCAAAAAGCCGGTGCGCACGGTCTGGCTCGCAAGCTGATTGGCAATCGCGCGGACCTTGTGTGCACCCACGTCATACCAGTGATCCGCGCCGAAAATACCCGCCGTGTCATAGGGTTTGTCGTCGATGCCCTTGGCCATATCGGCCTCAGTCCGAACCGTATAAGATGGCCACCCCGCCGCTGCGCTGTGATCCATCGCGGCGATGTTGCGCTGTGCATCCAAAGCAAGCCGCAGCTTTTGCACACTGGGCGAACGCGGGCAGTCGATTAGACTGTCGTCCTCGCGGAAGAAGACCAGTTTGACGGGCGTGCCGCCAAGCGCCTTGGTCGCCAAGGCCGCGGCCACAACGTAATCGCCAAACACGCGCCGGCCAAAGCCGCCGCCCAAAAGATAGGTGCGGATTGTCACCTTGTCTGCCTCAACCCCAAGCGCGCGCTGCGCCCAGCCGGTCATAAGCGCGGGCCATTGGCTCCCTGCATGGATCTCGTACTGGCCCGCCTCATTGACAAAAGCCGTGGCGTTCATCGGCTCCAATGCAAAGTGCAGAACGGTCGCGGTCGTATATTCGGCCTCCAAAACCTCCGCCGCGCCATCAAAGGCGGGGGCCGTATCGAAGTTGCCCGTGTCCAGAAGCGTCCCCGCGCTGTCATCGGCGATCAACGCGCGCGATAGGCTCTGGATATCATCCTCCGAAACACTGGCGGTCTCGCCCGCCTCCCATTCAACCGTGACCCTCTCCGAGGCCCATTTCGCGGCCATCAGCGTTTCGCCGACGACGACAACCATGCCGGGGACGATACCGGAGGGGTCTTGTAGGTCGATGGTGCGCAGGTAGCCCTTCTGGCCCCTTGCGTCGCTGTCGTCGATAGAGATCACTCTTGATCCTTGCCGCGTGGGCGGAATCAGGGGCACGGCGTAGACCATGCCGTCCACCTTCGCATCGAGCCCGTAGAGCGCGCGGCCGGTGGTTTTGTCATTGATGTCCAGTGCGGCGACATCCTGACCGATCAGGCGGAAGTCGGAGTGGGGTTTGAGCGGCAGGGCCTTCAACTCGTCCTGCGTAAAGCTGCGCGACAGCCCCTCGGCTACCAGCGCGGCGAAGGTGATGGTCTTGCCGCCGCCTGTGACCATGCCCGCCTCGGCGGTGCAATCCTTTGGCGCGATGCCCCATTTTTGGGCAGCGGACTCGATCAGTGCCACTCGGCCCGCAGCGCCAGCCTGACGATAGACGGACCACAGACTCCAGACCGAGCGGCTGCCGGCTGTGGGGGCGCCGCCCCACTTCTTTTCGTGGTCAACATAGGTGATCCGCACATCGTCCCAATCCGCACCCAACTCATCCGCAAGGATTCGGGCAAGCGCGGTGCCGATGTGCTGGCCCATCTCGGCGCGGGTGATGTTGACGTTGACACGGCCTTCGCCGTCGATTGTGTACCAGAGGCTGGGTTCGAAGTTCTGATCGGAGGAAGGAGGGATCACCTCCCCATTCGTTGCAAAACTTTGTGCGGCCTCAACGATACGGGGAAAGCCGAAAGCGGCCCCTGCCGCAACGCTTGCGACCAGAAAGCCGCGGCGTGTCAGGGCGGTGGCCTGCTTGGCGCTTTGTTTCTTAGGCATCATGGCTCAGTTCCCTTTCATGGCGGTGGCGGCTTCGCGCACGGCATTGCGAATGCGGGGGTAGGTCATGCAGCGGCACAGGTTGCCTGTCATCACCGCGTCGATGTCGTCATCGCTGGGGTCTGGAATGTCCTTAAGCAGGGCCGCAGCCTGCATGATTTGGCCCGACTGGCAGTAACCGCACTGGGGAACGCGCAGGTTGCGCCATGCTTCTTGCACGGGGTGATTGCCTTCTGGTTCCAGCCCCTCGATGGTGGTCACCTCAGCGCCCTCGACATCACCCAGGAGGGTAATGCAGGCGCGGGTGGCTTGGCCGCCGACATGGACTGTGCAGGCCCCGCACATGCCGATGCCGCAGCCGAATTTTGTGCCGGTCATGTCCAGCTCGTCCCTTAGCGCCCAAAGCAGAGGTGTATCAGGGTCCACGTCGAGGGTGATCTGGCGGCCATTTACCTTCAAAGAGATCATTGGGGGCTCCTATGTGTTCAATCTGCGTGTGCGCTGCGGATGCGTGCGACGGTGTTTGTCAGCTCTGGCCAAGAGGTGGCGTCGGTGCGCGAGGCACGCAGGTAGGCGGCGATGGCTGCAACCTCGTTATCCGAAAGCGCATTGCGGAAACCCGGCATAACGACCCCGGCCATGCCCTCCTCGTTACCGACACCGTTCAGGATCACCTGCAGCGGTTTATCGGGTGCATCCAGCCGAGTGGCCGAGTTGATGCCAAGGTCGGGACTCCCCGGCGCGATCTGTGCAGCGTTGTAATGACAGGCGGCGCAGGCAGAGGCATAAAGCCGCTCTCCCAGATCAAGACGATACCTGGTAGAGGGCTGCCCGGCGCGCAGGCTGGTCTCGATCGCGGCTTGTGCTTCGGCAGCGGACTGCGGCGCACCGACAACCTCCCCAAGATAAACCCCGATGGCTTTCAAATCGGCCTCCGGCAGTTTTTGCAAGCCAGCATGAACCACAGGCGCCATCGGCCCGGCCGCAACACCATGTGCGCGGGTCGCGCCGGTCTTGAGGTACTCGGTGAACTCCTCGGCGGTCCAGCGGATGGTGGCGGGGTTCTCGGCGGTAAGCGCCGGGGCAATCCAGCGGTCGATGGCCGCGCCTGCGAAATCCTTTGATCTGATCTCTGCACCAAGAAGGTTGCGGGGCGTGTGGCAAGCCCCGCAGTGGGTCGCGCCCTCAACAAGATAGGCGCCGCGGTTCCACTCGGCGGATTTGTCGGGATTCGGCTCAAACCGGCCCAGATCAACAAAAAGAAGCTTCCAACTCGCCTGCCATATGCGCAGGTTAAGCGGAAACGGTAGGCCGTTTTCCGGCACTGTAGCGTCCACTGGCGCGACCTCGGTCATAAGATAGGCGTAGATCGCGCGGACGTCAGCCTCTGTCATCAGGGTGAAGTGATCATAGGGGAACGCGGGGAACAGGTGCCGCCCTTCGCGGTCGACCCCTTCGTGCATGGCACGCACAAAGGCCTCTTCGGACCATGCGCCGATGCCCGTTTCAGGGTCGGGTGTTATGTTGGTCGAATAAAGCGTGCCAAAGCCCGTTTCCATTCCGTAGCCGCCCACATAGGGCGCATTGCCGGGAACGCTATGGCATTCAGAGCAGAAGCCCGCGGCGGCCATCAGCCGCCCCTGTTCAACCACCTCGGGGTCAAAAGCCGGAAGATCAGAAACCCTGATCGGGGAGAACGCAGGCCGGTAGGCAAAGACGGCGAAGCCACCAAAACCGACCACTGCGAGACAGAGCAGAGTGAGTATTGCTTTCTTGATCATGGCGTTCCGCGTCTTTCGTAGGTGCATCTTGGGTCTGCCGCCCCGCTTGGGCGCGACTTGGCTGAGATTGGTCCATCGGGGCGCTGATGCGTCCTTACCTGCCTTTGATTCGCTACGGTAATGGTGATTACCACTTTCCCTTCTGCGCTTACGGTAATAGTAATTACCGCGTCAAGTGAAAATGGTTCATGACAGGAATGCACAGATGACAAAGATCGAGGACCCGCGCCGCAAAGAAGTCCTCAGGGCGGCCGGAGAGCTGTTTTTCGAGCAGGGGTTTGCCCAGACGAGCATCGATTCCATTATTGAGCGCGTGGGCGGATCAAAGCGGACGATCTATGCGCTGTTCGGCAACAAAGCGGGCCTGTTCAAGGAAATCATTCTGGACAACAGCGAAGACCTCTTCAACCAGTCGATCCCCATGCCCGGCAAGCCCCACAACATCGCGGAGGCGCTGGAAGAATTTGCGCTTCGCTTGCTGGAACTGATCAGCAATCCAAGGGCCCGCGGGGTCTACAAGCTGGTCACGCGCGAGGCTTCGCAATTCCCCGAACTGGGACGCATTTATTTCGAACAGGGCCCAGAACGGGGGCGTCGGTGGTTGGCTGAAACTCTGGCGCGGGCGCAAGAGAGCGGACAAATTCGGGTCGAAGACCCGGAACTGGCGGCGGCACATTTCTTTGGCATGGTGCGCGGCGATTTGATGCTCGAACTCTTGTTGCACCGTGAAGCCCCCCCCTCGCCCGAGGAAATCAGTCGAAGAGCAAGAAGCGCGACGCAGACCTTTCTTGATGGAATCCGTACGAAACCCGATGTTGGTCCTGACGGCGGATAAAAGTTTCCGGCCGCGCCGTCGGGGGCGCGGCCGGAGCAAGGGTCACGCGCCCAAATGGATGACCGAGCGGATGCTTTTTCCTTCATGCATCAGGTCGAACGCTTCGTTGATCTTATCCAACCCCATAGTATGGGTGATGAAGTCGTTCAGCTTGAATTCACCGTTCATGTAACGCTCGACGTAGTCCGGTAGCTCCGACCGCCCCTTGACGCCGCCGAAGGCCGACCCGCGCCAAACGCGGCCCGTGACCAGTTGGAATGGACGGGTAGAGATTTCCTGCCCTGCGCCGGCTACACCGATGACCACGGATTCTCCCCAGCCTTTATGGCAGCACTCCAGTGCCGAGCGCATGACATTAACGTTGCCGATACACTCGAATGAGTAATCAACACCGCCATCGGTCATCTCGACAATCACGTCCTGAATGGGCTTGTCGTAATCTTTGGGGTTGATGAAGTCCGTGGCGCCCAGCTTGCGGGCCAGATCGAATTTGCTTTCGTTGATATCGATCACAATGATCCGGCTGGCCTTGGCCATGGCGGCGCCGATAACCGCGGACAGGCCAATGCCGCCCATGCCAAAGATCGCAACGGTCGAGCCTTCTTCGACCTTGGCGGTGTTCATCACGGCCCCCATGCCGGTGGTGACACCGCAGCCCAGCAAACAAACCTCTTCAAGGGGCGCTTCGGGGTTCACCTTGGCGAGCGAGATTTCTGGAAGAACGGTGTATTCCGAAAAGGTCGAGCAGCCCATGTAGTGCAGGATCGGCTTGCCATCCTTGTAAAAACGGCTGGTCCCATCAGGCATAAGACCGCGCCCTTGGGTTTCGCGGATTTTCTGGCAGAGGTTGGTTTTGCCAGATTGACAGAATTTGCACTCACCGCTGTTGAATTCTGCGAGAATTTGACCCAGTTTTTCGAAACGCAGTGACCCACTGGGAATAAGAACTCATTCGGCTTTTCATGAGATTATCATGTTGCAGAGGGGGCAATGCCAAATGAAAAAGTGGGTCAATCCGACACGGAAATCGACACACTGGGCAAAACCAGTCCGGAGTTGTTGTTCGAACTGAGCTCACAACGCTATGAACGCAAATCAGCCCGGACCACCAGCAGGGGTTGGACCAAGGCATGGATACCAAACGACCTATGTTCGGCAGAGCCGACACGTAAGAACTACAGTCACGCTAGCACATTAGAGCATCGATCGAGACCGGGTCAGAACCGAACGGCGGCATCGTCCCGCAAGCTCCAAGCGTCGCCTGGGGCAGGCCAACTGATTTCCTTCCCTCACCCCAGATAAATCTGCCCTGAGGGATATTTCACCTTAGGAACGCTACGTGTGGCGAGGAAAAAACCTATTGCCAAGGGCCCGACCCGCCCGACGAACATGATCAACATGAGGATAAAGCGCCCGATGCCATCTAACTCCGCCGTAATGCCGCGCGACAGGCCGACCGTTCCGAAAGCGGATGTAACCTCAAAGGCGATATCGGTGAACTGGCCGTCGTGGTTGATTGTCATGACGAAAACCCCCGTCAGGACCAGCAGCATTGAGATCGTGGTGAGAGCCAAGACTTTCATCACCTCGTCCAACCCCAAGGACCGACCAAAGGCGTGTAGCGTTGTCTGACGTCGAAAGAATGCGATCGTGGCAAGCAGCAGGACAAAGAGCGTGGTCACCTTGATCCCGCCTGCCGTCGAAGTGCTACCGCCCCCCACCAGCATCAGCGTCATTGTCAGCAAGGAGGTGCTGTCATGCATCCCGCCGGTGTTGATCGTGTTGAAACCGGCGGTACGCGGCGTGGTGCCTTGAAACCAACTTGCCCATAGTTTCTCAACGACACTCAAGGGGCCGAGGGTCTCAGGATTGCCCCATTCCAGCAGGCCAAACATGACACTTCCCCAAGTGATCAGCAGTGCCGTGCCAACCAGCATCAGCTTGGAATGCAGGGTCAGTTTCCGCCAATTCCGGCTGCGATACACATCGCCCACCACGATAAACCCAAGCCCGCCAAGGATGAAAAGCGCAGGGATCACAAGATTGATGATCGGGTTTCCCACCCATTGCGACAGGCTATCGGGGTGCAGGGCAAACCCGGCATTGTTGAAGGCTGAGATCGAGTGAAAGACCGCCTCCCACAGCCCGGCCCAGCCGAACTCAGGCACAAAGACCAAGGCCAGAAGCGCTGCACCCACCGCCTCGCAAGAAACCGCGATGATCAGGATCATACGGGCGATATAGGACAGGTTTGACAGGGATGTCTGGTTCAGGTCCTCGCGCAGGATCAGCCGTTGCGGCATGCCGATAGGAATACCAAGCGCGCCCAGCAACAGCACCGCAAAGGTCATCAGGCCAAGACCGCCAAGCTGGATCAACGCTGCGATCACCGCTTGACCAAAGCCCGTGAATGCCGCCCCGGTATCGGCGAGCACCAGCCCCGTGACCGTTACTGCGGAGGTCGAGGTGAAAAGCGCCTCGCCCAGACCGATATCACCGTGATGCGAAATCGGCAGCCAGAGCAGAATGGCCCCCAGAATGATGAATGCCATATAATAGAGCGACAAAAGCGCAGGCGGCGGCATCCGCAGGGTCTTTTTCCGCCGCAAAAGGGACCGAAACGACAGGGGCATTGTCAGAGGCTAGCCGCAAAGCTGTGCAGGTCTTTGCGCTGGCCCAACAGCAAGAGCAGATCATCACACTGCAACTGACATTCGTCTCCATCCTGCCCGATGAACTCGCTCCCCCGCATGACGCCGATGCAGCGCAGATTATAGGTTTTCCCATGCGGCAGTTCGGTCAGACGTCTGCCCTCGAGGCTTTCTGGGATGCGAAAGTTCACGACATGGTATCCATTGCCGAGGCTGACATAGTCCCGCAAAAGTGGGTTGTGCAGGATCTGCGCGATATGCTGGCCAATCTCGACCTCTGGATGCACGATCCTGTCCACGCCGAGCTTCTTCAATATGCGGTGGTGAGTTCGGGTCGTGGCCTTGGCCCAGACGACCTGAACGCCAACGAGCTTGAGGTTCATCGCCGATAGAATGCTCGCCTCTAGGTCCGACCCCATGGCCACCACGGCGGTATCACAGTCACCAAACCCGGCATCACGGAGCGCTGCATCATCGCGGGCGTCCACAATCATGGCCTGCGACAGGGTATCGGCGAGGTTGGCAACGCGTGCCTCTGAGATGTCGATGCCGATGACGTGGTTGCCGAAACGTTGCAATTCCTTCGCAACGGAGCTTCCGAAATTGCCCAAACCAACGACACCAAATGTGCGTCTTTTGATTTTCGTCACGTTACTGTCCATTCAAACTGACTGTCGCGGAACATTGCCGCAACGCAGAATGATGTCAATGAAGGGGAGCGCTTTTGGGTTTCACATTTATGCGCGGTGAAGGCGCTTTAGTTTTACCGACCGATCACGCTTAGGTCTCCTCCGACCGATCCGTCGCGGGCGTCGGTTTCGGGCTTAGTTGCGAAATTTCAGCGTAGCTATCCCCGGACAAGTCCAAGCCCATCGCATCCAGTGAAGGCTGCAACTGGTCAACATTCCGGCCTGAAATAAGCGTTGACGTCACCGCCGGGTGCCGGGCAACCCACGCCACGGCAAGGGTGGTGGCCGCAATACCCAGACGCTGCGATAGCGTGGCCAAATCACGCGCAACCTCGTGCATCCATGGCTGCCCATAGCGTGCGGCATAGGTCTTGTCGTCTTGCAAACGCCCCTCGGCACCTTTGGCGTGTTTCCCGGTCAACAAGCCCCCACCCAAGGGCGAAAAAGGACTAACGGCAATGCCTTGGTCCGCGCAGGCCGGAAGAATCTCGACCTTTACCTGTCGTTTCACAAGGTTATACATCGGTTGGCAGACATCAATCTGGGTGCCGATCGCCTTACACACCGCTTGCGCCTTCATGATCTGCCAAGCCGCAAAGTTCGACACGCCGATATAGCATATCAGCCCTTGAGACTGCATCTTGGCCAAGGTGGCAAATGTCTCTTCAAAAGGGCGGGCCGATCATTGGGGGCTTTCGTACCGATGATCAGATCATCGACATTCGATCCCAAGATCTGCCCCAACATGCTCTCAGTCGCGCCGCCATTATAGCTATAGGCCGTGTCGAAGTGATTGATCCCCGCCGCGACGCAGGTCTCAAACATCTCTTTGGCGTTGCCCACATCCGCCGTACGGCCAAATTGCATGGCGCCAAATCCCAATCGCGAGATGGGGGTTCCGTTCTTGGTTCGAATGTTAGTGCATGTTCGGCCTTTGGTCTATCGGGACGATGCTTTTGGTCGCTGGCGGTCGGTAGCCCAAGGCGCTGTGCGGCCTGACTGTGTTGTACAACAGCACGCCAGAACACCCACGTTATCGAATGCCGGAAGGTTCTTTATCGATGCCATCCTTGGTTTGGCCAGTCGGTCTATATCCATCACGAGCCTCCTGTCACGAGGCCGATAAGGCAAATGTGGACCTGTATGCGCTGGCGGCACTTGCAGACCTAATCCGCCATGCCGACTGTACCTCGTTCAGTAGATCCGACGCCTCCTCACCTACTGACGCAGCATTGGACTCTGAGCCCACGATTCGGAGGTCGGCCAATGCCGCGCAAAATGATGACGATCTCCAACAACAGCACCAAGCTTTACTTAGGTTTGCCGACTGGGTCGATTTCATGCACGATGATCGTCTACAGCTTGGCCACAGAATTTTACGCACCCAGATCGCCTTGCTTGCTATGTTGTGTCTAAAGAAGCCAGATCCGGGATTCGGCCTTTTGGTATGCGCGCTCCGAAATGTCCAATAACCTCGGCTGCCATTTTCTGCCCAAACGGGATTGCAGCGGCTGGTTTACTCCCACGGAGACGTGCAACAAAATAGCCTGCATTAAATGCGTCCCCTGCTCCAGACGTGTCCTGGATATTTTCAACAGGCGGGGTCGGAATTGAAACCTGATCGACACCTGTCCAAGCTATAGCGGGAGCCGCGCCGTTTTTCACGACGATTTCGTTCACTCCAAAATCTCGGAGGCGGGCAATTGTATCATCGGGGGTTTTGTCGCCCCAGAGTTTTTGTTCATCTTCAAAGCTAGGTAGGGCAATGTCGGTAAGTCCGTTGACCTGTGAGATCGCCATCCGAGCCTCCTCTGCCGAGGACCATAGCCGCGGCCTGACATTGGGATCGAAAGATACTCGCGCTCCGAGTCGTCGAGCCCGTTTGATTGATGCGACCAAAACACACCGTGCTTCAGGTGTCAGAATAGCCAGAGTGATCCCAGAAAAGTGGATCAGCCCAGCACCTTCCAGTTTGGCATCAAGCCAGTCCCCATCATCGGCCAATAGGCGGGCTGCGGATTGGTCTCGCCAGTACTGGAAACTGCGTTCAACGCCATCTACGTCGATCAAATACAAACCCATGGTTCGGCCCGACACACGACCAATAGAAGAGACATCCAAGCCGTCTGCCTCGATCTCGTCGACAAAGGCGTCAGAGGTCGTGTCGGTTCCCACCTTGGTGAGCAACGCGACGGGCGACCTCGAGCCTGCGACCTGTGACATATGCCAGACCGTGTTGAATGTATCGCCCGCAAAATTGCGCCGATATGTACCCTCACCGATCGGAGCCATTTCGATCATTGCTTCGCCGATGGCGAAGGTCTTAGCGGTGTTGAATTTCAGCATATTCAGTTTTTTAGCCCGAGATCACTTAATCGCTGGCGATACCTTTTCTCTGTTGGGCGGCAGCCGCGCGCCGGCATGGTTTCTTTTATCGGTTATTTCTCTTTGCGATCCTGCGAAGGGTTGGCACCAACAAGAGAGCGAGACTCATCAATGTTGCGATCGCTAGAAAAGCGCTGATCGGGCGGGTGAGAAAAGGCTCAAGTGACCCCTCTGATAAATTAAGGCCCCGGCGCAGGCTTTTGTCCAAAAGGTCACCCAGCACCAAGCCTAAGACAAGCGGCGCCATTGGGTAATCCATCTGCTTTAGGATAAAACCGAGAACGCCAAAGCCAAGCATCGTCCAGACATCAAAAGGACGTGCTGCGATCGCAAAAGCGCCGACTGTGCAAAGCACGAAAATGACCGGCAAAAGCCTTTCGCGTGGGATACGCAGGACGGCCAGTAAAGGTGTCGTAAGCATGACGCCTGCGACGGTCATAACACAGGCGGCCAGTGTGATCGCGGCGACGATGCCATAGACCATATCCGCGCTGGTGAACATAATCATTGGTCCCGGCTGAACGCCATGTATGACAAGAGCGGCCAAAAGAACGGCGGATGGGGCCGAGCCGGGAATGGCCAATGTCAGCACCGGAATGATTGCGCCTGGCACAGCGGCGGAGTTTCCGGTCTCTGCTGCGATCAATCCTTCGGTTGATCCGCGGCCGAACATTTCTTTTGTCCGGCTAAACCGCTTTGCGATGGCGTAAGAGACCCAAGCACCGATGTCTTCTCCGACTCCGGGGATAAGACCCATCAGCGTGCCAGCTATCCCGGAACGCCCGATGGTCCCTGCATTTTGCGCAACTTCGCGCGCTTTGGGCAGCAGACGGCCTTTGTTTTCCGAAATTTTCGGCTTTTGATTGTTCGAGATGCTCGAAAGAATTTCAACCAGACCAAACGCGCCGACCATCGCGGGAATTAAGCTAATCCCGCCGGTCAAATCCTGAATTCCGAAAGAAAACCGAGCGTATGCAAACACCTGTTCTTGGCCGGCCATGGCAAAAAGCAAACCCAGAAAACCTGCAATCCACCCTTTCAGCGGGTCATTAAGTGCCGTCAGGCGACCCGAAATTACAACGCCGAAAAGCGCCAGCCAAAAATACTCGTACGTCCCAAACTTAAGGGCGTAAGTCGCCAGAATAGGGGCCGTAAAAAGGAGCAGAACGACGCCAACCATAGTGCCGAAAAAAGAGCCGATGGTCGCAAGACCAAGCGCTTCGCGCGCGCGGGACTGCCGGGCGAGCGGATAGCCATCGAGCGACGTCGCAGCGCTTGCAGGTGTGCCGGGCATGTTCAGTATGATTGCCGTGCGGCTGCCACCATAGATCGCGCCGACATAAAGGCCGAGCAACGCGGTAATCGCCTGAAAGCTTTCCATCTGAAATGTCAGCGTCGTTAAAAGCGCCAGCCCCATGGTGGCCGTTAGACCGGGCAACATCCCGATGATGATACCAAGCACCGTGGCCCAAAGGGTGATAAGCAGGTATTCAGGCGAAAGTGCTGTTGCAAAAGCGTTGAGTATGGCTGGGGTATTTAGCATTTAAGGCAGCCTCACCAGAAATAGGTTCTGGAAGACGTAGTAACTTCCAAAGCTTGTGACGAGCGCGAGCAGTGCAGCGGCGATTAGGGTTGATATCGCCCGGTGGGTGCTGCCTTCGGATTTCAATATAACTTCAAAGGTGCAGACAAAGGCGAAGACGAACAGAAAAGTGGCCAGAACGAAGTGGACATTGCCAAACAGAACGGCGCCGTAGACCAGCGTCAATGCAAGTGCAGCAAACGCGCGGTTGCGGTTAGAAGCGGTACCGATCACTGTATTCCAATATGAGCGTTCGGCCCCATCCTCGCGTTTCGTGCGTAGGGCTAAAATCAAACCGCAAATGCCTAAAGCTATACCAATAAGGCCTGGTGTCAGTCCGGGTGCAAGGTATGGCGACGCGCCCTGCGCCTCGAACCGCGGCATAACCCAAGACCCCGCGACGACAGCGAGGCCAAGTGCTACAAAGAAAATTCCGGTTAGTCTGTCGAGTGCGTGATTGTTCATGCCTACCTCCTGTCTTGGTCGCCCCAAATACAGGGACGACCGGTCTTTTCTGCCGGCTTAAGGGCGCGGAATGCCGAGATCTTCAGGGCTTGTGGCCGAATTTCCCGCATCGTGAAGCATCCAGGCATTGATCTGGATCGACGGCCAAACCTTTTCTTGGGCCTCATTACCTGCGTGCACCGTCAGCAACGAACCGCGTCCTTCGGTGTATTCGGTCAATGCAGCTGACTCCGCCAAACCGGCCCAGGCCTTTTCCATTCTGGAAGACACTTCTTCTGGAACATCACCCGGAACGAAGACACCGAAGTAGATCGGCGCAACCGGCACATCTGGCAACGCCGCTAAAACCGACGGGATGTTACCAACTCCTGGCACGTCAGCATCCGTATCCGATAGAATTGCAATCGGTTTCAGCTGACCCGCGCGTAGCATGTCAATTTGTTCAGAAATCAACTGCGTCGTTGCATCGGTTTCGCCAGAAACCGTGGACAAAACCGCAGCAGAGCCACCATCATAGCTTGCATGGATATAAGACCCGTCAACAGCACCCGAGAGGGCTTCAATCGCCGAGTGACCGGCTGAATTGACACCGGATGTCCCGACCTTGATCCCGCCTGCTTTCAGCGCGGCAACGAAGTCGTCCAGGTTATCGATGTCAGAATTGGCAGGCACTGAAATGACGCTTGCGAGCGCGGAATTAAGATACAGATCCCAGTCCTTGATCGAAGTATCCATCATTCCTGTTACGCCATAGGTCCCTAGGTCTTTGGCGGCACCCGCAGTCCAGGTGTAGCCGTCATGAGGCGCATCCCATGCGGCCTGACTCCCCAGCGAACCTGATGCGCCGGGTTGATTGACGACAACCACGCTTTGGCCAAGCGCGTCACCAAGCTCGGCCGCAACCACGCGTGTGACCTGATCGGTCGCACCGCCTGCGCCCCAAGGCACGATCAACTGGATAGGCTTTTCGGGCCATTCGGCCAATGCAGGTCCGGCAAGAAAAGCTGCCGCGACGGCACCCGTAAGAGTTCGTTTATATCCCATTCTTTCCTCCTTAAGTTGGGTTTTCAGATATTGCCGCTTAAGCCTCCCAACTTGTGGGCAATTGCTTGTGCTTCGATCGCCAGCCGCATGACCGTTACGGTTCTGTGCTGCGGACAGGACGTTTCGGTTCGGTGTTCAATGTCGTACACCAAGTTCGCAAAGTAGGGCGTGCCGGCGCGGCTTGCGCCAATGCGCTCGCATGTGGTGCCATTGACAAGAAACACGTGGTCGGTGCCGGGCTGGCCAGCGATATCCATGTATTTGCGGACCTCAATGAAACCTTCGGTTCCGGTAAGGATCAACCGCCCGTCGCCCCAGTTGGGCGCGGCATCCGGCGTGAACCAGTCAAGGCGCACATAACCTTGAACATCGCCTGCGCTCAGGTTCATCTCGCCGAAATCTTGAAACGCCGGGTGGTCTGGCGTGGCCATGTTGCCGACAGTCGCGCGCGTCACCTCGCAGGTGTCGGCGCGGGCAAAATGCAGAAACTGGTCGATCTGATGGGTGCCAATGTCACCCAAAAGACCCCCGTATTCCGACGGCTCCCAAAACCAATCCGGCCGCGTCTGTGCATTCAACCGGTGCGGGCCCTGTGACAGGACATGAACCAGCTTGCCGATCCGCCCTTCGCCTAATAGCTGATCGGCCAGGGTGGTGGCGGGCACCTCGAAACGTTCAGAGAAATTGACAGACCAGATGCGGCCCGTCTGTTCGATGGTCGCTTCGATCTGAGACAGCTCGTCGAGCGTAAGACAGCCGGGTTTGTCCAGCATCACGTCCTTGCCGTGCTGCATGGCGGCAAGAGACAAACGCGCGCGTTCAGCGGGCGGCGCGGCGATCAGCACCAAATCAATGCTTTTGTCATTCAAAATGGTGTCGAGGTCTGCGGCACGCGGGACATTCGGAAAGCGTTTTATGAACCCTGCGATTGGCTGCGGGTTGCCGTCGGTCCAAAAGCCGGCAAAATCGCAACCGGCATCAATCATGCCCTGCGACATGCCATAGATGTGCCGGTGATCCAGGCCAAGTGCGGCGAAGCGGATGCTCATGCCTCGACCTCGACCTGCGCAACAGAACCACTGCGGGCCGAGCGTTCAATAGCGTAAATCAGACGGTGCACGTGAAGCGCCTCGCGGCCAGTGATGCGAGGGGGGCGCCCTTGTCGTAGCGCCTCTGCGAAATCGGCAATCAAATCACGGTGCCAGTCGCACGGGAAATCCATCGGATCACTGCCGCCGCCCGTTCCGGTGACTTCGCCGACCGTTTCGGTGCGCCCATCACGCCAGTGAACGACAAGCTCTCCGGCGGTTAATTGTAACGAGGCATGTTCACAATCAAGTATCAATGTCTCGGCATCGCCCGGAAACGCCGATGTCGTCGCCACCACCGAGCCGATTGCGCCGCTTTCAAACCGCAACCCGGCCGTGGCGAAATCTTCGGCCTCCATCCGGTGCAGATCAGTTGTGGCCGTCATTGCCGAAACTTCGCTTACCGGTCCGGTCAGGCTTAGCATAAGATCCAGCACATGGATCGCTTGGGTCAGCAGCACACCGCCGCCGTCCACATCATAACGCCCTCGTCCGGGTTGGTCATAATAGGTCTGATCGCGCCACCACGGCAGCGTGACGCGCACCATGTTCACGCGCCCGGCCTTGCCGCTTGCGATCAGGGCGCTTAATGCTTCTGCGCCCGCGCGGAACCGGTGTTGCAGAACCAATCCGAGCGGCACGCCAGCCGTTTCGCAAAGCTCCACGATCTTGGTTGCGCGGGCCAGATCCCGCTCGACCGGTTTTTCCGTCAGAATCGCCTTTCCCGCCTGCGCCAAGGCCGCGACACTTTCGGTCCTGCCGTTGGGGGGCGTGATCAAGATCGCGCCATCCGCATCGCTTGCGGCGATGTCTGCAAGGCTGTCGAAAGCGGGCCATCCCGAAGCCTGAGAAACCTGCGCGCGTCGCTCGGGCGAGCGGGCATAAACGCCGAGAACTTCAACGCCGGGTGCCAGTTGCTTTAATGCGGCAAGGTGCGGCTTTGAAGCCATGCCGAGCCCAATGACGACAAGTTTAATAGGGGGGTTAGACATGGGCATCCTCTTTCGTTGTAGCCATCAAACCGTGTTGCGTAATTGCCAGAAGATAAGCGGCCGTCTTCGCGCGAAAGTCCGGATCGGCAGCAAGCGCGGCCGGTAGCAGATCAGGCAACGCAAAAAGGGCATCAACCCGGTCTTTTGGATGACTGGGAAGGGCTGCCAATTCGGCTTCGCGTGGGTCCCGAAGTGCGTAGGCATCACCCGCATCGGTGCGACCGCCAAGGTAGTGCAACCAACATGCTGTCGCAAAAGAGAAAGGCGTGACGTCCTGTCCCCGTCGCACCGCATCCTGAGCCGGCGCAAACATGCGCTGCGGCATTTTTTGGCTTCCGTCCATCGCGATTTGATACGTCTTGTGCGCAATGTGGGGATTGCGAAAACGGGTCAGCAATTGATCACGGTAAGCGCTTGGATTTAGGCCCGTGCCGGGATCAAGCGTGGCTGCGGCCGCATCCATGTGACGGGCGACAAGCGCAGCAAGGGCAGGATCGGCCATAACATCGCGAACATATACCTTTCCTGTCAGATGGCCGCAGTAGGCCAACATCGAATGGGCACCGTTCAGCATACGCAGCTTCATCTGCTCGTAAGGTGCGACATCTGGCACCAGTTCCGCACCCGCATGTTCCCAATCCGGGCGACCAGCGGCAAAATTATCTTCAATCACCCACTGGCTGAACGCTTCTGTTTCGACGGGAATTTCGTCAGCCCACCCCGCTTGCTCGGCCACTTCGGCGCGCAATTCAGCCGTGGTGGCGGGTGTGATACGGTCCACCATCGTAGACGGGAAACGCACATGCGCGGCGATCCAGTCCGCAAGGTCGGACGGTGCGGCACCTGTCACCGCTTTTTGCAACACCGCACCGTTGTCAGTAAGGTTGTCGCAAGACAAAAGTGTGACCCCGGGCCGCCCTGCGTCTTTGCGCATTTGCAAAGCTTGGACCAACAACGTGATGGCACTGCTGGCATCGAAAGGGGGGGCATACCCTTTTTCTGTGATGGTCAGGCTGATGATCCGTGTGTCAGCTTGCGTCAGCGCATCTAGGACGGGTCCGCGCCCATTTGCGATAGCGAGCGCTTTGGACATGGCGGTGACTTGGCGATATTCAATGCCATCCGTCCCGCGTGTCACCAGCGTGTAGCGTCCATTCTGTTTGATCAGGGCGTCGGCGAAATCCGCGCTTCTTAGGCTTACGCCTGTGATTTGCCATCCATCCGCGGCATCTTCGGTATAAATCGCCTGATGGGCACGGTGAAACGCGCCGGGGCCGATGTGAACGATACGTGTCATTGTAAATCCCCCCCAAGGGCGGCGATGACGCCCCTTAACTCGGCCAATCCGCGCAGGCGCCCGACCAGCGGATAGCCTGGCTGTTGCTTGCGGTGCATATCGATTGCCATGGCATGGCCGTGATCGGGGCGCATGGGAATCGACCAGTCGCTCCGCTCCGCCCCCTTGCGCTGCTTTTCTTCGGCAATGACGGCCTGCAACAGCGCAACCATGTCCGTACTGCCTTCCAGATGTGCCGCCTCGTGGAACGATCCGGGAAAACGTGTTTCTTCGCGGGTGACATTGCGTAAATGCAAAAAGTGCACCTTGTCGCCCAAACGTTCCATCATCCCCGGCAAATCGACATCCGGGTTCACACCAAGCGAGCCAGAACATAGCGTAATACCGTTGGAAGGACTATCCACCGCGCCGGTGAGGCGCAGATAGTCACCTTCTGTTGACACCACCCGTGGCAATCCAAGAAGTGGGAACGGTGGATCATCAGGATGGCAGCAAAGCCGGATTCCAAGAGCTTCGGCAACCGGAACGACCTCTTCCAGAAAGGCAGTTAGGTTGGCGCGAAGCTGGTCAGAAGATAGCGTTCCATAGCTGCGCAGTAGCGTGTGAAAATCGTCAAAGCTGAGTTCTTGATTGGCCCCCGGCAACCCCATCGTGATATTGGCGGCCAAACGGCGGTGATCTTTATCACTCATCTGCTGGTAGCGGGCGCGCGCAGCTTCGACGACAGCTTCCGGGAAACCTTCCGCAGCGCCATGACGCGCCAGAACAAAGATATCAAAGGCGGCAAAGTCTATCCAATCGAACCGCATACAATTCGCACCTGTCGGGGTGACATGCGCAGGATCGGTGCGGGTCCAGTCAAGAACGGGCATGAAGTTATAGCAAACGACCTGCAAACCGCTTTTGGCAAGGTTCTTTAGGCTGTCTTTGTAGGCCTGAATGTGCGCCCGCCAGTCGCCGCTTTGCTTCTTAATCTCTTCGGATACCGGCAGGCTTTCCACAACGTCCCACGCCAGCCGCGAAGGCGATCCATCACTTCGCCGTGCCACTTCGGCCTGACGTTTGCCGATCTCTTCAACGCTCCAAACGGCACCATTGGGAATATGATGCAATGCCGTGACAATACCCGTCGCCCCCGCTTGCTCGACTTCCTCGATTGCAATTGCATCTGCTGGTCCGAACCAACGCCATGTCTGTTTCATATGCGCGCCTCATAGCCATAGGCCCGGCGCGGCAGGTTGTATGTCAGATCCTTTGCGACGATCGCGGCTTCATCTTCGGGCAGCCGATGCTCGACCACTTGTTTGGCAAGAAAAGCGCAATCGACCCTGCGGGCCATGTCATGGCGCGCCGCGATCGCAGACAGGGCGCGGGTGTCATCGTTGAAACCCACGGTGTTGTAATAACCCGCAGTTTCGGTTGTTACCTCGCGGTAGCGCATCATGCCGTCCGGGCTGTCGAAAAACCACCATGCCGGGCCAAGGCGCAAACAGGGATAAGCCGCGGCCAAGGGTGCCAGCTCGCGACCATAGGCGGTTTCATCCAACGTAAACAGGATCACCGTCAGCCGTGGGTCATGCCCATGCGCGTTCAACAGCGGACGCAGGGCCTCGACAAAGTCGGTTGGGCCGGGAATGTCGAACCCTCTATCCGCGCCGTGCCGATTAAAGACCATACTGCTGTGGTTGCGGCGCGACCCGGAATGAATTTGCATCACAAGTCCGTCTTCCAGGCTCATCCGCGCCATCTCGGTCAGCATCTGCGCGCGGAAAAGCTCTTTGTCTTCAGCGCTTGCGCCAGCTTTCAAAACCCGGCCAAGCAAAGCTCTGCAGTCATCAACAGGCAGGTCGGCAGTTCGCGCGGTTGGGTGCCCATGGTCCGTCGCCGTAGTGCCCAATGAAATGAAATACTGACGCCGCTGGCGATGTGCCGCAAGAAAGCCCGCCCATGTACTGGTGTCCTCACCCGTCAATGCACCCAGCTTTGCAATATGTTCGTGGAACCCATCGGAATCGGGATTGGTCACCTGATCCGGCCGATAGGTCGGGACGACGTTGCCCTGCCAATCGCTATCGCGAATAGTCTGGTGGTGCCGCAAGTCATCGAGACAGGCGTCTGTCGTTGCCAAAACCTCGATCCCGAATTTTTCATACAAAGCGCGCGGGCGACACGCATCGCCCGCAAGTGCCTCGGCAATTTTGTCAAACGTCTGATCCGCGATCTGGGAGTTCAGCGGCCCTTCGATCCCGAAAAGCGTTTCCAGCGTATAGTCCATCCAGTGCCGCACGGGGGTGGATCGAAACAAATGGTAGTTCTGGGCAAACCGCCGCCAAATAGCACGGCTGTCGGTTTCAATCGGCGTGCCATCACGCGTAGGCACACCAAGCTCGGCATGGGTCACCCCTTGGCTTACCAGCATACGCACCACATAGTGGTCCGGCACAATAAGCAGCTGAGCGGGATCGCGAAACGCATCGTTTTCGGCAAACCAGGCAGGTTCGGTATGCCCATGCGGGCAAATCAGCGGCAGGCGCTCTACCTGCGCAAACAACCGCCGCGCCACGTTCCGCGACGCTGTATCGGCCGGGAAAAAGCGATCAGGATGCAGCATTTAGGGCCTCCATGGCAGAGTTGATATGTTTTGATACCAGCGCCTTGGACAGTTCTACGTCACCGGCCTTAATCGCATCCAAAAGGGCAATGTGTTCGCTGAATGCGACATTGATCCGCTGCGGCAAATGCCCCGTCAACATGATCCGGGCCCGATCCGTATGTGACTTCACAGAGTGGGCCAACCGCCAGGCCGCGGGCAGGCCGGCAAGATTGGCTAGCTCGGCATGAAAGCGTTCATCTTGGCGGAAAAATTCAATGTGATCGCCGTGACCGACTGCGACGCTTTGCAAGGCTATGATCGCATCCAGAGAACGCAAGCATGGCGGGGCGTCCGCAAGTAAGGCAACAACCTGACGCTCCAGTGCGCGGCGGATAATGATACCCTCTCGCACCCGAGTGTCGTCAATCGCAGTGACCGTCGTTCCAGATTTGGGCCGAGCCTCAATGAGCCCATCCTCAATAAGACGCTGATAAGCTTCCCGCACTGGCGTTCGGCTAACGCCCAAAGCCTGTCCCACCTCCAATTCATAGATTGGATCGCCCGGTTGAAACATCTCAAGAATAATAGCCAAGCGCAGCAAATCGTAGATTTGCGGCCCCAACGGGTGCGATCGTTCGATCAAACCGAGCGAGGCCCAATCGATTCGAGTTGCAACACTGTTAACTGCGGCGATCTTTCGGTTCATTGCTCTCCCCCTATCATGAATTCTTGCATGCAAGTATACTTGAGTCAAATGGTGAAATTTTCTCTGTCAGAATGGCAGTTTCTCGATGAGTGCTGAGGGTGTTGTCACGTTAATGGGCCTGAGGTTGCTGGTTTATTGATCTTTGCGTAGGCGGTGTCGATGCAAACAGAGAAAATCAGCTACAAGCGCCACCGCTTTCCGCCCCAGATCATTGCTCATGTTGTCTGGCTCTACGCCCGGTTCAACTTGAGCCTGCGCGAGGTCGAGGAACTGATGTTGGAAAGGGGCGTGGAAGTTTCGTATGAAACGATCCGGCGCTGGACCGTTAAGTTTGGCCCTTTGATCGCCCACGTTCTGCGGCGGCGGCAGCCTCGCGCTGGTGATGTCTGGCATCTGGACGAAGTTGTGGTGAAGATTACTGGCCGGTCATACTGGCTGTGGCGAGCGGTCGATCAACACGGCGTCGTTCTTGAGGAAGTCCTACAATCGAGGCGAGACAAGCGCGCGGCAAAGCGGCTTTTGATCAAGCTGATGAAACGTTGGGGTTTCGTACCCAAAAGGATCATTACGGACAAACTGCGATCCTATGGTGCTGCCAAGCGTGAGGTCGCGCCTGGCCTTGATCATTGGTCACACAAGGGGCTGAATAACCGCGCAGAGAACAGCCATTTGCCTTTCCGAAAACGAGAGCGAGTAATGCGAGAGTGTCCTATCTTCTGTGTAACTGGGATCTGGTCCATGCTTCCTGAGAGGAGCAAAGACTATGACTATTTCCAAGGAACTGTTGGACGAGCTGCTGAAGGGCTGCGAGCGGCCTGAAGATCTGCTTGGCGATGCCGGGCTAATGAAAGAGCTCAAGATCAAGCTGATGGAACGGATGCTCGGGGCTGAGCTGACTGCACATCTGGGCTATGAAGACGGCAAGGATGCCCCGCCTGATCAGGCCAACCGTCGCAACGGCTCATCTGCTAAAAAATTGAAGGGGCAAGACGGCGAACTGCCTATCACTGTGCCGCGGGACCGGGACGGCAGCTTCGAGCCTGAACTGGTGAAGAAGGGACAGACCCGCATTGATGGGATGGATGACAAGATTATCGGGCTTTACGCCGCCGGTCTGACGGTCCGCGACATCCGTGCTCATCTTGAGGACGTCTATGGCCTGCAAGTCTCGCCAGACTTGATCAGCCGCGTCACTGACGCCGTGCTGGATGAGGTTCGGGAGTGGCAATCCCGGGCGCTGGACCGGATGTATCCCATCGTCATTTTTGACGCTCTACGGGTCAAGATCCGCGACGCCCCTCTCGGGACATTGCTTCGCAATGCCCTGCCGGGCAGTGGATAGCCGCATGGTCAAGAACAAAGCCGTCTACGTGGCCCTTGGTGTCAGCAGGGATGGCGTGCGCGAGGTTCTTGGTCTTTGGATCGCTGACAACGAGGGCGCCAAATTCTGGCTCTCGGTGATGACAGAGCTGAAGAACCGTGGGCTGCAAGACATCCTGATTGCGGTCGTAGACGGCCTCAAGGGCTTCCCTGATGCCATCACAGCAGCCTTTCCGGACACGGCCGTGCAAACGTGCATTGTCCATCTCGTGCGCCATTCGCTGAACTTCTGTGCTTGGAAAGATCGCAAGGAGGTGGCCGCTGATCTGCGGCGGATTTACAGCGCCCCCACAGCCGATCAAGCTGGCTTGGAGTTGGATGCCTTCGAGGAAAAATGGGCCGGTAAATATGCCTCTATCGCACCGGCCTGGCGCAGAGCTTGGCAGGAAGTAATCCCGTTCTTTGCTTTTGATCCCGCCATCCGGAAGATCATCTACACCACCAACGCAATTGAAAGCTTAAACCGCGTAATCCGCAAATCGATCAAGACGCGAGGATCGTTCCCGACCGAGGACGCAGCCACGAAGCTGATCTACTTGGCGATCCGCAACTTTGAGAAAGGCGGCCGGAATGTTCGAGAATGGTTTGCGGCCCGCAATCATTTCGCCATAATGTTCGAGGATCGCTTCAATGCGTGACTGTATCTAAAACCCGCATGGGCCAGACCAGATACACAAAGTTCATGACACTCCCAGTAATGCAGGGCTTCCGATCACCGGGTGGATTGCAGCGCTTCGTCACTATGCAGTCCGCAACCCGTAATTGTTTCTCTGTCCCAGTCCGCCATCGTTCCGCTCTCACCATCCGCTACCACCGGCTCGAAGCATTCGAGGCGTGGAAATCTGCGGCACATGCCGCTTGACCAACGACCGGCATGCTAACCTGCAAACTCGGCGAGTTAAAGTGACAACACCCGCGCCAGAGATAGCGCCATTTGCCACCAACCCGGATGTAGGTTTCATCAACGTGCCAATCGACGCTTGCGCGACGATGCCTCTCAGTGCGCTTCGCCAGTTCAGGCGAGAACTTCTGGACCCAGCGGAAGACCGTTGATCGATCGACCATGATCCCACGCTCTTCCAGAAGATCAACAACATCTTGGTAGGACAACGGGTAGCGCAGATACCAACGCACAGCGCAGAGTATGATCTCCCGGGGAAAGCGATGGCGCTTGAACGGCGACTTGCGTGACATGCTCGACCTCCAAATCATGATCGTCGCCAAGGGGCTCCGTTAATGCAACAGCCCCCTCTCGCCTAGCCGCGTGAGGCGGGGTTCGCAGGCACCTGGCAACAGAAGCCTGCATCACTTACTTATCTGCGATTCTATGTAGCTGCTCTGAGGGGCGGTTTTCGCGATGATATCAACGCTTTCAAACCTCTGCCACGAATGCCATTGGGTGAAAGCTGTTAATGCGATGCCTCAAGTACCACAGCTAACGCTGCATAAACGTTTGGAAAAATAATACGTCGCCTACCACGCTTTGGCGGCGTCACGCATTTCTTCTGGCGTTGTGGATAAAACGTGTTACACAGAGAGAAATCCGGATAACACGGTTTACAAGGCAGAATAA